>CAMZFA010000011.1 GCA_947305945.1 uncultured Spirochaetales bacterium | reverse complement strand
AAGTGATGCACCGCCTACAAGTGCGCCGTCAATGTTTTCCTTAGCCATAAGCTCTTTGACATTATCCGGCTTTACTGAACCACCATACTGTATTATGGCTTTTTCTGCAACATCTTTGCCATACTTCTTTGCAAGTAAACTTCTTATAAATGCATGTGCGCTGTCGGCATCTTCGGGAGATGCTGTACGTCCGGTTCCGATGGCCCATACGGGTTCATAGGCAATTGTAATGTCCTTCATCTTCTCTGCAGGAACATTCTCAAGACCTACGGTGATCTGTTCGGACAGAACTTCCTCAAGCTTTCCGCCTTCCCTCTCCTCAAGGGTCTCGCCTACGCAAAGGACAACTTCCATGCCGTGTTCAAGGGCAAGAAGAACCTTCTTGTTGATGAAGCTGCTTGATTCTCCGTAGTAGAGCCTTCTCTCGCTGTGACCGAGAATAACGGCATTCACACCAATGTCCTGGAGCATCTCGCATGAAACCTCTCCTGTGAATGCGCCTGACTCATGGTCGTTGAGGTTCTGGGCTGCAACAGTGATGTTCGAGCCTTTGAGGACCTCAGCAACTGCAGGAAGACATACGAAGGACGGGGCAACCATGACCCTTACCTTGGCATTTTCGGTCTCCTTTCTGAGAGCCTTAACAAATTCAACGGCCTTGGAGGGAACCATGTTCATCTTCCAGTTGCCGGCAATATACAAACTTCTCATGCTGAAACCCCTTATTTCTCAAGTGCCTTGATTCCGGGAAGTACTCTGCCCTCAAGGAATTCAAGAGAAGCACCGCCGCCTGTTGAAACATGGCTGATCTTGTCTGCAAGACCGAACTTGTTGATTGCAGCCACGGAATCTCCGCCGCCTACAACTGATGTTGCGCCGGAATCTGCAAGAGCCTTTGCAACTTCCTCAGTGCCCTTTGCAAATGCTGCAAACTCGAAAACGCCCATCGGACCGTTCCATACAACACTCTTTGCTGCAAGGACATCCTTCTTGATGAGCTCAACGGTCTTGGGACCGATATCCATACCGATCAGGCCCTCGGGAATATCTGTTGCGTCAACAAGGACAGGCTCTGCATTCTCAGCAAATTCCTTTGCACAGACATGGTCTACAGGGAGAATGACCTTTACACCCTTCTTTGATGCTGTTGCAAGGAACTGCTTTGCTGTTTCCTCAAAATCTGCCTCAAAGAGTGAGTTTCCGATTGCATGACCCTGAACCTTCAGGAATGTATATGCCATACCGCCGCCGATGACAATTGTGTCACAGGTCCTGACAAGAGACTCAAGAACAGTGATCTTTGTGGAAACCTTTGAACCGCCAATAATTGCGACAAAGGGCTTTTCCGGTTTCTCAAGAAGAGGAGCCATGAACTTGACTTCCTTTTCAATGAGGAATCCTGCATAAGCCTTGAGATAGTGTGAAAGACCTTCGGTTGTTGCATGTGCTCTGTGAGCAGTACCGAATGCGTCATTTACATATACATCGCCGAATGCGGCAAGAGCCTTTGCAAATTCGGGATTGTTCTTCTCCTCATCGGGATAGAAACGTACGTTCTCAAGAAGAAGTACCTCACCGGCCTTGAGTTCTGCAACTTCCTTCTCCACTTCGGGACCGATAACGTCCTTGGCCATTTTGACGGGTCTGCCGAGCAGTTCCTCAAAACGCTTGCATACGGGAGAAAGGGAGAACTCCATATTCTTCTGTCCCTTGGGTCTTCCGAGGTGGGACATGACAATGACCGATGCACCCGGCTGATCCAGAATATACTGGATTGTGGGAAGTGCGCTGCGGATTCTTGTGTCATCCGTTACCTTGCCCTCCTTGAGGGGAACGTTGAAATCAACTCTGATCAGAACTTTCTTATCTTTGAGATCTGCATCCCTTACTGTATTCAAAACCATATAATCACCTGCTTTTCAGTAAAATATAAAAAGGTCTGCATTACACAGACCTTTTTTCAGTTGGCCGAAACTCAGCCGTTTACTTTCTTCATGTGAGCAATGAGATCAAGAACCTTGTTGGAGTAACCGATCTCGTTGTCATACCAAGAAACAACCTTAACAAATGTGTCTGTAAGAGCAATACCGGCCTTGGCGTCGAAGATTGATGTTCTTGTGTCGCCGAGGAAGTCTGATGAAACAACTGCTTCATCTGTGTAACCGAGAACGCCCTTGAGGTTTGTCTCTGAAGCTTTCTTCATTGCTGCGCAGATCTCGTCATACTTTGCGGGCTTTGCAAGGTTGACTGTGAGATCAACAACTGAAACGTCCAGAGTGGGAACTCTCATTGACATACCTGTGAGCTTTCCGTTGAGTGCAGGAATAACCTTGCCAACAGCCTTTGCAGCACCTGTTGAAGAAGGAATGATGTTGCCTGATGCAGCTCTTCCGCCTCTCCAGTCCTTCATTGAAGGTCCGTCAACTGTCTTCTGTGTAGCAGTTGTTGAGTGGACTGTTGTCATAAGACCGTCTGTGATTCCCCAGTTGTCATTCAGAACCTTGGCAATGGGAGCGAGACAGTTTGTTGTGCATGAAGCATTTGAAACAAACTGTGTTCCCTTTACGTATGTGTCTTCGTTTACGCCGCAGACAAACATGGGAGTGTCATCCTTTGAGGGAGCTGACATGACAACATACTTTGCACCTGCTGCAATATGAGCCTGTGCCTTTTCCTTTGTAAGGAAGAGACCTGTTGACTCAACAACATACTCTGCACCGACTTCATCCCATTTGAGGTTTGCAGGATCTTTCTCTGCAGTTACTCTGATGGCCTTTCCGTTGACAATAAGAAGGGACTTCTCAAGATCCCAGTCAATTGTGCCGTTGAACTGGCCGTGCATTGTATCATACTTGAGCATATAGCCGAGGTAATCAACCGGACAAAGGTCATTGATTCCGACAATTTCTACATCTTTGCGTTCCATTGCAGCACGGAATACAAAACGACCGATTCTACCAAAACCGTTAATACCAATTTTCATTTTTTTATAATTCCTCCAAACTAAAGAATATCCGTAATCAAGCCCCGAGGTCAACAAAAAACAGGAAAGGGAATATGATTCACTCCTGCTTCATCAACCTCCCCAGATCTATTGAAAAACCCTTCAGGTTCATTGCTATGAAGGAAGCCGAGGCCGCCTGGATGTCCCTGGGGATTTTCTTTCCGTCCGTAACATAAAGCAGCGGCAGATCCTTCTCCCTGCTCAGGGAAAGAACATTGCCTATGGTGTTTGTCCTGTCCGCCATTGTAACCACAAGGCCCCTGATGGAATAAGGTCTGAACTGATTCATTACATTTGCTATGTCCGATGATTTCATTGATGCGGGAACGGCAAGGAAGAAAGAGAACCTGCTCTTTCCGGCACCGTTGAACAGATTGTACATCTTCTGGTCCGCCTCGCTCTCCCTCACGTTCTGTCCTGTTGTATCTATGAGAATGAGGTCCGAGGATGAATACTGCTCCAGAATCTGTCTGAATGAAGACTCATCCGAGGCTTCCGATACAGGAATGTTGAAGGCATTTCCTATCTTTCTCAGCTGCTCGGAAGCACCGGGTGTGGGATTGAGTGCAGCCAGTGCCACACTTCTGCTCTCCCCGTCCTGACCATTGAGATACAACGCGGCAATCTTGGCTATTGTTGTTGTCTTTCCCGAGAACTCCGTACCGAGCAGAACCATGGGGGATCCGGGTTTCTTCTGATCCTTGTAGTCAAATTCCACAGAGCCTATGATTCTGTCCGCCAGCATGGCCTCTGCCTCCTGGGCGGATACATTCCCGGCACCCTGTCTGTCAATCATGCCCTTCATCTCGGAAAGCATCCATGTGATGTACGAAGGTGTGAAGTCATTTCTGACAAGGATTTTCTCAACAGAGGACAGAAGTGAATCGGATGAAGAGCGGGAAGACCTTGCGGGGCCCTGGTCCATGAGAGGATCTGCCTCAGTTGCAACAAGCTTGGGATCGGGGGTTATGGCCTCCTTCTCAAAACGCCTGAGCATTGTATCTTCTTCAGTATCATGAACTTCAGGTGCAGGTGCAGCCTCATCGGTAAGGAAGCAGGTTATCTCACAGCTTCTGGAAACACCCAGACCGAGGAGACCTCTGGTCTGTTTGTCCCTCCTGCTGTGAATCCTCAGCCTGTCACCGTACTGGTTACGGGCCTTTTTCACTGCTTCCTCATATGTTCTTGCTTCAATGGTTATGTAGTTCATGAGCAGAATGCATTATATACCGAATCAGAGAATATATCTAGTGAGGTCCTGGTTCTGAACCACATCCTTCAGACGTGAATCCACATATTCAGGGGTTATGGTTATGGTCTGACCGCTGAGCTGGTCGGCACTGAAGCTCAGTTCCTCCAGAAGTATCTCCATAATTGTGTACAGACGTCTTGCACCTATGTTCTCCTGCCTGGAGTTGACCTCGAAGGCAATTTCGGAAATACGGCGGAGGGCATCGTCAGTGAATACAACATTCACACCCTCTGTCTTCAGAAGCTCATTGTACTGGATGGTGATTGCGTTCTCCGGTTCATGGAGGATTCTGAAGAAATCCTCTGCCTTCAGGTCATCAAGCTCAACCCTGAGCGGGAAACGGCCCTGGAGTTCCGGAATCAGGTCACTGGGCTTGGATACATGGAAAGCTCCTGCTGCAATGAACAGGATGTGGGATGTATCTATCACTCCCCATTTTGTGGAGACCTTTGTACCCTCCACTATTGGAAGAATATCCCTCTGGACACCTTCCCTGGAAACATCCGGTCCGGATGAGGCACCGGTCTTGCCGGCAATCTTGTCTATCTCGTCAATGAAGACAATTCCCATCTGCTCGGTTCTTTCCTTGGCAAGATCCACGGCTTTTTCCTGGTCAACGCTTCTGTCCATCTCCTCTTCCATGAAAAGTTCACGGGCGCGTCTGATGGTTATCCTGTGCTTCTTTCCGCGGTTCTGGACCCCCTGAAATATGCTTCCCAGATTGTTCATTGCACTCTGAAAGTCATCCATGGAGCCTACCATGCCTATCTCCACGCTCCTGGGACGGATGCTTACAGGAACCTCAACCTCTGTGTTGTCAAACTCACCTTTTCTGAGTTTCTCACGGGTAAGTTCCCTTGTCTGCCTTCTGGCCTCCTCGAACTGGGGGTCGGTATTGGGATTGCTGTTCAGGTTTGGAATGAGCAGGTCAAGAAGTCTTTCCTCAACAATTGCCTTCACCTTCTCCTCATTCTGCCTTGCCAGCTCATGTTTTACCATTGATACGGCGCTGCCCATCAGGTCCTTGATCATGGACTCAACGTCACGTCCCACATAGCCCACCTCTGTGAACTTTGTGGCCTCCACCTTGATGAAGGGGGCATTTGAAAGCCTTGCAATTCTTCTTGCAATCTCGGTCTTACCTACTCCGGTGGCTCCGATCATGATTATGTTCTTGGGATAAACCTCATCCCTTATGCTCTCCGGAAGCCTCTTGCGCCTTGTTCTGTTTCTTATGGCCACGGCAATGGTTCTCTTGGCCTTTGCCTGACCTATTACATATTTGTCCAGTTCTCTCACAATCTGTGAGGGAACCATGTCATCAAGATTGTATTTCTTCTCGCTTACTGCAATTTCAGTGTTTTCCATCATATTTCCTCCACAAGGAACTTGTCGTCGGTGTAGATACAGATTGAAGATGCAATTGCCATGGACTTGAGAGCAATCTCCCTGGCACTGAGATCCTTTGCGCAGTCAAGATAGGCCCTTGCGGCGCTGAGGGCATAATTGCCGCCGCTTCCAATTGCTATGGCATCATACTCAGGCTCAAGCACGTCTCCTGTGCCGGATATAAGGAAAATCTGGTTGCCGTCCGAGACCAGAATCATGGCCTCAAGGCGTCTCAGACCCTTGTCCATCCTCCATTCCTTTGCAAGCTCAACGGCAGAACGCGTAAGATCACCGTTGAACTGGGCAAGCTTTTTCTCAAAAAGCTCGAAAAGGGTGAAGGCATCGGCCGTAGTGCCGGCAAAACCGGCGATGATTTTATTGTCGTATATCCTGCGGACCTTGCGGGCGTTGCCCTTCATTATGGTGTCACCGGCCGTGACCTGTCCGTCACCGGCAATGGCCACATGTCCGTCTTTCTTTACTGCTACTATTGTTGTTCCTCTGAAACTCATTCTTCCTTCCTTCCGTGGGGATGTGAATCCCTGTATATTTTCTCAAGTCTCTTTCCCGTTACATGCGTGTAGATCTGGGTTGTTCCTATGCTCTCATGTCCCAGAAGCTCCTGAACTATCCTGATGTCCGAATCATTGTCCAGCAGGTGTGTTGCAAAGGTATGCCTGAAAACATGCGGAGTGAACTTCTTTGTAAGTCCCAGTTCTGCACGGTACCTGTCAAAAATAATATGAATTGTTGAAAGCGGCAACTTTCTGCCCTTTTTATTTATCAATAATGTCCCGTCATCCTCAAGGCGGCAGCGTTCAAGGGTGGCCGCACGCTGGGGAAGATACTCCTCAAGCATACGGACGGCCCTTTCGGTGAGAAACACATAGCGCTGCTTGTTGCCCTTTCCGGTGACAAGAACCCTTCTTCCCGGAATATCCATGTCACGGATATTCATCTCCGTAATCTCCGAGAGTCTGCAGCCGGTCGAGTAGAACAGATTGAACATTGTCACCTCAAGGAGGCGGTCATAGGTATCGCAAGGATGGTTGAGAAGACTGTTGATCTCATCTTCTGAAAGAACGGTGGGTATGCGCTGCCCCTGCTTTGCCCTTCTTATCCTCTTGAAGGGTTGGATGTTCAGCCTTCCGTCTTCACAGAGACTGTGGAAGAAGCTTCTGTTTGCGCTGAGAATCCTGTTGATTGTTGCGGGTTTGAGCTTGCTTTCATAAAGTTCAACGGTAAATGACCTTGCATCCTCCGGAGTAAGATCATCCACCTCAACACCGTGCCTTTTCATCCAGTCCTCAAACCTTCTCAGGTCATGTTCATAGGCAACGGCGGTTTTTTCTGAATAACCGCCTACCGTCCTGAGATAAGTGATATAGGACCTTATGAGTTCATCCATAATATGGAATATATCATACAGGACGGATTATCTCATAGTAAGCATTGCCGAATCTTACGGCGTTTTTATCATCCTTTGTTTCCCGGACTCTCACCTGAGGCAGAAACACATCATCCAGAAGCGGGCAGCCGTCATCATGAAGCCTCTGTGTTCCCCTTCTGCTGACACTGTTTCCCAGACCGCAGTCCGGGACCATGATATCCTTTCCCATCTGAACGGCAAGGTCTGCGGTAATCATGGCTCCTGACCTGATGGGTGCCTGGACAACAATGCAGAAATGACCCATTGCGGCAAGAATCTGGTTCCTGTAGGGGAAGTTGTATTTCAGCGGCGGAGTGAGCGGCGCAAACGGGCTTGCAATCAATCCTCCGGTATCGATTATTTTATCCCTCAGATAACGCATGTTGTACGGATAATGCACTTCATTACCGCATGGAAGGACTGTAATGAAGTTCCCGCATCCTCCCCTGATTGCCCCGTATATGAGGGCCTGATCACAGCCCTCGGCATTGCCTGTTATCAGAGTTATGCCGTTCAGATTCAGTTCCATGCCCAGTCTGAAGGCTCCGTGCAGGCCCTCCAGATCCGTTCTTCTTGTTCCCACTGCGGTCATCCTTATTCCTTCTTCCGGAATTTTTCCTTCCGTGAAAAGAAAATACGGTATATTCTTCTCAAGCCCTCCGAAGTCCGGAAAACCTCTCATGCCGTAGCTGAGGACTTTCCTTGTACCGCCCTTATCCAGCCAATAGAGAATCTGTTTTGCTTCCTGTTCATGGTTGCATTTGAAAATACGCCTGAAATCCTCAATGCTCATATCCGAGAGCATCAGTGATCTTCTCTTGTCCGGTGTAAGATAATCTGCCAATCCTATTTCGATTGTTCTGGGGTTTATGTCTGCCATTTTTTCCTCCTGTAATACTTATGGGAAAATCACGGCATTTTTCTCCCCACTTTTTAGCTACTTTTTTCCGTCCGGATGAAACTTTCTGAAGGCGTTCAGAAGGTCATCGGTATTCACGTGGGTGTATATCTCAGTTGTCCTTATGTCACTGTGACCCAGAAACTCCTGCACGGACCTGAGGTCCGCTCCGTTTTTGAGAAGCTGGGTTGCAAAGCTGTGTCTTAGTGTATGGACCTTCAGTTCCAGTCCTGACAGTTGGGCATAGTACTTGAGCCTTACCCAGACTTCCTGTCTTGTAACAGCCCTGCCCTGCATTGAGATGAACATGTATCTGCTCTTCTTCTTTCCCAGAAGCTCGTTTCTGGCGCAGCTTATGTACCTGTCCAGAGCCTCGGCCGCATAGTCTCCCACCGGGACCATCCTCTGTTTGTCACCCTTTCCGGTCACTGTGATGCGTCTTTCACGGTTGTAGTAATCCGTCATCTTAATGCCGCAGCACTCACTTACCCTGAGACCGCAGGAATAGATGAGCTCGAACAGGGCCCTGTCCCTCAGGCCTATGGCATCCGATGTGTCTATTGCATTGAGAAAATCATCCACACCCTTTGCACTGACCGTTACCGGAACGGTCCTGGGCTTTCTCACCTTGCCGATCAGCTCCGTAGGATCGTCCTTCCTGATGCCTTCACGGTTCAGAAAGTCATAGAACAGTCTGACGGCGGTAATCACCCTGCTGTTGGTGGCAGGTCCCAGTTTCCTCTCGTTTGAATTGAATATCAGGTATTCCTTTATGCCGGCAGTGTCAATTGTCAGGTAATCAAGGTTCCTTTTACTGAGATAAGAAAAAAAACATGCTATCTCGCGGCTGTAGATTTCTCTGGTGGCCTGAGAAGCATGTCTTTCCGTAAGCAGATTCTCTGAGAAGACCTCTGCTATGTTATCAGTTGTCATCGTCCCTCTTGTATCTGAGGATGGCGGGGAACGAGTAGTCTGCCGAAGAGGAGTCTGTCTCCTGTCTTCTGCCTATCTGCTGCTGGAGATCCTGCCAGCGGTTGATGGAAATAACCTGTTCACCGGGCTTCTCCTGCGGGGCATCGTCGGCTGCGGCTGAAGCAGCCGGAGCAGACTGTGTCTCGCTTTTGAATGTGAAGGGCTGGTCAAATCTCTTGCGCGGCTTTTCATACTCGGGCATATCCACGCCCACCTGCTCCTGTCTGAAGCCGGTGGCAACAACGGTGACCTTGACCTTGTCACCCATGTCTGCGTCATAGGCCTGACCGGCAATGATCAGTGCACCTTCGTCGCAGTTCTCGGTGATAAGCTCTACAACATCCTGATATTCGCTCAGAAGCAGTCCGTCACCTGCGGTCAGGTTGACCAGTACACTCTTGGCACCGTCAATTCTTGCATTCTCAAGCAGCGGGTTGTTGATGGCCTGTCTTGCGGCGTCAACCGCCCTATTGGCACCTTCACCTATGCCGATGCCCATAATGGCATCGCCCTTGCCCTTCATGACTGTACGTACGTCTGCAAAGTCAATGTTGATTTCACCGGGCTCGGTAATCAGTTCGGAAATACCCTGGACGCCTTGTCTCAGAACATCATCGGCCATGAGGAAGGCCTGCTTGATGGGAGTGTTGTTCTCGGAGACCTTGAGCAGGTACTGGTTGGGTATGAGAATGAGGGTATCAACCTGCTTTCTCAGCTTCTCGATACCCGCAGTGGCAAATTCAAGTTTCTTTCTTCCCTCAAAGGCAAAGGGTGTTGTCACAACGGCAACGGTGAGAATGTCCTCACCCTTGGCAATCTCTGCAACAACCGGAGCGGCACCTGTTCCCGTACCGCCGCCCATACCGGCTGTGATGAAGACCATGTCGGTTCCCTGGAGAAGTTTTCTGATATCATCCCTGCTCTCCTCGGCGGCTTTCTCGCCCATCTCGGGCATTCCGCCGGCTCCGAGACCGCCTGTAAGCTCCTTTCCTATGGGAAGGCGGATCTGGGCATTTGAACGCTGCAGCGCCTGCACATCGGTATTCAGGGCACAGAAGGTAACCTTCTTGAGTCCGCTTGATATCATTCTGTTTACTGCATTTCCGCCGGCTCCGCCTACGCCGATAACCTTGATCTCGGTAGGCTGTGCCTGTTCATCATGCAGCAGATCTTCTATCATTCCAAAGTCCATAACGTGACCTCTCTCCCTTAATCAGACAACCGTCTTGAAAAAATTTGAAAGCTTGCTGAACAAGCCCTGCTTCTTTGCCGGTCTCATACCGCCCGGTGTGTTTCTGTTTCCCTTGGCGTTCGAGTTTCTTCTGGCCTCCGTCTTGAGCAACCCGAGGACGGTTGTGTACTTGGGGTTGATGTAAGACCTGTCAAGGCCCGGAAGAGCCTCCGGGAAACCAATGCGTGCCTGCATTCTGAAAATCTCCGTTGCCAGGTCGGTAACGCCGGAAAGAAGCGATCCGCCGCCCACCAGTACAACGCCTGCACCGAAAGAACCTCTGATATGTCTGTCTTCAAGGTCCTTCTTGAGCAGTGAGAAGATTTCCGCCATACGCGGCTCGATTATCTTGCTCAGTTCCTTCTTGGGAATCTGAATTGAAGGCATGCCGCCCACCTGCGGAATCAGAATCTTGTCCTCCGGCCTTACGGACGGAATGTAACAGCTTCCGAACTCACACTTGATCTGTTCGGCAATGCTCTTAGGTTTGTTGAAAATGTATGCAATGTCATTTGTGACACTTGCTCCTCCCAGATCAATTCCGCCCACGTACTGGGGAGAACCGTTCTGGTAGGCAATCATGTTGGTAATGTTGCTGCCTATGTTGATGAGAATCACTCCCATCTCCTTCTCGTCCTGGCTCAGGACAATGTCAGCATCGGCAAGCTGCTGGAGAACAAGTCTTGAATTGGCAATACCTGCCCTCTGAAGGCATTTTTTCGTGTTCAGGCTGTTCTGCTGTGAAGCGGTGACCACCAGAGCCCTGCTCTCCAGACGGTGTCCCGTCATGGCAAGCGGATCCTTGATTCCGCTCTTCCCGTCAACCGAGAAATCCTGCACCAGAGTGTGCAGAATTGCCCTGTCCGGTCCCAGTTCCATGGTTCTTGCAACCTCAAGGGAGCGGTAAATGTCGGAATTGGTGATTTCAAGCCCCTTGGTGTTGATTCCGGCAACTCCGGAACTCTGAATACCCTTGACGGTGGAGCCGCCCACACCTGTGATTATGCTCTGAACCTCGGCACCTGCCTGAAGCTCAGCTTCCTGGATTACGGATGAGATTGCCTTGAGAGTCTGTTCGGGATTGACGATAATGCCGTTGTGCACGCCGTTGCTGGGGCATTCACAGATGCTGTCAACCATGAGTTTGCCATCTTTGGAAAGGGAGCCTATCACAGCCCTGACCCAGGCTGATCCTATGTCCAACCCCATCAAAATCCTTTCAGATGCCACAGTCTTACGTCTCCCTATGCTTCACTAACTTGTACGCATGGACATCATACCATCCGCCGCCGTCAATCTGTTCAAGCACTTCCTCCAGCCGTTCATAGGTTATGGGGTCTTCGATAAACAGTTCTGCGTTGAGGGATGGAATGGTCATGACCACGCGACCGAACCTGTTACTGTTATTATTAACGTATTTTATATCACTTATCAAGGACTTTGAAGGTATTCCGGATACCAGTGCAGCCATCTGTGCAAAGCCCTCCTCCATGCCCCATTTGACAATGAAACGGGCGTAGGAATCGGCAATCTCCACCACAGGAAGACCGGTGCACAGATTGAACAGTTCCTCTGAAACCTCGACAAGTTTTCCGTTTGCCGAACAATAACGGGAAGACTCGGTTATGTACCTGACGTCATATGGTTCGAAATCAATGAAAACACAAAGCTGTGACGGATAGTATTTTTCTATCCTGACAGAAGATACACCCTCACAGTTTTCTATGTTTTTCTTAAGGGCAGCAGAGTTGAGGGAGTACATGTTCCTGCCGGTCAGACCGGTAAGATATCTCTGAACCGGCAGAGGCATTCCGTACACCGGACCGGTGGTGCTCAACTTAACTTCCTTTATGTCAAAGAAACTGAGATTACCTACGGCTACGGCAGCGGCTCCGACAAGGATGAGGAAGAACAGGATAATGAACAGAATCTTAATTTTCTTCTTTCTCTTCATACCCGGTTGAAACTCCCGTATTCTGCATCATTGAGGCACCTGTTTTGCCGGCCGTTTCTCCCGTCATGTTGTCGGGAACCACAAGGTCCGTAGATGACGGTACGGACTCCTTCATGAAGCCCCTCTTCAGGCATCTGAGCAGAAGGGCACACTCCAGCATTACAACCGCAATATCGGAGCCGATTGAGAAGAACGGAAGAGAAACAGCGGCTGTTGGAATCAGGCCCAGAACAGAGCCCGTATTTATAAGAAACTGCCATACAAGAACAGTAGTAAGGCCTGCTGAAAGATTTGAATAATGAAGGTTGGTATTGCGTGTGAAATACGAGCATCTGTATCCGCAGTAAGCTATTATCATGAAAAGAATAAAGATTGCCGTAACACCTGCAAAACCAAGCTCCTCTATAATGTTGCAGAGAATGTAGTAAGTGGACATTCCCTCTATTCCCTGAAGCTTGAAAACTCCCATTCCCAATCCCTTTCCGAACCAGCCTCCGCCGGAAATGCAGCGCTGCCTCAGAAGCACCTGTGCCGCCTGCTCGGCCGAGTCCAGTCCCGGAACAAAATAGTTGAGAATAAAACTGACCTTGCTGCGGTCAGCAAGAATCCAGCACACAGCCGGAACAGAAGAGTACAGGAAAAGAAGCAGTACACCCCAGAATCCCACTCCTCCGACAGCGAACATGATGATGACTGCCGCAAGGAAAAGAACCAGGTACATAATGTCCTGCTGGACAGCTATGAGGAATATGAACAGAACTGAGAACAGCATGGGAAAAACCAATTCACGTAATCTCGAGAGGTGGTTTTCCCTGTTTGCAAAATACAGAGAAAGGTACATGACAATGGAAAGCACCATAAGTGCAAAAATGCTTTCATATGTCATGTATATGTTTCTGAGAAAAACATTTACAATCTGGATTGTCAGGCTTCCGAACATGACAAGAGGGGTGAGAAGTCTGAGCAACGAATCGGGTATGAAATACGCAACAAGACCTGTCACCAGTCCTATGCCGGCAAACAGCAGCTGTCTTGTCAGATAATAGTAATGGCTCCTCCCCCCGGCAAGGGCAACGGGATAGGATGCAGAATAGGCGCATACCAGTCCCAATACGAACAGAATCAGACACGAAGCCGTAAACAGGACTGTCAGGTGTCTGAATCTGAATGTTGAACCGTAAGCCGGTGTATTATCGAGGGACTCCCCCATGAAGTTCCAGTCGTCATATCTCGGTCTGGCCACGTTCTATCCTCCGTGGTTTATTTTGCAATAAATCAGAACGCAAGTGCAACTGTTGTACTGTTGGAGATCTGAGTAAAGTTGATATTCTGTTTTACGGCCTCGGCAATGAGGAATTCAGGAGTTGTGTGGTGGGCAATATCGGCCTCAAGAGACATCTTGATTCCCTCGAAAACGGAAATATCGGAACGTACTGCACCAATACTTCTTATAAGGTCCGCATTTACCGCACTCTGCCATACCGGAACAACCAGACAGAGTCCGACCAGCAGCGATGCCGCCATTATCAAGAAAACTTTTCCTTTAATCCTGCTTTCAGTGTTCATACCCCTCTCCTCTCTGCAACCCTGAATTTGGCACTCCTGCTCGGAGCATTTTCCCTGCATTCCTCTTCAGTAGGAACTACGGGTTTTCTGGTAATTATCTCCACTTCATCCGTGTGTTCCCTGAAGAACCACTTTACCGGTCTGTCTTCCAGCGAATGGAAGGTTATGACACCTACTCTTCCGCCGGGCCTCAGAGCCTTTATGGCTCCCTCCAGAGCCCTCTGGATTCTGTCCAACTCACCGTTGACCTCAATCCTGATAGCCTGGAAGGTCTTTGTTGCCGGATGGAATCTCAGGTGTCTGTATTCCTGAGGAACCGCCTTGTAGATTACATCCGCCAATCTGTCTGTCGTATCTATCTTCTTCTCCTGCCTTGCATTGCAGATTGCAGAAGCAATACGTCTGGAGTACCTCTCCTCGCCGTATTTGAAGATAATGTCCGCAAGTTCTTTCTCCTGATATGTGTTGACCACATCCCAGGCGGAAAGTTCTGCGTTCTCATCCAGCCTCATGTCCAGTTCCTCGGACTTTCTGAGACTGAACCCTCTTTTCGATTCCTCATAGTGGAATACACTGATTCCGAGATCGAAAAGAACTATATCCACTTCAGGTCCGCTGTAGTTTTTCCAGAACTCATCGAACCAGACGTGTCTCGGTTCAAACCTGTCTCCGAACGGAGCCAGTCTTGTCTTGGCCTTTTCCTGAATTGAACTGTCACAATCCAGTCCTATGACCTTCAGTGACGGGTACTTCTCCAGAAAAAGCTTTGTATGGCCGCCTTCACCGGTGGTGCAGTCAACCATCAGGGCGTTTTCCCTTTTGGGAACCAGGTACTCCAGTACTTCTGCAGGCATTACGGGATGATGTACGTATTCCATATCACATCCTCTGCTCGCTGAGGGCGTTTCCAGCCTCTCCGACCTGTGTCCTGTATTCCTCCATAAGCGCGTCATATGCTGAAGCGCTTATTATCTCAACGTGATTCCTCGAACCGAGTATCACGCACTCTGTTTTCGGTTCAAGTCCGGCATATTCCCTCAATACCTGAGGAATGGAGAGTCTGCCGGCTTTATCCAGTTCCGCCTCCCTCGCAGGAGCTATGACTGTCAGATCCAGAACCCTCGAATGTTTGTTGAACATTGCAAGCGGTCCGTAGTTCACTGCTGCATCCAGTTCCTGAAAGTCAGCCTTGGTGAAAAGCCAGAGAGAGTTATCCGTAGATTTTGTGAGCATGAGTTCACTGACGTTGCCGAGCTGCTCCCTGAGCCTCGGCGGAATCATGAGACGTCCCTTTTCGTCAATTGTATTACGGTATTCACCGTTCATACTCCAATCTCTCCCCACTGAAGTTTTACCACTTTTCCCTAGATTTTGAGTCTTTTTTGGGAAATTTTACCACTTCATGACACTAATCTACCCCACGCTCCCACCTGTCCACAACACCAATTTTCATAATTTTCACCTGTTTTTTACTCAAAACAGCCCTTTTCCCTTAACAGACGGTGAGAAGTTAAGTAGTTGTTAAGCAGTATCTTACAAATTCCCACTTTTCTTCCGTTTTTCCCACCTGCTTGTGACTCATTGTGATGTTCTTTGCTGTTCTTGCTGTTCTTGGTGTTCTTGCTGTTCTTGGTGTTCTTGGTGCGTATGGTGAACATGTTGAATATAAGCTCTCTGTTTAGTGCAATCGCCTTTACGCCTACCCCTCTCCAACACCTTTCAAATAATGATTTGTCTTTATTGTTCAAAAAAACTGGTAGGAAAAATACAACAAAACAACACCGGTTTTGAGGGGAGAAAAAAGCTGCGAAATGACATAAGTAATAATGCAAGGAGGATAATCATGGACATTGATTTCTTAGCCAGAAAGTATCTCGAATTTAATCTTGGAACAACGGAAAACGTTGGTACATTCAAAATTGGAAATGTGAAAACCAATTGCAGGTTCATGCATGTTATTCAGAGAACAACAAACAACAGAGTATTACTGCCGCATCATGCAAGCAAATACATCAACTCAATTTCTTCAGGTTGTGGACGATTCGAAGTTGTTCCGATATGCAGTGTTGTCATGCCGACTCATACTCATGACATCATGTACTCGGATAACATTATGAATATCTCAAAACTGAGGTCAGTTGCATGCAGGGTGATCAGTCAGAGTTACAGATCAGATAATAGGATTAAAGGGTTCAGTGTTCCGGACCACCTTATGGAAAGGCATCCCAGATATGTAGCAATAGAAAACAGGTGTCAACTTCTGGTTTCGATGAAATACATAAAGGATAATGACTTGTATATGCGTGAAGCCGGAAACCGGTCTCCATACTCCTGTTTTGACAAATGGGAGAAAAACTACTTCAAACCATTCTGCCTTGAAATCCCGGAAAGTCTATTTGAGGTCTCAAGAGACGATTTGGTTGAACTGTTACAAAAGCCAAAATCCGAAGTGATCAAGTTTGCAGAAAAATTCAAAACAGGCAAATATCCAGAGGAGGACAGAGTTATATTCTTCAAGAGTTTCTAAACCGATACTTCCACCTCATGTTCATAAGCCAGCATAACTTTCAACATGAGCGAGATGGAGGGGACAACAAGAACACCATGAACACCAAACTCAGCAAATTCAACAAAGAACATCAAAATAATGTTCAGATAAAAAATAGAGCTCGGCTTAAGCATTTTTAATGCTCTGAAGCCAAGCTCTGTAGCCAAGCTCTGAATCAGTAACTGAACAGGACAAGGTCATTGGTACCGGATGACATCTGGACAATCTGCGCCTTGTTGTCCTTCTTTGACTCCTTGTAGACGTATCCGTATACATCGGAAAGAAGAATCTTGTTGCTCTTCTTTGCGGGGATGGATGAGGCGTAGTTTACACCTGCGTTATAGTTGGACATTCCCAAAGCCTTGAGAAGGTAGTCAGTCATTACGCTTAAGTCATTAACAGTAGATCCAGCCTGTGATTCCTGGAAGTATGTGCTGGCAGCAAGAACAAAGGTCTTAGAAGATTCTTTGACAGTTCCGTCTGAGAAAAGAATACGTACCGGGTCTGTTCCTGTGTAATTGTTCACGTTGTAAGTCACGTTATTCTGTTCAATCAGAGCACCTGAATAACAAAGGTCCGCAATAATCAGAACGGTTCCGGGAATTTCATTTACATCAGAAAGAAAATCGGAAAACGCATACTGTCCGGTGGCAGTTTTTGTTTCCAGGATGAAATAACCGTTCTTATCGTTGGATGTCGAGTAATCAACTTTTTTGGTTATATCATTACTGCCGTGAGTACTGACGTAGATTACTGAAATATCATTTGATGCCGCACCGGTTTTCAGATCAGAAATAGCAGATTTAAGATTGGCAACAGTAGCATTATCCGTACCGGTGGAACTACCGATAAAAACAGTTGAAGAAACAGAATAACCGGCTTCCGTAGCGCGTTTTTCAAATACTTCCTTCACGGCATTTGCATCATTTTCACAGGTCTTCAGGACATTTATGCTTTCAGTATTTCCGGTAAAATTATCCCCCACTGAGATAATGTTGATTTTACCTTTGCTGGAAACTGAATTATCACATGAGACAAGAACAAGGGATACGAGAAGGACGGTCAGAAGGATGGTCAGAGACTTCTTCATCTGGCACCTCCTTTGTGAACATCAAGGGCAAGGTGGATACCGAGACCTGTTCTGAAGGTTATGCCGTCCTTGCGGAAGGCCGCGGTGACGGGAAGGAAGACGCCTACGTTGCCGCGGGAATTGCTGACAATTGTGTAGGAAGGCTGAAGCTCGGCCTCAATTGCGGCAAACTGGTCAACTCCCACAGGTCTGAGAGTGGCAACCATCAGACGGCCGAAGAGGCCCAGGGAGAAGACATCAGTGAAGCGGTAGGAAAGACCTGCACCGCCGCCCAGCTGGTAGTAGGCCTTCATTATGTTGTTGCCGTACACGTTGGATTTTGACACGTAGGCTGCGGAAAAACCGCCGCCGAAGTCAAATTTGCCGGCAGAGAAACGAACAAGATTAAGATCAACGGCGCCGAAAGCGGAGGTACGGAAGGTTCCGTTACCCTTCAGCTCTTCAACACCGGGGAAAAACAGGGCAACACCGCCTGCTATGTCAGCAGAAGGTGACCATGAAAATGCAAACAATCCTGCGCTGAGGCAGAGTACCAGAAAAAGGCAGACAACAGTTCTCTTCATATTGCTATTTTACTTCAAACACTCGGGAATAACACCCCTGTTCTCAAAAATCCTTCTCTTCTGACTGTCCAGAATCTTCTTGCATATCCTGACAGACTGAGGAGTTACTTCAACAAGTTCATCTTCCTTGATGAAACCTATGGCCTGCTCAAGGGTCATTTTCTTGACCGGAGTAAGGCTTACGGCCTCATCATGACCGGAGGCTCTGAGGTTGGTAAGCTTCTTTGTGCGGGTGGGATTGAGCAGAAGATCTCCTTCCCTGTTTCTCTCACCTACAATCTCTCCCTCATAGACCGGGTCTCCCGGAACAATGAAGAATCTGCCGCGGTCCTCAAGCTCCCAGATGCCGTAGGCAACGGCCTCGCCGGCGCGGTCACAGACCAGGGAGCCGGTGGTGCGGTCCGGGAAATCGCCCTTGTAGGGCTCATAGCCGTGCAGTGAGGAGTTCATGATTCCGTAGCCCCTGGTGTCTGTGAGGAACTGGTCGCGGTAACCGATAAGGCCGCGTGACGGGATGATGAACTGCATTTTGACGCGTCCGTTTGCCAGGTAGTTTATGTTCTGCATGGCGGCCTTGCGCTGGGAAAGCTCCTGCATGATTGTGCCGGAGTACTCCTCGGGGCAGTCAATGAGAAGGTCTTCCACAGGTTCAGTCAGTTTGCCGTTTTCATCCTTGCGGAAAATGATACGCGGGCGGCCTATGCAAAGCTCAAAGCCCTCACGTCTCATCTGCTCAACAATAATGGCCATCTGGAACTCGCCGCGGCCTTTGACAGTGAACGTATCATCACCGTTTTTCTCAATGCCGATCGAGACGTTTCTGAGAGCCTCGCGCTGGAGTCTGTCCCAGATTTTGGCGGATGTGAGCTGTTTGCCCTCACGGCCGGCAAGGGGTGAGATGTTCTTGGAAAAGAGCATTGAAACGGTAGGCTCATCAACGTGGATTCGGGGCAGCGCCTTGATGTAATCCTTGTTGCAGATTGTGTCTCCGATTGATACATCCTCAATTCCGGAAAGAACCGTAATGTCTCCGGGAGTAACCTCGGGAGCCTCTGTAAAACGCGGTCCGTCATAGAGTTGCAGTCTTGTGACTCTGAGCGGAATATGCTTTCCCTCCGCGTTGATGCACACAAGCTGCGTGTTGGGAGTTGCGCTGCCGTTTACAATCTTTCCTATTGCAAGTCTGCCAAGGTAGTCACTGTATGACAGGTCGGAAACCAGCATCTGGAACGGCTCCTCGTCGTCATAAGAAGGAGCAGGAATATGCTCCAGAACGGCATCCAGAAGAGGATGTATGTTCTTTGCATCCGGGTCATTGAGTTTCTCAGAGCAGATGCCCTCCCTGCCGTTTGCGTAGAAAACGGGTACCTCAAGAAGGCTTTCATCATCCGAAAGCTCAAGAAGAAGGTCATAAACCTCGTTCAGAACCTCCTCGGGTCTGGCATCCTGTCTGTCAATCTTGTTTATGACAACAATTACAGCAAGGTTCTTCTCAAGAGCCTTCTGGAGAACAAACCTTGTCTGGGGAAGCGGGCCCTCTGCAGCATCGCAGAGAAGAATAACTCCGTCCACCATGCTCAGGCCGCGCTCAACCTCTCCTCCGAAGTCTGCGTGACCCGGAGTGTCTATGATGTTTATCTTCACGCCCTTCCAGTTGATGGCACAGTTCTTGGCGCTGATGGTAATTCCCCTCTCGCGCTCAATTGCACCGCTGTCCATAATTCTTTCACCGTCCCCTTTGGACATGACTCCGCTCTGGCGGAAAAGTGCGTCCACCAGGGTGGTTTTGCCATGGTCAACATGGGCTATGATTGCAATGTTTCTTATCTTTTCATTCTGTCTGATCATATACTATCCAAAAATCAACCTATCCAGGAGTCAAGAGCCTCGAATGTCTGCCTCAGATCCCTGAAAACAAGAGCAGCGTTGGCGTCCTGATAAGTTGTCTGAGCATTGACAATAACGAGTTCGGCTCCCGATTGCAAGGCAATCTGCGGGAAAGAGGCCGCAGGCTGGACAAGAAGTGATGAGCCCAGCACCAGACAAAGGTCCGTATGGGAAAAATCAGTAAAGGCACTCTCAAGCACATGGGAGTCCAGTGACTCCTCGTAGAAGATGATATCCGGCTTGATAACACCGCCGCAGGCCGGACAGCGCGGAACCTCTCCCCTGTGTACAACAGGGGCAATCTCTTCATAACTGAACTCTTTCCTGCACTTTGTGCAATGGTGCAGTCTGGGGCTTCCGTGAACCTCATAAACATTCTTGCTTCCGGCCCTGTGGTGGAGCATGTCTATGTTCTGGGTATAGATACTCTGAAGCATGCCCTTCTCCTGCATGCGGGCAAGAACCTTGTGGACAATGTTCGGTTCATAATCCTCAAGACGGTACCACACGTCCTCGGCCCATTTGTAGAAAATATCAGGGCTTCTGCGGAAGAAGGTCAGGGAGATAATCTCCTCAACATCCAGACCCATCCACGGGTCGGTGTAGACACCGTGCTTTCCCCTGAAATCCGGAATTCCGCTCAGCGTTGAAACACCGGCACCGGTGAAAACAGTCATTCTCCGGCTGTTTGAGATAAGTTTCTTAAGCTTTTCGAACTTGGCGTCGAAAACCGTTTTCTCCTCTGCGTAGCTGTCATTCAAAATACTGCTCATACCTGTTTACCTACAAACGTATTTCCATTCAGGAAAAGAAACTGAACATTGACAATACTGCCCGGAGAAGGCTTTTCAGAGCCCTCGGGCACGGTAAATGCCACCATCTCATTATGCTCATTGCGGCCCAGCATCTGGGACACATTGTCACGCGAAACGGACAGGACAAGAACCTCCTGAACATTTCCGGTACGCCCGGCCTTAATCTTTGCAGCACTCTCCAGCTGATGGTCAATCAGGGTCTGAAGACGCTTCTGCTTGTCACTCTCGGACATCCGGCCTTCCATTGAGCAGGCCCTTGTGCCTTCCCTGGGATTCCAGTAGTACATGTAGGCCTCAATATAGCCCGCAATGTCCATGGCCGAAAGAGTTTCCCTGAACTCCTCCTCCGTCTCGCCGGGGAAACCCACCATGACATCAACGGCAAAGGTGATTTCCGGAATACGGGCCTTTATCCTGTCAATCAGCGCCAGATAAGCCTCACGGGTATACCTGCGGTTCATCAGATTAAGGATTCTGGTACTTCCGCTCTGCATGGGAATGTGCAGGTGCTTTGCAACCCTGCCCTCCCGGGCGATAACCTCAATAAGCTCATCCGAGAAATCCTTGGGATGGGGGCTTTCGAAACGCACCCACCTTATGTTGTCCAGCCTCCTGCATATCATGGTAAGAAGCCTGGGGAAGTCAAGGCCGTTGTAGTTGTAGGAATTGACGTTCTGCCCCAGAAGGGTAATTTCTTTCACTCCCTTTGACTCCAGAAAATCTATCTCTCTGAGAATCTGCTCAGGGTCCCTGCTCACCTCCCTGCCCCTGACGTAGGGCACAATGCAGTAGGAGCAGAAGTTGTTGCATCCGTTCATGATGGGAACATAGGAAGAGAACTCACCTTCATGCCAGTAGGTCTGTGAAAATTCATATTTATCCGTGTCACAGCCGCCTGCGCCGCTGACAATATCCAGAATCTTCATCTTTCCGTTCACGGGAACAACAAAATCAACCTGGGGAGCTTTCTTCTTAAGGTCCTCTCCCAGCCTGTCAGCCATGCATCCGGTGACAACAAGGGTCATTTTTCTCTTCTTCTTGATCGGATTGTAGGATCCCAGACGTCCCCAGATCCTGTTCTCCGCACTCTGTCTCACGGAGCATGTGTTGATAACCGCAAGATCGGCATCATTCTGGTTGTAGCACGGAGTAAGACCGGCACCCTGCAGAATGGCTTCAAGAGAGTTTGATTCGGCGCTGTTCATCTGACAGCCGTATGTTTCAATGTAATAGGTTTTCATAAGTCACAGAACTCAAGGCCCTCATGCATACATGCAGCCTCAACGGTATTTTCCAAAAGCATTGCAATGGTCATGGGACCAACTCCTCCGGGAACCGGTGTGATTGCACCTGCTTTGGGCTCCACACCCTCATAATCAACATCTCCGACAAGGCGGAAACCGCTCTTTTTTGTGCTGTCCGGAATTCTGTTGATTCCAACATCAATGACCGTGGCACCTTCCTTAATCATGTCCGCGGTAATGGTCCCCGGCCTTCCCACGGCGGCAACCACTATGTCAGCCCTTCTCACATGGCCGGCAAGATCATTTGTACGTGAGTTGCAGACGGTGACGGTTGCATCCCTGCCCCTCTGCATGAACAGGGCGGCAAGAGGCTTTCCCACAATATTGCTTCTGCCCACAATGCAGACATCTGCAGACCAGGTGGGGATTCCGTATTCATCAAGAAGTCTCATTATGCCCTTGGGTGTGCACGGGACAAAGGTTTTTTCTCCCAGAAGAAGGTGTCCCACGTTTTCAGGACAGAAACCGTCCACATCCTTTGCAGGGTCTATAGCGCGGGTAATCAGCTGCTCATCAAGACCTTCGGGAAGAGGAAGCTGGACAAGAATGCCGTCAACCGAGGGATCCCCGTTGAGAGAGGCAACGGTTGCCAGAAGTTCCTCCTGACTGACAGTACCCGGGAGGGTGATGTCACGGCAGATCATACCCGCCTCATCGCAGGCCTTTTTCTTTGCCGAGACATAGGTGATGCTGGCCGGATTATCCCCTGCCAGAACAACCGCAAGAGACGGTAATCTGCCTGTTTTTTCCCTGAAAGACTGGCACTTCAACGCCAGATCCGATCTGATGGCAAATGATAATTCTTTTCCTGATAACTGCACACGTTTATTTTAGCCAAAATGTAACCCTTTGTGAACAGAGTTGGTTTTATGTATTCAGTAAAGTAATGTTTATCTGTATAATACCAGCGAGGTAAATTATGAAGAAATTCACCATTGTTCTTCTGCTTGCTTTCCTGGCTCTCGGAGCAGTGAGCGCAGCAGATCTTTACTATGAAAAAGGTGACTCCGCATTCTCATTCAATCTGGGTGTGGACTTCCCTCTTTTCATGGGCTTCACAAACAGCGACAAAGGCACTGTAACCGGTTCTGACGGCACCCACCTCAAACTTGGCGGTTACGGTTCCCTTTCATATCAGAGCTTCCTGACAAGAAACCTTGCCCTGGGTGCGGAACTGGGATATGCATTCAACTACTCCCGCTCGGAGAAACTGTTCAACACAATCCCCATCACTGCAAAACTCAGCTGGTACGCCTTCCAGAACGGAAAATGGGACGTCATTACCCATGCCAATCTCGGTATTGCAATCCTCAGATATGACAACCAGCGCTATATGGCTCCCCATGCAGAGATTACAGTCAGCCCGGTCTACTATTTCAGCAATTCCTGGGGTGCCGGAATCAAGGGCGGCATGTGGCTCAACGCAGAGTTCTACGGCTCTTCATCCAACAAGAACGGAGACAACGCTATAGCAGGCTTTGTCCCGCTCACACTTCTTCTGGTTTACAGACACTGACGGGAGGCCGAACATGAAAAAACTTGCCATTTTACTTGTCATTGCACTTTCACTTCTCTTTGTTGCCTGCAACGTGGACGGAGACAACGGCCTCTACATGAAGGTTGCAACCTCAATTGCACCCTCCGGAATCTACATCAAGCAGTTTGTAGGCTTTAACGCCGATACCTTCTACTTCCTTTCGGACGATGCCCTCTACAAGACGGCTAAGACAGCCGGCGGCACGGTGAAATTCACCGGAACAGCAGGAAAGAAGTTCAATGCAGCCTATA
>CAMZFA010000010.1 GCA_947305945.1 uncultured Spirochaetales bacterium | reverse complement strand
AGAGCGTTAAGGGCAATCTGAGCCGGCGCAAGATTGACCAGCGGAGGCGGCCCGAAGCAGACTTCCGGGAGCTGAGGGCAAGTCCCGTCTCCGGTAAAGAAAAGGCCAATTCCTTTATGATGAAGGAGTTGGCCTTGGTTTTAAAGTATTATCTTCTAAGTATCTTTTTCAACACTTCCTTATTCTTTTCCGGAGATGATAGCAAAGGAATCAGCCTTTTGATTTCATCTATATCTTTATCCCACCACTTCAGTTCCAAAAGCAATGCGATTGTTTCATCATCGAAACGATATTTCCTGACGGCTGCAGGATTTCCGGCAACAACCGAATAAGGAGGAACATCCTTGGAAACGACAGAATTTGCCCCAATGATCGCACCATCTCCAATATAGACTCCCGGGAGCACCGTAACATTCTGGCCGAACCACACATCGTTTCCTACAATTGTGTCTCCGCGATTGGCCCTTGATCCAAATGGTCTGGAAAGCCCTTTGAATTCATCGATAACTTCAAACGGATAAGCCGAATAACAGTCAAGCATGTGGTTTGCACCATTCATGACGAATTCTATGCCTTTGGCTATGCTGCAGAATTTCCCGATGATAAGTTTATCTCCGATGAAATCGTAATGGTGAGTCACGTGTTTTTCAAAAGATTCCGGGCCGTCTTCACCGTCATCATAGTAAGAATAATCGCCGACAATGATGTTGGGATTGGTAACAACGCTATTTATGTAACAAAAAGACTTAAACTTCGAATTCGGATAAACTGGTTCTGGTTTCTTTTCCATATGCACACATGATACCAGATAACCCGCCGCTTTTGAAATGATTCATTGATGGTAATGAGTTAGTGAATAGCTTTACCAGAAGTGTAAGTTTGTTTAATTGACATACTAACCAATATTGGTTACATTGTGACTATGCGATACGAAGTTGTAATCAAGAAGAAGGCATTTCAGGGGATGAGAAACCTGCCGCGTAATGCACTGATGGTCCTCCGGTCCCTTCTGCTTGATCTGGAGAATGGTCCAGTACAGCCGAAGTATATGAATTATAGCAAATTGGAAGAGAGTAAATATCATTGCCATCTGGCATACCACTGGGTTGCCTGCTGGGAATGTCGTGAAGGAAAGATGATAGTGGAGGTCTATTATGTTGGTTCACGTGAGTCAGCCCCATATGCCAGACATTGACTTTATCATAAGCGGAAACATACCCGCCGATCTCCTCGCAGATCTCAGGAACAGGTACGGGCAGAAGAATGTCGTGGAAGAGAACGACACAATCAATGCAAGGGACATCGACTGGGTTAAGGATTTCGGTCTAGACGTCACTCCTGGTGAGATGCT
This sequence comes from uncultured Spirochaetales bacterium, assembly GCA_947305945.1. Taxonomy (GTDB): domain Bacteria; phylum Spirochaetota; class Spirochaetia; order Sphaerochaetales; family Sphaerochaetaceae; genus RUG14846. The sequence goes on along the minus strand of CAMZFA010000010.1, from coordinate 22,637 downwards.
CAGGATGAGACGTGCCGACTTCGAGCACTGGACTCAGCGGGAGCTCGCCGAAAAGCTAGGTATTCCCTGGCAGCATGTCTCGAACATGGAGAGGGGAAACAGACCGATCAGCGTTTCCATGGCCCGCAGGTTGGGCAGAGTATTCGGCTGTAGCCCGGAGCTGTTTATAGGTTGAGGATACTACAAATTCCAATACTCAAGAATAATGCAAAATCCGTGTACTTTTTCGTGTACCACGCAGGTAGTAATCGGTAGTAATGGGTATTGATATATCTCCATTATAAAAATAGAGTTATATCAGCAGAACGCAACCTGTAATCATTGATAGTAAGAGGGAATCGGGACTCAAAATCTGTTATCCGCAAGGATGTTCGGGTTCAAGTCCCGTCTCCGGTAAGCAGAAAAAAGCAGGGAACCCGAAGACAAGAACGATGTCTTCGGGCTCTCTGTTTTTTTCTGGTTAGTTGTGGGGAGAGAGCGTTAAGGGCAATCTGAGCCGGCGCAAGATTGACCAGCGGAGGCGGCCCGAAGCAGACTTCCGGGAGCTGAGGGCAAGTCCCGTCTCCGGTTATAATTGGAGAGTTAAGGGAATTGAACCATACAATAGAAGTAATACAGTGAAACAATCAATGTATGTTTTCTATTGTTCTCTCACACTTGCCGTTATAACCGTCAGTCCAACTGTCCTCGAACTCAGAAACAGCGACATAAGTATCAATCACGTTGTACCCTCTGCTTATCCGGATTGACTCAGAAAACCACACATCCTTTTCAAAGGATAATTCATATCCGTCGGAAAAAACAAAGATTACGCCGCGCGTAAGCAAGGTTTCATATTTTTGATTGTTCTCCTTGAACACGCTCTGTTTTTCCGTAACAATCCTGATTTCCTTGATTTCGAAATCAACCGGGATTCTTATTGTCCGCTCCTGCTGTATAGTTTTTTCGACAAGCGTATCATCAGCAGTTCCAAAAGAGAACACGCCAACATCCTCTATGCCGTTCCCGTAGTAATCCAAAGGAACTAAATCATTGTTGAAGCTGTAGTTGACACCATCAACCGAGAATACGGCATCATTGAAGCAAAGGGAGCCTCCGAACGCACTGTCCGCATAGAAATGGTTGAAACGTTTGCCAATGAGCAATCTCAGAAGTTCTATGCTCTCTTTATTTATCCTATAATCACATTTCGTCATTTCAGTACTCCTTCGGCACCGTAAAGTGCACCTTCTGATATTTTATTCCACCGGTATGGGAAGAATTTCTGATGTTTATATCCACCGCAGGGGAATCTACACTTGATGTCTTCAACCTCATGGTAACAATACTGCCATCATGGGTCTTGATTCTAGTGATTTCCTTTGTGGAAATATCGATTCCGCCATAAGTAAGGCAGGAAAAGAATGATTTTGCCTGACCGATGGGATCTTCTGTAGTTATTGTTCTGACCCAATTTGAACTTTTTCCGTCATTCATGCCGAAGTAGCCGTTCGAAAAACCGAATTTGTTTTTCATAGGAAGAAGATTTTGCCCAATAGATCTCCAATAGGTTGATCCGCCAACAAACTTAACACCCACCTGACACCTCCTTCGAATGGACCTCTTCAATCAAACTCGGATACCGATGGAAATGGGATTTTTCAAGGACATCGCCAAAAACCTTTTCCGGCATGCGACCATGAACAACAACATGCTCGGGTTCAAGCCGGTTCAACATTTCATTGAGACCTTTACGGAAATACTGTTGTTCTTCTTTTGTCCGAAGACACCCGTGTGTGCTTATTGCCACAATCGAGTTTCTTGGAACACCAAGGAAGCAGAAATCATAACTTCTTTCATCACACCATCTGATGTTCGGAATCACGGGAACACCTTTTTTCTGAAGATAACAGCCAACAGCACGGTTAAAGAATGTGTGCATCTGCTGAATTGATCTAGACCTATTACTAATAAGGCTATAATCAGGTGTGATGACTCCGTCACGTAAGAGAAAGAGATTTACGTACCGATCAATATGTGGAATCAAATCAATGAACTTGTTGTCGTAGACATAGAAATGCACATACTTATGCCTATCCGTGTCTTTAGCAATTTTCTCGAAAGGAACCAAACCTTTCGGAACACTGGCATTCCTAAGATCCATCAGCATCGGAATCTCTGCATCTCCGATTAGAGGGACATCTTCAGTAAGGAATGCATAGAAATCATCGTCGATTTTTGAAAAATGTGACATGACACTCTCCCGACAGTATAAACATGACATGGATATCAGAAAATGTTTGACATCCGTTTCGAGACGTGTCAAAATGCGAACACCTATAGATAGCATCGACGCGTCGTCCTTTCTATCTTCTCACCGATTGCTGCGCCAACAACAATCGGTGTTTTTTTTGTTAATTTGAATATATCATGATGAGAAATATGCATCAAGTAATATATAAAAAGTTTATTAAATTCCTAATTCGGATGTTTTATTTTTGATAATCAAAGTGCTCAGATTCAATCTTAAAACTGGTAATTTGTATGTTTTAAGAGGTCAATGCCTTTGAAATCATAATCTCACCGACCATCGTTTCCATGATAAAGATCGTCCGTGAGATTTCACTTGAGGCAAGTAGGCAAGTCAAGTGTGCAAGTTGAAGAATTGATTGAGTTCTGCATTCAGACGAGAACAAGATCCGAGATTCAGGAAAAGGCTGGCATCAGCTCCAGAGAGTATTTCCGAAAGAATATTTTTGTTCCGCTTCTGCAGTCCGGTAGACTTGTCATGACAAACCCTGAGAAACCTAACAGCAGCAAACAGAAGTACATCAAGGCGTAAACCGAAACAGTGTATTAAATGTGTACTTGAATATGTCAGATTTATTAACTTATTTGAGTGAAATGCTACATATATGGTAAATAAAATGGGTTATTAAAGTGAGAAAAAACCACTATGACAACTTAACGTAGTCCCATCTCCGGTTTTTGATCTTTCAGGCAGTATGTAGTCCTTACTTCACCCCAACGCTTCCGTCAGTGCAGTAAACAATGCATGTTGCCGGTAGACCGGAGCTCCAGCTGCTGGATTTCTTGACGTTCTTCCATTCTTCAAGAGAACCGGAGAAGTCAACTGCCTCCATGTCTGAACACAGGGCAAACGAATTTGCAGCAAGCGAGCATCCGGGGTGGGTCGAAACACGTTTCAGACCTGCACAACCGTCAATTGCATAGTTGAAAATGGCCTTAACCTGCAGCGGAATCTCAATACTTCCCCTGAATGAAGCCTTTGCAGAGGGATATTTGATCAGAGTGGTCATCTCCCTGTCATAGAGGATGCCGTCTTCGGAGAGGAAGATGGGGTTGTCTCCGGATACATAGATATTCTCAAGAGAAGTACAGCCGCGGAAAATTGCGCTTCCTATCTTTGAAAGAGAAGCAGGGAAATAGATTTCCCTTATACCGGCACAGTCAAAGAAAGCATAGTTGCCTATCTTTGTAACAGAGTCGGGAATGATGAATGCTGAGGAAGTATAATTCTGCGGAACGCGTACAAGGGTTGCGGCATCCTTTTTGTAGAGCACACCGTCCATAGAGCAGAACTCGGGATTGTCGGGAGAAACCTCAATAAACTCAAGGGGACAACCGCGCAGTGCGGCATCTGCAATGCTTGTTACAGAAGCCGGAATGGTCAGCCTTGTGACAGTATGATTGTCATAGAATGAGAATGTTTCAAACTTTGTCACGCTGTCCGGAACAATGAAGTGAGTGTCCGTGCATGCAGAGGAGCAGAGATAAAGACGTGTCATGTCACCGTTGTACAGAACGCCGTTTACCGCCTTGAAGTTGGTATTTGCCGGATCTACAGTAAGACTTTCCAGAGACTTGCAGTACTCAAAAACATATGTTCCTATGGAAGAAAGAGAAGCAGGCAGGGCCACTTCCCTGAGTGAGGAACAGCGTTCAAATGCCGAATCCTTGATCTTGGTCAGGCTCTCCGGAAAGTTGATGTGCTCAAGAGAGGAGCAGTAATAGAAAGCGGAACTGCCTATTGTGGTGACAGTGGAAGGGATATTCACATATTTGAGGTTTGAACACTTGTAGAATGTCCTGTTGTCAATCTCCGTCAGACCCTCAGGAAGTCTTACGGACTCCAATTTCTCACATTCGTAGAAGGTCCACCCGTTGACGGTAGTGACGGTGTCAGGGATATAAACGGAAGTAAGTTCATTGCATCCCTTGAATGCGTTGTTGGAAATGGATGTGACGGTAATACCGTCTATTGTCTCCGGAATAACCAGTTCTCCTGTCATTCCGTCAACTGATTTGACTGACAGCATTCCCCATTTGTCAACCTGAAGCATTGAAGAATCCGCAGCGGAAAGCACAAAAATACAAAGAACAAGAGCCGTTAATACCGAAAACAGTTTCTTCATGATAATCTCTCCCTGTGTAATATTTTATACTGCAATTGTTCACAATTGCTATTTAAAAATGTTCATCATTTTTTAATTTTATCATTATTAAAGATTTACTTGAAATCTCCACCATGTATTCCGTAACGCAGGCAACAGACTGTATCTAGTTGGGGTCAAAACCATCTGTATTGAATTATTGACTTAATCCCTGTTTTGATGTCATCAACAAAACCAGTCAAATATTTCGTCTCCCTCCCACTCTTTGCCTTGTGCTATTGTTAATTCGTATTCGGGACCGTTTATATCGAAGTATTGATTAAAAGAATGGACGAATCTTCCATCTCTAATCTGGATGGTCATAAAGATATTAGGTTTAACATGGTCTGTCTCTTCACATATCAGATATAAGAATTGTTTATCGGAAGACAGTTCTCTTTTTAAACAGTATCTTAAATGATTCAATATCTCTTGCTTGATATACAACGTCATCTACATGCATTACTGAAAGATATTCCTCAAGTTTTATTGACGAACATTTTTCTACACAAGGGAAAAATCCTTTTGTATGCCATTCAACTACCTGAGCGGCATTTTCTGTTAAAGAATCAATATAAAACCGCAGGGGTTCTCTTTCTGAATCAGTTGAATTATTCTCTGTTTTTACCCATTTTTGCAGGGATGTCCAAGCTGATGCTGCTTCTTCGGATGATACTTGCCTCATCCACGAAATGTTTTTGGGTAGTTCGTATTGTTTTAAAATTGAGAAATCCTTAACAACTTCTGTTATTGGCATCTGGGTGATTAATTCTATTTTTTTCACAGTTATGGGGTTATTCAAAATGTTTTCCAGCCTTGTTAACCATCTGAGGTTTTCCGGACGATTATTCATTCTGTTGGTATCAATGTGATCAACAATATGTTTATCAGTTGGCGCTGGTCCATGAAATGCAGTTGCAACAATGCTATGAACACGACAAGTTCCTATAACTAAATACCCATTAATTTGAGATGTTCCAAAAGTCCAGATATTGTCTAATTTTCTGTTTTTCCCATCTGGTTTTGAATGCCTCAATACAGCTCCGTTGTCTCTGACGGAGTAATGCTCACCTTTGTAATCGCATTCTTTGATGGTTTTGTACTCTCCAATATTTACCATAATTCACCTCGTATATTTCAGATATTCTGTGACAAGAGTGTTTGCCATGCTTTTTATTGCCGGACCCTTTGATGCGTTTAATGACATAAAATCGTTTGTATCTGCTTCTGTTGAGAGTTCTACAATAAAAACTACAGACCCTGTTGATAAACTCTGAAGTCTTGCGTAACTCTGTAAAGATTGAATACCTCCTCCATAACTGAATGTATAAAGCTCCTCCGGACTAACCACCAACATGAATTTGCAACCTGTCTGAATTGCTTGTTCAAGAATCAACGAAATATCTTCAATTGTTCCTAAGTCAAACTCGTCTGAAGTAATATAAGCTCTAACACCTTTTTCAGAAAAAGCATCTAGCAAATCCTTTTCAAGTGCCCGGTTCCATGAAAAGCTCTCTGCAGTACTGATAATCCAGATTTTGTCATTTTTGTAAAATGGTTGTGTTTTAATGTTTGAAGATTCGGCATATGTCTGGTAACTCTGTGCAAAGACATAAGATGATGATAATCCAATTAACAGCAACAGAATAGTTGCTGCCTTCTTGAAACTGTCTTTCATAGACAACTCCTTGAAATATAAATAATTATTATTTAAATCTTTTAAAATGCACCTGATGTTCAATCGTATTCCTGGGAACATCTACAGTTTTATATCCTGCATCAATCCATGATTTGCAATGATGATGTTGGCCATTTTCATTATTGGCCCAAAATGCATGATACTTCCAAGCACTTGTGGGTAGATTAAATCCCAGTATCTCTTGAACTTCATAAAATGTCATAAAAATATCTTTTTCTGATCTTTGTGAGAGGTGTACATACAGAGGTCTGTATTTTTTCTGTTCTTCAGAGGGGTCTAAGATTAAATTATTCTCTGACATGAAACACCTGATAGCATAATCAGCAGACTGGTTGATGTTTACAAATTCACTCCCCAATGTAGCTATTTGAAATAATTCCCTCATGGAATCATATATTACAGAACCTGGGAGATTAACTTGTGCAACGTGGGTTAGTTCTTCTTTGTTTCTGATATAAAAAGAATAGCCAAAATCGCTCTCTTCAACATTTTCAAGTTGGAAAACATAGAAGGAGATTTCCGGTTTATATTTGCATATGAATCCGGCCGTGTATTCTTCCTTACATATATTGCTTTCAATACTTCGTTCCCATTTTATTTGGTCACGGTTACTCAAATATAATAGTGTTTCAAAAAAACCTTGAAGTCTTCTTTTCTCAGGATTGGCAATTTTACCGAAGTCTAATGACACAAGACTGTCAATCGGAATTCTGAACAACTCTGAAGCCGTAATAAGGAGATCTATGACTGGGTTAGTATCTTCACTGTTGCTTTTTGAAAGACGGGAAATATACCCCTGGCTGATACCTGCACTTTTTTCTACATCTCCAATCTTTAATCCATACCACTTGGCAAGAGCGTTGATATTATCTCCAATACGTTTCTTATTAATCATTTTTTCTTCAACCTCTCAAGTTGTCTTTCTTGGTAGTTTTAATCTGAATCGTAGAATTGAAATAGTCAACACATAATTCTTGTGAAAAACATTAGAAAATGAAAATTAATACATACTTTGAATCGTAGTTCATGATAAGTGTTTTTTTGATGTCTCTGTATGACTATTGTCTTTTTTCCCTGATTGATTTATTGTCCCAGTCGTCATGATACAGTTGTTTCTGATGCAGTTTTTCCTTCAGCCTCTCAACGGAGCCGTGGCAAACTATACCCAGATTCTGTTGAGGAACAAAGGCTGGTCATTTTCCCTGATCGGGGTACTGCTTGCAGTGGGCCAGATAACAACAATACTGGGGCCCATGGTCATCTGTGCACTTGCCGAAAGAAAGGGCACGGAGAAGAAGGCCCTTCTGATCTGTGCGGCTCTGAGTCTTGTCTTTCACATACCCTTTGTGCTGTCAGGCTCAAAGGCACTGACACTTGCAAGCTACGTCATATCCTGTGCCTTCATCTGGAGCCTCAACCCGCTGGCTGACGGAATAATAAACAAGCACTGCTCCCTTACCGGAAAAAACTACTACGGAAGAATAAGGGCAACCGGGACGGCAGGTTATGTGATAATAATGTTCCTCTTCTCCGTTCTGGCCTGGCCGCAGGAGGGAAACAACAACCAGATTCTCATGAACATAGGTGTGTTCACCGCCCTGTTCATGCTCTTTGCCATGATTACGCCAAATGCCGGCCGCACTGCCCACACCGTTGACCGTGACCCGGACTCCCGGGAAGTGTTCAGATTCTCATGGTTTGACTGCAGGTTCTACATAATAATGTTGATTATAGGGTTCTCCAGGGTTGCAGTGGCCGTAATTGACAAGATGCTCATGGGCTACATGACCGAGGAAATGGGCCTTGGCAGATGGTTCACAGCTTTCATAGCACTGGGTGCCCTGGCCGAGTTCTTTGTGCTGATTGTCAGCGACAGGCTCCTGGAGGGCAAGCAGATAAAGGATTACAACCTCCTGCTTCTGTCAAGCTTTGCGCTTGTGGTGAGGCTTCTGGCCTATTCGTTTACCAGGAACATTTACGTCTTTGCAGCTGCACAGATGCTCCACGGCCTTACGTTCGGCGGTTGCCACATAGCCGCAATCCACTGGATACACCACAACGTGCCCAGAAAGCATTATTCGGTGGCCATGTCATTCTACCACTGCGTGGCGATAAACTTACCAGTTCTCGTGGGAAGTCTGGCCGGAGGATTCATTGTGGATGCTCTGGGTTACACAAGTCTGTTCAGAATCTATGCACTCTTCCCGTTCATTTCCCTTGTTCTGGGGCTGATCAACAGGAAGAGATATATCTCAAAGGCCCGTTGATCTGATTGCCATGCTGGTCTCAAACGTTGTCCTTCACGGCTTTACAAAGGACTCCAGATAAGAATTGTCTATGAAAAGGATGTGAAATATCAGAATCTTGTCGGCCTGAATGTTCTCACCATTATTGTCTGACGGATTCTGAAATAATGAGGTTTGCCGTTACGTCTCCCAGAACATTGACAGTTGTGAATGCCATATCCAGCAGTCTGTAGAATCCGCTGATTATTGCCATTACGTCAAACGGCAGGCCGAAGATCGAGAGAAATGAAGCGCCAAGTATCACTCCGCCTCCCGGTATGCCCGGAGCCGCCATGTTGAGCAGTGTTGCAACCAGCACCATCATGATTATTGTTCCGAGGCTGAGCTGGAGGTTGTAGATATCGGCCGTGAAGACGGCCAGGCAGCAGAAGGAGCAGGCGCCTCCGCACATGTTGATTGTGCATCCCAGGGGGAGTGTGAAGGCCGAGATTTCCTTAGGTACGCCAAGGTCTTCCACGCTGACTTTGATAGTGGTGGGCAGTGTTGCCGCAGATGAGGTGGTTGACAGTGTGACCAGTGAGATTTTGCCGCAGGCCCTGAGGAGCCTTGAGGGTCTCATGCCGGTTATGAGGCAGGCGGGGAGAAGCATGACCGTGAAGTAGACGGCTATACAGCAGACCCAGCAGCAGATTATGTATTTTGCAAGCGGGCCGAGTATTCCGCCGCCGTAGACCGCCGTTGAGTTTGCCATGAGGGACATGACACCTATAGGTGAGAGTTCCATGAAGTAGCCCAGCATTTTGAAGAAGGCCTCAGAGAGGCTGTTCATGAAGTCTGTTATTATCCGGCCTTTTTCACCGGTTGAGACCACGGCCACGGCAAACACCGCCGTAAAAAGGATGACGGGGAGGGTGCTCCCCTCGGCCATGGCTTTGAATATGTTTGTGGGAATGATTGTGTTGAAAAATCCTGCAAGTGTTGTGTTTGCAAGTGAAGAGTCAAAGACAATGTCACCTGGCAATGTCATGGCCCGCCCGGGACGGAGAATATAGACTATGGCAAGTGAAACTGCGCTGCTTGCAATGAACATGAGAACATACAGTCCCACGGTCCTCAGTCCTATCTTCCTCAGCAGTGAGGTGTTGTTTGTATTGGCAATGCCGCAGAACACGGCACAGACAACTATGGGAATGATCATGAGCTTGATCAGGTTGAGGTAAATGTCTCCGGCAACCTTGGTTGCAATGCTGAAAGCCGGGGCAACAAGCCCCAGGATTATTCCAAGCACAAATCCTGCGCTCACTCTCATGAAAAGGTTCTTTTTATCGAAAAACTTCTTGATCATATTCTTTATTCCGTCTCAATGGCGTCGGCTACCAGAAGTTCCAGAACTTCATAGGTGACCGAGCGTGCTTTATTATATGTGACAATCCCGTTTTTGTTCAAAACAATGGTTATGGGAAGCATTGTGGCGTCTTCAAGCAGTTCCGTCACGCTTTTCACACCTGTGTATGAGAACGGAATGGTAAAGCCGCTGTCTTTGAGAAATTCATCCACATCATCAACAATCAGGTCTGAGTGAACGGCAATTACGCTCACGCTGTCCTTTTTCTCCGTATACAGCCTCTCAAAGTACGGAAGTTCCTTCACACAGGGGTTGCACCAGGTTGCCCAAATGTTTATCACAACAATTTTTCCCCTCTGCTCTGAAAGCCTGAACACGCTGCCGTCAGTGCACTGAAGTTCAAAGTCCGGGAAAAGCTGACCCGGTGCGCTTCCTTCGGGTACGGGGGTTTCTGTTGTTTCCGTTGTTTCCGTTGTTTCCACGCCCGGGGCTTTGTATACAAAGTTGAAATAAAACAGGGCTCCTGCAAGTATGACAACGGCGGCAATCAATGTTATCTTCCTGTTGTATTTCTTTTTGCCTGCAAAACTTATGGCCTTGGTCGGACATGATTTGATGCATTTCCCGCAGTGGATGCACTCATGGTCTCCCACGTGTTTTATGTCCATTTTGCATTCCCTGACACAGGCCCCGCAGTTGATGCATTTATCTGCATCCACCCTTACACCCAGCAGTGCAATACGGGTCATTAAACCGTAAATTGCACCCAGGGGGCAGATGAAACGGCAGAAGGGCCTGAAAAGGAACATGGAAGATGTGATTACTATCACAAGAATTATGAATTTACGTGTAAACAGCAGACCGAGCATTCCCAGTTTTTCCTGATTTACCGGGTTGGCAAGAAGTCCTATTGCTCCTTCCAGAGTTCCGGCCGGACAGATGAACTTGCAGAAGGCGGGAAAGGGTAGTCTGCTCAGTGCATAAACTGCAGGGATGAGAATCACAAAGACGGCAAGAATCACATATTTGAGGTAACTCAGAATCCTTGTGACCTTGCTTTTTCTTATCTTGGAAACAGGTACAAGGAAAAGCAGTTCCTGTGTAAGTCCCACGGGACAGGCCCAGCCGCAGATCATTCTTCCAAGGGCAAGGCCGAAGAGCAGGATTGTTCCCACAATGTAGAATGCCGGCCTGCTTGCTGAGGATGCAATTGCATTCTGCAGTGCTCCCAACGGACAGGCTCCCACCGCACCCGGGCATGAATAGCAGTTGAGTCCGGGTGCGCAAACGCCCTTTGTTATTCCCTTGTAAATCTCACCATCGGTAAAGCCCTTCAGATGGGCATTGTAAAGAAGGGCAGAGTAGAGCTGTACAAGTCTTCTTTTTGTAATTCCGCGGTTCTGCCACCAGGTTCTGAAACTGCCCGTCATATCATCCCAGCCCTATGCATTCACTGCATATGTTCACGGCCTTTACCAGAACGTCTCTGAGGCCTCCGTTCATTATTCCAAGTACAATTAAAACAACTGAAAGAGCAATGAGGGCCAGTGTGAGCCAAAGGGGGCCGCGCACCGCAATTCCTTCATTTGAGGCTCTGTTTTGAGCTTTTTCCTCTTCTCTGCCGGGTTTATAAACAATGCTTACTAACAGCAGGACTAGCCATAAAACGAGGACAGGCTGGATTATTCTGAAGTGTGAGGCTATGGCCCCGGAAGTGTATATCTCCGCATCCGCCCGGAGTGCTCTGGCTTCAAGGCCCTGCCTGTAAATGTCCAAAGCGCAGATTATGAAAAGTGCGGCCAACACAAGAGTCAGAATGATAAGAGCGGTTTTTATTATCTTTCCTGCCATTCAGTTTCTGGTAACCCTGAGTTCATATTCACCGCTTTCCTCTGAGGTGAAGTAATCCGAGTATCTGTCATAGGAGTAGCCCTTGGGCACCTTGATTATCTGCATGTGGTAGTTGTACGGGACGTCAGTGTACACGGCATATCCGTCACTTCCGGTGAAGACGGGTCTGCATGTTGTGTCCGAGCAGAAGTTGACTGCAACTCCGCTCACCGGTGCGCCGTACTGGTCTACAACCTTGATTCTGTAGGTGCTTTCACTCTCATCCTCGGAGAGATAGTTCTCAGGTGTTGTGAAACCTGTGAAAGGTACAATCTCATATGAGAAGTCAGGGTCAAAGTACAGAAGGGCGTCGAACAGGTTTGCCGCCGTTTCCCTGTCTGAGAAATAGATGAAGCCGGTGGCACTGTCCGTCACATTTATCTGGGCATAGGATACGAATATTATTCCTCCCATCCCGTCATGTGTTTCAAGGGTGAAAGTAAAGCCTTTGTCATCAGTTTTGAATTCTCCCAGTGTTTCAGGGGTATCGAATGAGGAGATGACAAAGACCATGTCCGGGTCCATTGCCCCGGTGACGGTGATTCTGGCTTCCGCTTTATCGGAGTTCAGAATTACATAGTCCAGGCCGTCTCCGAAAACCTCCTCCAGGATGGAGGAAGACCCGGAAGTCCTGATCATCTCAATTCCGTGGGAGAGAAGCTGAATCTCAAAGTCATCGGCAACAGGGGTTGACGGTATTGCCGAGAGGGCCTGTCTGGCGCTGTAGCCGGATCTCAGGCCTACGTTGGAAATGCGTACATAGCAGTCACCGTCGTAGGAGGAGTTGTTGTAGAAGTTGAATGAGATTTCGTGCTCTCCGGGTGTAAGGCTGATTGCGTAGGAGGAGAGTTCCCGCCTTGCGCCGTAGCGTTTGACCGGGTTGCCGTCCACGCATACTTCAAAGAGCGTCATTTCCTGGCCGCCGGCTTCGTTGATCTCAAAATCAAAGGTCAGTGCAGAGCCGCCCACCGGTGCCGTTACGTTTGTAAGTACGCTTGAGATTGTCTCGGTGTGCTCGGAGTTTGTTGAGACAAGGCCTGTTCTTCCGTTTTCACTGTAAGTGTTGAACGGGAGGATATTTGTGTTGTCTGAATTTCTGAAGACAAGCTTGCCGCCCTTCATGTTGGCTGCCTTTGAGAGCTCTTCGGAGGACTGGCGGGATATTTTTTCCATGCCGAGTGTTTTCAGGTTTTCAAGGACCTTTGTGGCGGGGTAGTTTTCCCTGAGGAAATATTTGAAAAGCCTCTCAAAAAGCTTATCGGACGTGATTGCCCCGATCTGGACACAGGCAATGTTGCCGAACCTGTCTATGACAAGTGAGGTCGGAACGCCTTTTTCAACGTATTTTGAGAAAATGCCGTAGTCATCACGTGCCATGGTCAGGTGAAGATCATTGTCCTCTGAAAAGGCCAGAATGTCTTCATCTGAATCCGTGGGAGAGCAGGAGACGGCAATTACGGCAACGCGGTCGGCGTACATGTCCGCCGCAGCCTGGAGGGCCGGAAACTCCGCCTCGCACCATGTGCACCATGTGGCCCAGTTGTTCACAAAGACAAGGTCATGTGTTTTCAGCTGCTCGGAAAGGGTGAAGGTCCCTCCGTCTACGGTTCTGATGGAAAAATCCTTCATGGGTTTCCCCAGATCCGAGGTGATGTCATCTGCAAACGGGAATGCAAGGACAATGGCAATGAGAATGAAACACATAAAGGCTTTTCGCATGGGAATTCTCCTCTTCAAAAGATTATATATCTTTTGCCACGGCTCGGAAAGCGCGGCGCAAGGCTTGAAAATAAATCATCCGGAAGATAATGTATGCCTGATGGACAGACGGGACGCAATCTACAACAACCGGATAACCGGTGGTGTTATCTGGAAACAGCTTCTTGCCTTCTTTTTCCCAATTGTTCTCGGAACACTTTTCCAGCAGTTGTACAACACTGCCGATGCCGTAATAGTGGGCCAGATTCTGGGAAAAGAGGCCCTTGCCGCCGTGGGCGGAGGGACAAGCACGGCCATAAGTCTCCTGATAGGCTTCTTCACCGGTCTTGCCAGCGGTGCCACTGTCATTATCTCACAGTATTACGGAGCAATGGACGAGGAGCGTGTCAGACTTGCCGTTCACAATGCAGTTGCTATTGCCCTGTACGGCGGAATTGCCGTTTCACTTGCCGGCTATTTCACCGCAGAGCCTCTTCTGCGTCTCATCAAAACTCCTGACGATGTCATTCCCCTTGCCGCACGCTACATGAAAATCTACTTTGCAGGCGGCATACTTCTGGTTATGTACAACATGGGAAGCGGTATTTTCAGGGCATTCGGAGACAGCAGAAGTCCTCTTATGTTCCTCATTGCCGGCTGTGTTGCAAACATAATACTGGACATTGTCTTTGTGGGCGTTCTGAAGATGAACGTTGAGGGGGCGGCCTACGCCACGGTGCTGAGCCAGCTTGTTTCCCTTGTTCTGGTGGTATGGAAACTCAGAAAGCGTGATGACTGCTGCCGTCTTGAATACAACAGGATCCGTCTTGAGCCCTCAATGCTGCGCAGAACCGTAGCCATAGGGCTGCCCGCGGGAATCCAGGCCACAATGTACACTGTTTCAAACCTTGTCATTCAGGCAGACATAAACGGCTTCGGAACGGATGCCGCAGCCGCATGGGCCGCATACGGCAAGCTGGACAGCTTCTTCTGGATGATAATCAGTGCATTCGGAATTGCCATTACAACCTTTGTGGGGCAGAACTACGGGGCAGGGCTCATTGACCGCTCAAAGCGCGGTGTGCGCGAGTGCATGATCCTTGCCGTTATCTTCACCGCTGTTCTCGAGGCATTATATATCGGGCTGGGACGCTACGGCTTCATGCTTTTCACCACCGATGAGAATGTCATTGAGACAGGATGCGTAATGCTCTATTCAATAGCCCCGTTCTTCTTCACCTTCATCTGCGTTGAGATTCTCAGCGGTGCCATAAGGGGAACAGGAAAGGCTCTCATTCCCACGCTGTTCTCCGTCTTCGGAATCTGCGGTCTCAGAATGCTCTGGCTTGCAACGGCAGCCCCCGCCCTTGGAACCATAAGCGGCCTTGTTCTCTGCTATCCGGTCACCTGGGTCATAACATCAATTCTCTTTGTCATTTACTACCTTGCCGGCGATATTTACGGAACACGCAGGAGGGCTCTCGGATGAATGCTGTTCTCCCTCTGAATCCTGCAAAAGATCTCTGCCTTGATTGGATGAAGAGCCTTGAAACAGGCGGCCCTGAAGAGGGCTCCATGCTTGGAATTCTGGTCTGTACGGACGGCACTGTTTTCCGCGCTTTTTCCGGTCTTCATGCCTCCCTGATGGGGAAAGACGGCTATGTCCCGCCGTGTTTCGATCCGGTGAAATACAATGAAATATCCTCTTTGAGCACCTCGGATGCTGCTTTTTCAAAACAGCTGTGGCAAAAACTTCTTGATCTGTATGAGTTTCACTGCTTTGACGGAAAGACAGTGAGGCTGAAAGATATTTTTCCCGATGCTCCATCAGGAACCGGAGACTGCTGTGCCCCGCGCCTTCTCAGTTACTGTTATTCACTTGGCAGGAAACCTCTCTCCATGGCTGAGTTCTACTGGGGAGACGGTCCGTTTGAACGCGGCTCATTCCAAAGCCCCTGTGATACACGGTGCAGGCCAATTCTCAAATACATACTCGGTCTTGATATTGTCTATCATGATGGTGATATTGTTGTTGTGAACAAGCCCCACGGCCTTCTTTCCATAGAGGGAAAGACGGAGAAGGACTGTGTTGCCTCAAGGGTGAGAAATCTTTTTACATCCTGTATTCAGCAGCCCTGCATCCACAGACTTGATCAGGCTACATCCGGTCTCATTGTCCTGGGACTTACAGACCGTGCCCACAATGCTCTTTCCGCAGCCTTTGAAAGACGTGAAGTTGAAAAGCAGTACACTGCTCTTATTGACGGTGTCCTGACACAGGAAGAGGGTGAGATTGACATGAGCATAAGGGCAGATATCGAGCACAGGCCCCTCCAGATTCCCGATCCTGTTCTCGGAAAGAAAGCCGTTACTCTGTGGAAAAGACTCAGGGTAGAGAAGGTTGACGGCCGTTTTGTCACAAGAATTCTTCTCAAACCTCTTACCGGCAGAACACATCAGATTCGTGTTCACTGTGCCCATGCACTTGCAATGCCGGTTCTCAATGACAGGCTTTACGGCGGATATGCAGACCTTGAAACAACGGAAAACCTCTGTCTGTGTGCTTCAAAGCTTGTTTTTGACCATCCGGTTACGGGAGAGAGGATGAGCTTTGAAGTTCAGCCTGACTTCTGATTCTTTATATATGTATTCATTTTGCATTTTTTTCATTATATTAGTCTTCGGAGTTTAATATGAAAGCTGAAAAAACACCCATCACACTGCTTTGCGGATATCTGGGAGCAGGAAAGACAACCCTTCTGAACAGGGTCCTTACAAACCAGCAGGGCTACAAGGTAGCCGTAATAGTCAATGACATAGGAGAAATCAACGTAGATGCTTCCCTTATTGCCAAGGGCGGAAACATTACAGATACCAGTGATATTGTTCCCCTTACAAACGGCTGTATCTGCTGCACTCTCAAGAGCCAGCTTGCGGAAAACATTGAAAAACTTATTTCCACCGGTCTGTATGACTATATTCTCATTGAGGCATCCGGAGTCTGCGAGCCCATGCCCATAGCTCAGGAACTTGAGCTGATTGAGAACGGCAGACTTGACAACGTGGTTGGTGTTGTTGATGCCTCCAGGCTTGTAGATGAGTTTGCAGGCGGTGACAACCTCCTGAAAAAAGAGAGCATTGACGAGGAGGACATTGAGAGCCTTCTCATCCAGCAGATCGAGTTCTGCTCCACCCTGGTTCTGAACAAGACAGACCTTGTATCAGAGTCGGACCTTGTCAAACTGCGCAAGGTGATCAACGCCCTGCATCCAGGCGTGACAATCATTGAAACACACCACGGAGACGTTCCTGTCTCGGATATTCTTGCCACTTCCTCATTTGACTTTGATGAGGTTTACGGTGCTGCCGGATGGTGCAAGGCCCTTGAAGAGGGTGAACTTGACGGCCATCATGATGAAGATGATGACGATGACGATGATGAACATGAACATGAACACCATCATCATGAGCACAGACATGAGGGAGAGAGTGAGGACGAGTACGGAATAGGGACGTTCATCTGGTACAGAAGAACTCCGCTCAGCAGACGTAAGTTTGCTCGCTTTGTAAATGACAACTGGCCCAGAGACATTATCAGGTGCAAGGGTCTTGCCTGGTTTGCAGACGAGTACGACACAGCCTATGTGTTTGAGACAAGCGGACGTCAGGTTCTCTGCGGACCTTACGGAAAGTGGCTTGCATCGGCCCCTAAGGCCGAGATTGAGAAGTTCCTTGCAGAGAATGAGCAGGCCAGGAAGGACTGGGATGAGAATCTGGGTGACAGAATGGTCCGCCTGTGCATTATAGGCAGGAATCTGAACAGGAAAGAGATAGAGGAAAAGCTGGATCAGTGCCTTGTGGGCCGCTGATTTCAGCCGGTTTTCCTTCTGTTGTTGATAACCGCCATTCTCTTGATTTTGGCGGTAGGGGTCCTTTCAAACGGAGTTTCCCGGATTTCGGCTTTGCTGATCCTGGAAGTTGAAGGCAGTTGTCTATTCACTGCTTCACGCAGCTCCTGAATGTATGAGAGGGCCCTTTCTTTTGCTTCCTCCGCGGTTATCCTGAGGGATGAGGCTAATTCATCCATATTGAGTTTTATCAGGGCAACCAGACTTCCGTCCTCAGGTATTATCAGGCTTTCCTCAACAAAATCCATGCGGTTTATCCTGCATTCTATAGCCTCGGGGAATATGTTTTCACCTGCGGAGGTGAGGATCATCTCCTTTATTCTTCCGTTCAGAACCAGTCTCCCGCTCTTTGTGAAATAACCCGTGTCACCCGTGCTAAGCCAGCCGTCCCGTGTGAGAACCTGTGAGGTTAGTTCAGGGTTCTTGTAGTAACCCTTCATCACGGACGGGCTTCTTACAAGTATCTCATTTGTATCAGGATCCAGTTTCACCTCAACGCCCTTTACAACAGGTCCAAGTGAGCCGGGGTTCTGGTATGACGGACCGCATCCGGCAATCATTGGGCTTGTCTCGGTCATGCCGTAACCCAGTGCATACGGAAAATGTGCCCTGTGAAGGAAGGTTTCAACCTCAAGGTCAAGCGGCGCACCGCCCACTCCGAAGAACCTGATTGAGCCTCCGAACGCAGACCTGAGTTTTCTGCCTATGGTTCTGTACACAAAGGTCCTGAGAACCGGGACTTTGAGCATGGCGGCAGGCTTTGTGCCTTCTTTTATCTTGGGGGCAACCGCCTTGCCGTAAACCTTTTCAATCAGCATGGGAACAGTAAGGCAGATATGGGGTCTTACCACCTTGAAGGCCTTCAGAAGCTGTGTGACGGCAAGAGGGCGTGCAAAGTATGTGATATGACAGCCGGCAAGCATTACCAGCAGAAGTCCTACTGTGAATTCATAGACATGGGCCATGGGAAGGATTGAGAATACTCTCCAGCCCTTGTGGATGTGAATGAAAGGCTCAACGCAGGCCTGCGCATTCCACAGAAGATTTGTATGGGTGAGCATCACCCCCTTGGGCTCACCTGTGGTTCCGCTTGTATAGATTATTGATGCAACATCATCTGAAGAGGGTTTTCTGTTTTCAATTTCCGCTGTTTCCCGGGAAGAAGGCCTGTAAAGGGCAACATTTGTATCATCTGTAAGGCTGTGAAGGTCATCAAGCCTTATTACCGGAAGACCCAGATCAAGGACCTTGGACAGGTTGGCAGAACTTGCAAATACCGCCTTTGCATCGCTGTGACGGGCAATCTTCTCAACCTCCGGCTTTGAGAAGGCCGGAAGTACGGAGACCACGGTCATGGCGCAGTATGTGATGCCGAAGTAGCCGAGTGCCCAGTTGGGACAACTGTCTCCGAGAATGATTACCTTGTCTCCCTTTTCAAGACCCAGTCTTATGAGATATGCCCCAATGCTGCGGGCACGGAGCGGAATTTCATCATATTTTATATCCGAGCCGGATTCCGCGTATTTTGAAAGCGCCGTCATTCCACGGTATTGCCCTGCAAGTTTATCAACAAAAGATCTCATTGTATCTTCATTGTCAAGTCTCGGTTTTCCCATCTTATCCCTCTGTCTGTTGTTTTATTATGACACATTTTTAAAAAGTGTCAAAATAACAGTTTTATAATAGGCTGTAATTGAAATCTGATAAATGGTAAAATCTAACTATCATGGAATATGGTGAAAAAATACTGTCATTTGCACGTCTCATGTACACTGACGGACTTGTTGCGGCAACAAGCGGGAACATAAGCGTCCGTCTTGAAGACAGACCTGACTGTTTTGCAATTACCCCAAGCTCTGAAAGTTATCTCACAATGACCGGGGACAGAATTGTTGTCATGAATACCGACGGGACTGTTCTCAGGTGCCCTGCGGATGGGAAACCTTCTTCGGAGTGGCGTCTTCATGCAGAGCTTTACAAGGCAAAACCTGAAGTGAAGGCAATAATCCACACTCATTCGCGTTATGCAACAGCATTTGCCGTGGTCAGGAAGAAAATACCTCTGATTCTCATTGAAATGCAGCCCTGGCTGGGAGGGGATGTTCCGGTTTCAGAATATGCACCAACCGGCTCGCAGCAATTGGGAATAAATGCGGCAAGAGACCTTGGTGACAGGGGAGGCTGCCTTCTTGCCAACCACGGGGTGGTGGCAGTAGGAAGAGACCTCAATCAGGCCTATGCCAGAGCCACCTACATTGAGGATGCTGCAAGAATATACCATCTTGCTCTTGCCGTGGGAGATCCTGTCATCATTCCAATGAACTGATTCCGGAGAACAATATGTCCATTCTGTTTACAGACGCAAAGATAATTACAACACAAAACGGCCGTTTCAAGGTGCTGGATAAAGCTTTTCTCGGAGTTGAGGGAAAGTACATAGACTTCATAGGCACGGAGAGACCGTCAAAAAAATATGACTGTGAGAAGAAAATGCACAACCGCATTCTCATGCCCGGCCTTGTCAACGGTCATGCCCACAGCGCCATGAATCTCCTCAAGGGCCTGGGAAGCGACCTGCCTCTGATGGACTGGCTTCACACCGTCTGGCCGGTAGAGGACAAAATGGGTGCTAAGGATCTTACCGCAGGCATGGAGATGGTCATTCTTGAAATGCTTGCAGGAGGTACAACATCTTTTTCTGATATGTACATGATGCCTGCAGTCACCCAAAAATGCATAGGTGAGAGCGGAATCAAAGCGGATCTGACCAGGGTTGTCATGGGAGGAGATGAAAACACAGACTACCTGACTTTCCCCAACAGACTTGAAGCGCTGCAGCTTTACCGGGATTACAACGGAGCCTATGATGAGCGCCTTCACATAGACTGGAGCGTACACGCAGAATATACAATTGACCATGCTCTTGCCGCAAAATGGGCTGAGGAGATACAGGGCATAGGCGGAAGACTTCACATCCATCTTTCAGAAACCAGAACCGAGCATGAAAGCTTTGTTGAAAAATACAACATGACTCCCGCAACATGGTTTGACAAACTGGGCTTCTTCAACATCCCCACCTATGCCGCACACTGTGTCTGGGCTTCAGACAGAGACATTGAGCTTTTCAGGGACCGTGGAGTGACGGTTGTTCACAACCCGACCAGCAACCTCAAACTGGGCAGCGGAATTGCCCCTGTGCCGGACATGCTTGACAGGGGCGTGAACGTTGCCCTGGGTACGGACGGAAGTGCCAGCAACAACAATGTGAATATGTTCGAGGAGATGCACCTTGCATCCATAATCCACAACGGAGTGCGCTGCAACAGCACAATCATGAAACCGGAGCAGGTTCTTTACATGGCAACGCGCGCCGGTGCGCTGGCCCAGGGAAGACCCGACACCGGCTGCCTCGCCCCCGGCTTCAAGGCCGATATCATTGCCGTTGACACGGACCGCCCGCACATGATGCCCGATAATGACACCCTTGCCCTGGTCACCTATTCGGCCCAGGCCTCAGATGTATGCATGACCATGGTTGACGGCAGAATCCTCTATGAAAACGGAGAATACCTTACCATGGACCGTGAGCGCATCTTCCGTGACTATGCCGCATCCTGTGTCAAACTTCTCTGACGGCCATTGACATTTATTTTTATATACACAATTCTTTCTCCGTTATGAAAAACAACATTGAAACCGAATTCAAAGGTGAAAACAGGCTTGGGGTTATGCCCGTGGGAAAACTTCTCATGGCCATGTCTCTCCCCACAATGTTTTCAATGCTCATACAGGCACTGTACAACGTAGTTGACAGCATATTTGTTTCCCGCTACAGCGAAAGGGCTCTTACAGCCGTTTCACTTGCATTTCCTCTCCAGCTTCTCATGTTCTCATTTGCCGTTGGAACAAGCGTGGGAATCTGCTCCGTAATCTCCCGCCGCCTGGGAGAGCAGGACGAGAAGAGAGCCGCAATGAGTGCGGAAACCGGGTACATCATCCAGCTTTCCTTCATGGTTGTCTTCCTGCTCATAGGTCTTTTCGGTACAGGTCCGTTCATCAGGATGTACACAAATGATGCCGAGCTTATATCCATGGCTGTGACTTACCTGAGAATCTGTCTGTGTCTTTCAATGGGAGTCTTTGTGAACCTTTTCTGCGAAAAGTCCCTCCAGGCTACCGGAGACACAATCCACCCCATGATAATCCAGGCAAGCGGTGCCGGATTCAATATTATCTTTGACCCCATACTTATCTTCGGATACTTCGGGTTCCCGGCAATGGGCGTAAAGGGTGCGGCAATTGCAACAGTTGCAGGCCAGCACTTTGCCCTGCTTCTTGGAATCATCTTCCTCAAGAGGAACAAATACCTGGGAGTAAAACTTCTCAAACCCAAATTTGACCGCTCCTGCTTTGCAGATATCATGAAGGTGGGAATGCCTGCAGTGGTAATGCAGGGCATAGGTACGGTCATGACAAGTCTTCTCAACGCAATTGTCATAACCTACAACGTGCTTGCAACCACGGTATTCGGAGTCTATTTCAAACTTCAGAGCTTTGTTTTCATGCCCGTTTTCGGCATGAACAGCGGACTTCTGCCCATTCTCGGCTACAATTACGGCGCCAGAAACAGACAGAGAATGATGAAGGGCCTGAAACTGGGTATAATCTATGCCTTTATGATCATGAGCCTGGGTGCCCTGGCATTCAACCTCTTCCCGGATACTCTTCTCGGAATGTTCAACGCTTCCGATGAGATGAAGGCCATAGGTGAGGTTGCTTTGAGAAGAATCTCTCTGTCCTTCCCGCTTGCCTCTATCTCCATAATTCTGGGCTCCCTGTTTCAGGCAATGGGTGACGGATACATAAGCATGATTGTCTCAATAGTAAGACAGATAGGAATTCTCATCCCTGTGGCATGGGTGCTCGGAAAGCTGTTCGGCCTTGATGCTGTGTGGTTTGCCTTCATTGTTGCCGAGGTTGCCGCCCTGATCATGAGCCTCATGTTCTATAAAAAGGAACTCAACAAACTATCCTGAATCTCTTCATCCCGCTCAGCTGTTCATGTTGAAAACCTGAATGCAAAACATGATGCAGAGCCAACGCCTGCACTCTGCCTTCCCGCCAAGGCTTCTACGGCCGGCGGGAGTCAGGATTCCGGCTGCCTCTGCACAGGTTGTTGCACAGGTTTTCAACATAGAGCGTTAAAACTTTTTTGTAAGTTGAATCATTCAACTTGAAACGAAAAAAAATATTTGTACGTTGAAATTTCACCATTTTCAGAGCGATTGTGCACAAGTTGTGTCATAACCTGTGCATTTGCAAGCCGGAAAAGCGGGCCGGAGAGCAATAATACTCTCAGGGCCTGCCTTGAAGGCGGAAAGCAAATGCATCAGGGTATGCATCAGCTTATGCACATGA
>CAMZFA010000009.1 GCA_947305945.1 uncultured Spirochaetales bacterium | reverse complement strand
GAATCCTGACTCCCGCTGGCCGTAGAAGCCTTAGCGGGAAGGCAGAGTGCAGGCGCCGGCTCTGCATCCAGGTTTTGCATCAGGTTTTCAACATGAACTGTGTCGGTTGGATCAGCTGGATGAAGTGGATTAAGTGGCTCATGTGGCTCAAGTAGTGCGAGCTGGAGCGAGATAAATAATGGATTGCGTTGTGGCATATTAATCATTTACAAATATGCCAAAATGGCATTTTTTCTTGACATAATATGCCAGTATGACATAATTCAAATATGACTAATGCCATTTCAATAAAACAAGCACGCCAAAAAGCAAAGATGACTCAAACCCAAGCTGCCGCATTTACAGGTATTCCGTTGAGAACCTATGTAAGATATGAAAACGGTTCTTCCGGGATCTCTCAGATAAAGAAGGATTACATTAAAGGAAAGCTTGTAGAACTGACTGAAATAACAGAAAGCAAAGGTATTTTGGATTTAGAAGATTTAAAAAAAGAAGTCTCTACTGTTTGTAAGAAAAACAACATCGGAATCTGTTTTCTCTTCGGTAGTTATGCCAAGGGTTATGCAACGGAAAAAAGTGATGTTGATCTGCTTGTTGAAACTAATAAAACAGGTTTGGCTTTCTTTGGCCTTGTTGAAGAGTTCAGGCAAGCCCTCCACAAAAAAGTTGACGTGTTGCGCATAGAGGATATTCAGAATAACAGAGAATTATTGACAGAGATACTGAAGGATGGCATCAGAATCGATGAATAACATCAAAGACGACAGATATTATATTAACAAGGTCATAGAGAACATCGACATTGTGCTTCAATATACGAATGGAATCACTCTTCAGATATTGGAAGAAAACACAATACTCCAAGACTCTGTCATGTTCAGATTTGTGCAGATAGCTGAAAATGCTCAGGAACTGTCTGATGAGTTTATTGAAAAAAACAACGACCTCCCCTGGCACCAGTTGAATGCAATCAGAAACAGAATTGTCCATGCATATGACATTATCAGGCTGGATATAATCTATGACACCATAATGAATGATTTAAAGCCGTTCAAAGAAGAGTTACTGAGACGGATTATAATATAGTTACAAACAAATACCGAGCACAAGATTTACGGGCGGAGGAGACCCCACTCTGCAAACTTCTCAAAGCCGCCGAGGCTGAAGATGAAGTCCCTTGCGGTCTCAACTATTTTGCTGTAGGGAATGCCGTTGATGTGGGTGTCTCCTATTGCGCATGAGTACTCAACAGGTTTGCCTGTTCTCTGGGCTTCAAGCCATGCATAGATGTTGACGGAGACATCGGCCTTGGAAAGGTCCTTGCCGTTAAGGCCGCCGCCTGTGACGGAGTCTGCCATGTCCGAGCCAAGCTTGCGGTTTGTGGCTCCGCAGTCAACGTTGATTCCGCCTTCCCAGTCTCCCAGGGGATTGATCACAGCACCGGGGCACATCTTCTCAAGCTCGCTGCGCGGAGCGTTGCTCTGGCAGATTATGATCTTGTCCCCGTCAATGACATATTTTCCGTCTGTGGGGAACTTTGCATAGATGTCCGCAGCAAGGCGTGTGAGCTTTCTCTGCTCCTCGGTAACCGGAGCACCC
This sequence comes from uncultured Spirochaetales bacterium, assembly GCA_947305945.1. Taxonomy (GTDB): domain Bacteria; phylum Spirochaetota; class Spirochaetia; order Sphaerochaetales; family Sphaerochaetaceae; genus RUG14846. The sequence continues at coordinate 22,925 of CAMZFA010000009.1, read as the reverse complement.
TTGAATATTCCGTTATCCCCGCATCTGAAGCCCTCGGCCTGGTTGGAGGCAAGATGCTCATCCTGGGCAACCTCGACATACTGGATGTCAACGGCGCTTCTGTCTGCAACTTTAAGAATCCTGTATACGGCATTTGCCACTTCGTTTCTGTCCAGTCTCACGGATGTTTCTGAGATTATTACGCACTTTCCGTGTCCGAGAAGAACCTCAACGGCAATTCTGGGATCTTTCCGAGCCTTGTAGGCAAGGTCAGTAAGGGCACCGGCAATGCGGTCTGCAACTTTGTCAGGATGACAGGGATTGACTTTTTCGTACATAAAAAAACTCCTTCCGGGCAAAAAAAATACCCGCAGGGGTTCGCTCTTCCTTTAGCAGATACGGCTGCAAGTAGAAGCATAACTCCCGATGCCATGAATCTAGCATAATCACATCTTTGTGTCTATACTCTTCAAGTATGGAAAAGCACTTTGAAAACATGGAGCTGGCGGAAAAACAGCTGACCAGTGAAAAAATCTATGAAGGCAAGCTTCTTCACGTCTACAGGGATGAGATTCTTCTTCCCAACGGTCATAAGGGAGCAAGGGAATACATAAAGCATCTGGGCGCAGTTGCCGTAGTTGCCATGGACAGTGACGGTAAAATTGCCGTGGAGCATCAGTTCCGCTACCCGTTTCAGAAGGTCCTTCTGGAAATTCCGGCAGGCAAACTGGACTATGCGGGAGAAGACCCGCTTGAGGCTGCCAAAAGAGAACTGAGGGAGGAGACAGGCATTATTGCACATACATGGCAGTATCTGGGCCCCTTCTACCCCACCGTTGCCTACTCTACGGAAGTCATTCATCTCTATTGGGCAAAAGAACTTGAATTCGGAGAACGTGAGCTTGATGAAGATGAGAGCATAAACTTCGAGATGGTTGACATAAAGCAGGTTGTGGACATGATTCTGGACGGCAAAGTGCCGGATTCAAAAACACAGGCCGCAGTTCTTACGGTCAACACCCTCATGAACAGATAAAGAAAGGGCCTGCAGCACAACTGCAGGCCTTTAACTTCTTATTTGATATCAATTTCAGTGAACTTCTTGGGTACAGGATCCAGACCGTCCCAGATTACGCGTCTGAACTGGACGGGGTCTGTGTTGCCTTCTGTATTGATCATGAAGACAATGCTGTGCTCGTCAAGTGCAAGAGCCTCTTTCAGGTCTTCGGGGCAGTTGTCGTTTTTCAGAGTGAACAGGGCTCCGAGGGGAACTGCTCCGGACTCTCCGGAGATGACAAACGGGTCACCGGTGAGCGGACAGGAGAGGATTCTCATGCCGCGGGCTGCAACGTAGTCCGGCATCTGGACAAAGACATCTGCATTGGCATCCAGGATATCCAGGGCAATGGGAGAGGGATCGCCGCAGGCAAGACCGGCCATGATGGTGTCCAGGTCTCCCTTGATGCTGTGGCACTTGCCGTCTCCGGCCTTCACGCTCTCAAAGACGCAGGGGGCCTTGTCGGGCTCGACTATGACGAATTTAGGCGGGTCGTTCGGGAAAAGTGCTGTGTAGAAGCCTACTGTTGCGGCTGCGAGTGCACCTACGCCGGCCTGAACGAAAACGTGTGTGGGGCGTGTGATTCCAAGACCTGCAAACTGCTCCTGGGCCTCAAGAAGGATTGTTGTATATCCCTGCATGATCCATGTGGGGATTTCAGTGTATCCGTCCCATGAGGTGTCGGAGATGATTTCCCAGTTGTATTTCTTTGCGTCTTCAGCAATTTTGCGCACTGCATCATCATAGTTGCCGTCAACAACCTCCACGTGTGCGCCGTAGCTTCTGATTGCATCGATTCTGGGTTTGCTTGTCTCGTTGTGGACGTAGATCACGCACTTGTAGCCGAGCTGCTGGCTGGCCCATGCAATTCCTCTTCCGTGGTTGCCGTCTGTTGCGGAGGCAAATGTTATGTCTCCCACTATGTCATGGCACTCCTTGCTCTTCATGTATTCGAAGGAAACCTCTTGTTCTCTTCCGAGTTTCTTCTTTATGAAGTTGTAGAGGGCAAATGAACCGCCCATTACCTTGAAGCTGTTGAGAACCAGTCTCTGGGCCTCATCCTTGATATATATTCCCTCAACACCGAGCATTGCGGATAGTTCGGGAAGGGAAACCAGACGGGTCATCTTGTAACCCGGAATCTGCCTGTGGAAAACACGGGCCTTTCTTGCTGTTTCAATGGGGAACATCTGAGAAGCCTTGGTCGTGTCCTTTGAGCCATGATGAATTAGATATTTGTAATCATTCTGAATCATGTAAGTATCTCCTACATGAATAACTATAAACCAACGGCAAAGAGATATCAATATTTATAGAATATTTGATGTCATTATAAAAAGAAAACTGCAGAACTTACAAATCCTGCAGTTTTCAGAATAATAATTGATTTTAAACTCAGTTTTTGAAACTGTGCACAGGAGCGGGAATGCGCCCTCCCCTGGCTATGAAGTCCTCGCATGAGAAGGTGTTTACCTTCATTACGGGGGCACTGCCCAGAAGGCCCCCGAAGAACACCGTGTCACCGGTTTTCTTGCCGGCTGCAGGAATTATCCTGACGGCAGTGGTCTTCTGGTTGATCATGCCTATGGCCATTTCGTCGGCAATTATTCCGCTTATGGAAGAGGCCGGCGTGTCACCGGGAACGGCAATCATATCAAGGCCCACAGAGCACACGCAGGTCATGGCCTCAAGTTTCTCAATTGTCAGTGCGCCGCACTCAACCGCATCTATCATGCCATGGTCCTCGGACACGGGGATGAACGCTCCGGAAAGGCCTCCCACATAGCTTGAAGCCATGATTCCGCCCTTCTTGACCTGGTCATTGAGAAGTGCAAGGGCCGCCGTGGTTCCGGGCGCTCCTGTCTTCTCAAGCCCCATGGACTCAAGAATCTCCGCAATTGAGTCCCCGACTGCCGGTGTGGGTGCAAGGGACAGGTCAACAATCCCATACGGTACGCCCAGGCGGCGCGATGCCTCCATGGCAACCAGCTGCCCCAGTCTTGTCACCTTGAATGCGGTCTTTTTCACCGTGTCACAGAGTGTTCCGAAGTCCCTGCCCTTCACTCCCTGAATTGCATGGTTTATTACTCCTGGTCCGGAAACTCCCACATTTATCACACAGTCTGTTTCGGAAACACCGTGGAACGCTCCGGCCATGAACGGGTTGTCATCAGGCGCGTTGCAAAAGACTACAAGCTTGGCACAGCCTATGGAGTCTCTGTCTGCGGTCTGGGCGGCAGTATCCCTGATTACCTGACCCATCAGACTTACGGCATCCATGTTGATTCCGGTCTTGGTGGAGGCAAGATTGACCGAGGCACAGACATGCTCGGTACAGGCAAGTGCCTTTGGAATGGACAGGATGAGCTGTCTTTCCGCGTTTGTCATTCCCTTGGCCGGAAGAGCTGAAAAACCGCCCAGAAAGTTCACTCCTACGGTGTCTGCAGCCCTGTCCAGAGTCTTTGCAAGACTTATCCAGTCCTCCGTGCTGCGGCATGCGGAAGCACCCACAAGGGCCGCCGGTGTGACTGAGATACGCTTGTTGACAATGGGAATTGCATATTCGCGCTCTATCTCGCGGCACACGGAAACAAGATTCTCCGCTGTGCGGGTTATCTTGTCATAAACCTTGCTGCAGAGGGTCTCAATGTTGTCACTTATGCAATCCAGAAGGGAAATGCCCAGCGTAACCGTTCTTACGTCCAGGTTTTCCTTTTCAATCATCTGGTTGGTTTCAATTACTTCGTTGATGTTGATCATATTCTCTGCATGCTCTTGAAAATGTCTTCTCTCTGGAGTTTAATCAGAACCCCTATCTTCTTTCCCAGCTCTTCCAGCTGCATGGAAAGATCCATGAAGGAGATTGTGGATGTGGATGTGTCAACAATCATCATCATGTTGAAGAATCCGCCTACAATGGTCTGGGAAATATCCTCCACGTTGACGTTGTTCTCATAGAGGAACATGGTAACGCGGGCAATGATACCGAACTGGTCCTTTCCCACTACCGTTATGATTGATTTTTCTGCTGCCATGGCAACTCCTGCATTCATATCATGTAATATATGTCCCAATAGTATTATCTAAATCACGTTTTATTCAAGAAACCCTTACGCCGCGTGCTATAATAAAGCATAAGAGGTGTGAATTTATGGAAGACAGACCCTATGTTTCCTGGGACCTGATGGAAGGCTTCATGGTCGATGTTTTCAAGGCATACGGAGTGCCTGAGGAAGATGCAAGAATATGTGCGGACGTTCTTCTGGAGTCCGACAGACGCGGCATTGAAAGCCACGGGTGCAACCGCTTCAAGCCCATCTACCTTGACAGGATCAAAAACGGGACACTGCTTCCCGTCACAAAGATTGACACAGTGAAGGAAACACCCACAACGCTTGTCATGGACGCCAACAACGGTATGGGCATGGTTGCCTCCTACCGGATGATGGAGAAGCTTATAGAAAAAGCTAAGACCTACGGTATGGCCGGAGGTGCAATTTACAACTCAACTCATTACGGGATAGCGGGTTACTGGACCACAATGGCCGAAAAGGCCGGCATGATAGGAATAAGCGGAACAAACGCAAGACCGTCCGTGGCCCCTACCTTCGGAGTGGAGCCCATGATGGGTACCAACCCCCTTACGTTCACCATGCCCACGGACGAGGACTTCCCGTTCAACTTTGACTGTGCCACCTCCATTGTCCAGAACGGAAAGATTGAGTTCTACGAGAGGATGGGAAAGCCCACCCCGGCAGGCCTTGTGGTGACAAAGGACGGCGGGACCATGACGGACAGCGGGGAGATTCTGCGTCAGATGAGGGCCGGCAACTGTGCCCTTCTCTCCATAGGCGGAGCCGGAGAGGAAACAGGAGGCTACAAGGGCTACGGTTTCACAACCATAGTCGAGATTCTTTCCGCCGCTCTTGCCGGCGGTCCGTTCATGAAGGACCTGAGCGGCAAGGATGAGAACGGAAAGAACCGCATGTACCGGTTGGGCCACTTCTTCTTTGTAATCAATCCGGAGTTCTTCATGGGTCTTGATACGTTCAGAAAGACAGCCGGAGATATATGCCGCGGCCTCAGAAACTCGGAGAAGGCACCCGGAGAAGAGAGAATCTACACCGCAGGTGAGAAGGAACATCTTGCATGGCTTGAAAGAAAGGACAAGGGCGTTCCGGTGGGAGAGGCAATTCAGAAGGAATTCATTGCACTGAGAGATGAACTGGGTCTGACCCAGTACACCTTTCCGTTTGAAAATTAATGCTTGAAACAAAAGGAAATAAGAGATGAACTACGCAGAAGAATCCTTGAAAAAGCATGAACAGTGGAAAGGCAAGATTGAGGTCTGCTCCACTGTCAGCGTATCAAATAAGGAAGAGCTTTCACTTGCATATACCCCGGGTGTTGCACAACCGTGCCTTGAAATACAGAAAGACATTGACAGAAGCTATGACCTTACAAGGCGTCACAACCTCTGCGCCGTAATCACGGACGGAAGCGCAGTCCTGGGACTGGGAGACATTGGCCCGGAAGCCGGAATGCCGGTCATGGAGGGAAAGTGCGTACTCTTCAAGACATTCGGAGGCGTGGATGCATTCCCCCTCTGTGTCAGGACAAAGGATGTGGATGAGTTTGTACGCACCGTTTACAACATCTCGGGCAGCTTCGGAGGAATAAACCTTGAGGACATATCGGCACCCAGGTGCTTTGAGATAGAACGCAAACTGAAGCAAATATGTGATATTCCCGTTTTCCATGATGACCAGCACGGCACCGCCGTAATCATGCTTGCAGGCCTGGATAACGCACTCAAGGTTGTTGGAAAGAAAAAAGAAGAGGTCAGAACTGTCATCTCCGGTGCGGGTGCGGCAGCAGTTGCAATAGCAAAACTTCTTTTATCGGCCGGATATAAAGACATAATAATGTGTGACCGAAAAGGAACAATTTACAAAGGACGGGATGGCCTGAATCCGGTCAAGGAGGAGATGGCTGGAAAGACCAATGCGGAAATGATAAAAGGTGATCTTGCCGCGGCAGTCAGAGGTGCGGATGTTTTCATAGGGGTAAGTGCACCCGGAATGCTCAGCACGGATATGGTTAGAACCATGAACACTGATGCAATAGTCTTTGCCTGCGCCAATCCCACACCTGAAATATTCCCGGAAGATGCCAGAAAAGGCGGTGCAGCGGTTGTTGCAACCGGAAGAAGTGATTATCCGAACCAGATAAACAATGTCCTTGCCTTCCCCGGAATCTTCCGCGGAACCTTTGATGTGCGGGCAAGGGGTATCAACGAGGATATGAAACTTGCCGCTGCCAAAGCCCTTGAGGAACTGGTCTCTCCTGAGGAACTGAATGCGGATTACATTATTCCAAGGCCTTTTGATCCCAGAGTCGGAAAGGCCGTTGCCGCAGCTGTCTCAAAGGCTGCAATTGAAAGCGGTGTTGCACGGCTGACTTAAGTCTTCCGTCGATTGAACAATTCGCTTAAAAACCTTATAGTCATTACAATTACGGTTAAAACTATGAATAATGACAATATAGGTAATATAACAGTCACCGAGGTGAAAACCCGGAAAGACATAAAGGAATTTCTTGATTTCCCGCTCAGACTCTATAAAAACTGTCCTCAGTTCGTTCCCCCGCTCTACGCTGATGAAAAGCAGATGTTCAGAGCAGACTACCACTATTATTCAACCTGCGAGACAGTTTTCTTCCTTGCAAAGCGTGACGGAAAGACGGTTGGAAGAATTCAGGGAATTCTGCAGAAGGCAAGCAACGAGAAGTACAACCAGAAGCGCGTACGTTTCACGCGCTTTGACTGCATTGAGGATATAAACGTAGCTGATGCTCTCTTCAAGGCACTTGAAGAATGGACGGTTTCCAAGGGCATGGATACGGTTGTAGGTCCTCTTGGATTCTCAGATCTTGAAAGAGAGGGAATGCTCATAGAAGGTTTTGACAAGCTTGCCACATTTGAGGAGCAGTACAACTACGCCTACTATCCGGACTTTGTCTCAAAGCTGGGCTATGAGAAGGAAGTGGACTGGACGGAGAGCATGATCTTTGCTCCGGATCCCGAACAGGATGACGGAAAGCTTGAGAGAATTGCAGCATACGTGATGAAGAAGCAGAATCTTCATGTGGTCAAAACCAAGTCCACAAAGGAAATGCTGGCAAAATACAAGGGCCAGCTCTTCAACATAATTGACAGGGCCTACGAGAGAATCTACGGAACGGTGCCGTTTACGGAGGAGATGAAGGAAGCTCTGGTCAAGAACTTCAACCTGGTCATAGACATGAACTACATTTCAATGGTTGCGGATGAGAATGACAGGCTTGTGTGCTTCGGACTGTGCTTCCCGTCAATTGCAAAGGCGGTACAGAAGAGCGGAGGACATCTCACCCCGGCATGCCTTGTCAGACTTCTCAAGGCAATCAAGAGGCCGCATGTCATTGACCTTGCACTCATAGGAGTGGATCCGGACTTTGAAAACCTGGGAATAAGCGCAATTGTTGCATCAATGCTCAAGGAAAGGCTCAAGAAGCCCGGCATACAGTATGCAGAGACAAACCTGAACCTTGAACACAACATGCAGATTCAGAACCTCTGGAAACGCTTTAAAGAGGTAAAACACAAGAGAAGAAGAAGTTACGTCAAAAAAGTGGGTTGAGTCTCACTCACCCGGTTCGCTCGGCAGGACCTTGCCTATGTTCCACAGGTGTCCTGCCTGCTTTGCCGCATCCAGACGGCCTTCCGGGTTGTTGTATGCAACTTCAGCGGTATGACAGCCGCAGTCCATGCATGAGACATAAAAGCACCATCCGCTTTCCTCTTCCAGAACGGACGGACCTCCGCATATGGGACACTCAAAGAGGTCTACTTCCTTGTAAATCTCCATCACTGATCCTCTCCCGGGGCATCGAACAGGCCTTCCTCAAGACCTGAAAGAATATCCTGATAGTTGCTCTCGTTTGCATGTTTGTGGGTTGAAACCTTCTTGTGAAGGGCAACAGAAGCCGTGGACTTTGCAATGGGCTGACATGTGCCGGCACCGGCTACGCAGCCGCCCGGACAGGCCATTCCCTCAAGAAGGTAACCGTTGTACTTTCCGGCCTTTGCAAGTGTGAGAAGCTTCTTGCACTCGGCAAGTCCCTGGGCTCCGGCAACCTTGACCTCCCTGTCGGGATACTGGTCCTTTATTACGTTGACAACAGCCTCTGCAACTCCGCCGCCTACGGCAAAGCCTCTTCCGTCCCCGCTGGCTCCGTGCATCACATCTTCCGGCTCAAGTTTCTCAAAATCAACGCCGCGGGCTTCGAACATTCCGCCCAGTTCCTCATATGTGAGAACAAAGTCAACGTCACTTCTGATTGTGCGTCTTCCTGCTTCCAGTTTCTTTGCGGAACAGGGTCCTACGAACACAACCTTGCATCCGGGATGCTGTTTCTTGATGAGTCTTGCGGTTAGAACCATGGGAGTCAGGGCCATGGAAATGTTTGAACTGAGGTCCGGGAACAGTTTTTTGGCCATCATTGCCCATGCGGGGCAGCAGCTGGTGGCCATAAACGGCTTTTCCGCAGGAACTTCCTTCAAAAAGTCCTTTGCCTCCTCAATGGTGCACAGGTCGGCACCGATTGCAACTTCAACGGCATCTGCAAATCCAAGGGCCTTGATGGCCGGCCTGAACTTCTCCGGCGTATGCTTGGGACCGAACTGTCCTGAAACGGAGGGGGCAACGGCGGCGTAAACGGGAACACCGCTCTTTATTGCCTGAATGACCTGGAATATCTGGGCCTTGTCCCCAATTGCTCCGAACGGGCAGTTTACAAGACACATTCCGCAGGAAACACACTTGTCGTAGTCAATTTCGGCCCTGCCGTACTTGTCTGACTTGATGGCGTTCATTCCGCATGCTGCGGCGCAGGGGCGCTTGAGCCTGACAATTGCGCTGTAGGGACATACTTCAATACACTTTCCGCACTTGATGCACTTGCTCCGGTCAATTACCGACCTGCCGTCCTTGAATGAGATGGCGCCCTTGGGACAACTTATCTTACAGGGGTTTGCAAGACAGCCCTGACAGGCATTGGTAACCGTAACCACGTTGTCCGGGCATGAATTGCATGCGAACTTTATTATGTTGATGAGAGGCGGTTCATAGAACTTCTCGGGCTTTGCACATTCCTCCGCACCGTAGGAGACAGGAGCCTGCTCCGATGCACTGCGCACATCCAGACCCATGGCAAGACGGGTTCTCTCCCTTACAATTGCCCTCTCAAGGAAGACGCTTTCCCTGTAGGTGGAAACCTCTCCGGGGATGATCGTATAGGGAATCTGCTCAAGCTTTGAAAGATCACCATCCTTGTAGTCATAGGAAAGTTTTGCAATCTCGGCATAGACGCGCTTTCTGATGTCATTTACGGAAGTGTAAAGTCCTCTCATGTTGCTCATAGGTAAACCCCTTTGAAAGGCCTCAGCGCTTGATATCGTAGTTCATGTTCATCAGGTTCTTGATCACCTGTTCATCATCCGTAATGTTTGCATCACCGTGAATAGTGTGCTTGATAACGGAAGAAGCAACTGCGAAATTCAGAATATCCATGGGCCTCTCATTATGCATCATAGCATATATCAGGCCGGACGCAAACGCATCTCCGCCTCCCACCCTGTCCAGGATGGTGAAAGTGAACTGCTTGCTTTCAAAGGTATGCCCGTCATACCACATGAAGGCCTTCAGGCTGTTTTCTGAGCCGGAATGGGCATAGCGCACATGACGTGCGATGCACTTGAGATTGGGGTACTTTTCAACAAAATGCTGAAACACCTCATCCTGCTGTTCGTAGGAGGGATGGAAGGGAATATCGTCCTTCCAGTCTCCCTTTGAATGATCATTCTCATCCTTCCAGAGATGGTAGGGTTCAGTGCCGAACAGAACATCAACATAAGGCAGACACTTTGTGCAGAAGTCCCTTGCCTCCTCCCATGTCCAGAGAGCAGAGCGGAAGTTTCCGTCAAATGAAACCGTAAGACCCAGTTCCTTTGCCTCCCTGAGCATCCTCAGGATAAGGTCCGCACATGACTGGGAGAGAGCCGGAGTAATACCGGAAAGGTGGAGCCAGTCAAAGCCTGAAAGAAGGGCTTTCAGATCAACATTGGAGAAATCGTACTCGGTTACCGCCGAGTGCTTGCGGTCATAGATGACCTTGCTTGTGCGCACGCCGAAACCGGTTTCAAGAAAATATGTGCCCAGTCTGTGGGTGGGTGTCTCCCCGGGTGTGGAGAGGATTACCGGAGAGCAGTGGACATCGCTCGAGCGGAGCAGTCGGATGGCGCTTTTTCCAAGTGAGTTGTTGGGTACCACGGAGAAGAAAGTTGAGTCCACACCCAGGCTTGCAAGTGCAAGGGCAATGTTGGCCTCACTTCCGCCGTATGAAGCCTCAAATGAGGTGGCCATTCTGATTTTCTCATAGTTGGGCGGTGTCAGACGGAGAAGAATCTCTCCCATTGTGATGAATTTCTTAGGTCGTTCCATACGAATTTCCTCCCTTATCAGTTAAAGTCTAAGGGAGGAAAATTTCATATTTCATGGATTTTTTTGATATATGGCGTTGTCAGAAGCCATTATTGCGGCAGAATCTCATGCTCTCAAGCAGGGCTTTTGCCTCCTTGACCTCCATGACAACAGATGCGTCGGGAATACTTTTTGCAAGCTCAAGATAGGATGTGATGTTGAGGATTCCCCTCCCGAATGCCACGTGGTTGGATTTTTCAGTAACATCATGAATGTGAAAGTGCTTTATCCTGTCCCTGTGGGAAAGGATGAAGGCCTCATCATCCGCAGGAGCCTTGAAGTTGTGGCCCACGTCAAAGGTCAGACCGAACTCCCTGTAGCCCAGCATGAGTTCGATTGCCTTCTTGTGATAGGATGTGAAACCCTTGGTATTTTCAATGCAGAAAAATACATCCGAGCCTGAAAGACGGTGAGAACAGAAAGAAGCCATCCTGTCAACATTCTCCAGATACTCATCACTGCAGACCTCATAGGCATATATCTTCTTTCCCGAGACCGCACTGTACATTCCGTACTGAAGGTGAAGGGTAATCCGCTTTGCTCCCGTCTTCTCCGCAAGGGTCAGTGCATAGTCCACGCTCCTGAGCGCCCCCTCCCTGATCTCCGGTGAGAAATCAAAAGGATTGAGCTGGTCATGAAGGTGGATTGTATACCCTACCCCGTATTCATTTCCCAGCCTGACAAGGGACCGGGTATCAATCTTGTCCGACTGGAACCATGGGAAGGAGAGATTCATTTCAAAAAACGGGAAGCCGTTTTCTGCACAGAACCGGAGGTGCTGCTCCGCTGTTCTGTATTCAATCAATGAAGGAATACCGTAAATCATACGCTGACCCGTACCAATTATAATTTTACAACCGAACCGTGAGCAACTCTGTTTCCGTTTGCGTCAAACAGAAGAATCATGTCTCCGCGTATTGAAAAGCAGATTTCCGAGTCCGTTTCATAATCAAGGGAGCCGAACATGACAGAAGACAGTATAGTATCTGCAATCCTGATTTTTACCGTGGTCTCCATTCCTGCGGGAAGAGTTGAATAGGCTGTTCCGCAGAGGTGGGCCTCCGGAGAGTCTTTCTCACAGACCGGCAGATGCTCGGGTCTGATACCTACGGTCACCTTTCCGTCCGCAACTTCAAACGGCTCCGGGGACTTGAAGAGGAATTTTGTTCCGAGCATAGTCACTTCAACGCTGTCCGGGCTCCTCTTCACCGCACTTGCCTCAACAAAGTTCATGGTGGGATTTCCTACAAAATCCGCTACGAATCTGTTTGAAGGCAGGGTGTACACCTTGAGCGGCGGATCATACTGCTGCAGGACGCCTTCCTTCATAAGGCAGATTCTTGTTGCCATGGTCATGGCTTCCAGCTGGTCATGGGTTACATAGACAAAGGTGGATCCTGTATCGGCATGAAGGCGTTTGAGCTCCGTGCGCATCTCTCCCCTGAGTTTTGCGTCAAGATTCGAAAGGGGTTCGTCCATGAACAGTACCTTGGGGCTGGGAGCCAGGGTCCTTGCTATTGCAACACGCTGTTGCTGGCCTCCCGAGAGTTCGGACGGGTATCTTGAGGCAAACTGCCGGATCTGAAGGGTCTCCAGCATCTCCTGAACCCTCTTTTCAATATCGGGCTTCTTCCACTTCAGTGTTTCAAGACCGAAGGCTATGTTCTGATACACGGTCATATGGGGCCACAGTGCATAGTTCTGGAAAAGGAATCCCACATCTCTCTTGGCTGCGGAGACATTTATCCCTTCCTCCGAGCTGAACACCTTCTTTCCGTCAATGGTGATTTCACCGGAAGTAGGTGTTTCCAGACCGGCTATCATTCTCAGCGTTGTGGTCTTTCCGCATCCTGAAGGTCCCAGAAGAGTTATGAATGCTCCGTCATTAATTGTCAGATTGAGGTTCTCCACCGCGGTGAAGCCGCCCCATTTCTTTGTTATGTTCTTAAGTACGATTTCCGGCATATCAGTTTCCTCCTATTCCTTTGTCGATTGAAGCACCGGTCAGTTTGTTTGTTGTGAAGTTGATTGCAAGGACAACAATTACGATCAGCAGGTTTATACCGTTTGACATCTGTACAACGTTTCTTTCATCAAAATAGGAAAGAAGCGTGGTGATCAGCGTTCCGCTGGATGTGAGCAGAACGAACAGCGACAGTTCCCTGATACAGGAGACAAACGGAAGCAGGAAGCCGCTGATGAAGCTTGATTTCTGTATGGGGAACAGAATCCTTGTCATTCTTGTAATCCACGGAGCTCCCACAATTATGGCAGCTTCCTCAATCTCTCCGCTCAGCTGCATCATGGCGCTTGTTCCGCTCCTTGAGGCAAAAGGCAGGTATTTGACGGAGGCAACTATAACCAGAAGCAGGAATGTACCCCTGAGGAAAAGCAGTTTTGTGGAAACCGCAAGGAATATAGAGCCGAAGGCCATGGACGGAATAAGGTACGGGAAGAATGCAAGGTTTGAAAGAAGCGTTGCCGCCTTCGAGCCTCTTTTCTTTGACACACCGTATCCGATAAGGAAACCTGACAGACCCACAACCAGGGAAACAACAAATGACAGCTTGAGACTGCCCCACATGGCGCTCCAGATTGAAGAGTTGAACAGAATTCCCTTACCAACGGCAACATGGAAGCCTCCTATATCCTCCCTGCTGAGCCAGTACTTGAGCGTCAGGTTGGAATAATCACCCTGAACATTGCACAGGGACTCAAGAGCAAATGAGAATATGGGGAATATGGCTATAAGGAAGAGGAATATGACAATGATTACAGAGACAACCTTGTTGCCTTTGATTCTTATGTATGACACCTGTCCCGACTTTCCGGTAACCGTAGTAAAGGACTTTCTCTTTCCTATCACAGCCTGGTTGAGTGACAGCATTCCCACTCCTATCATGACCAGAACCATGGTCATGACATATGACTGGCCGGAGTATGAGGAGCTGTAAAGTGACCTGAGCATTGTGGACAGCACGAAGAAATTTCCGGGAGATCCTACAAACACAGGAACGGCGTATGAGGCCATGGTGCTTGAGAAGACAAGAAGCACCGTTGATATCAGGGCCGGCATGACTATGGGCAGAGTAACCTTGCGTATGATTCTCCACCTGTCGGCCTTCAGAATGGTTGCAGCCTCCTCAAGGTTTGCATCCATATTGCGCAGGATGCCTCCTATGAGGATGTAGGCAAACGGGGCATAATGTATTCCCATGACAATTGAACACGGGAAAATACCGTAGACAAACCATGACGGAACGCAGATTCCGGTCAGGCTTTCAAGCATTCCGGTTACCCCGGTTCCCACCTGTGAATTGGCAAAGACATTCTTCCATACAAGGGCAAGGGTCCAGGACGGCATTATGTACGGGAAGACAAACACCGAGGAGATGTACTTCTTGTACCTGATATCCGTACGGGTGATGAGGAATGCGATAATTCCGCCTACAAGAACGGCAATGACAGAAGCATAGAGCGACATTCTTATACTGTTCCACAGAGGGCTCCAGAAGAATGAGAGGCTGTACTCCCGGGAATAAGAGCCGAACATGAGCATCTTTATGTTCAGCAATGAGAAATCTCCCTTTGCCAGCCTGAGGCCGAACAGGGAATTGTACATCATTGAGTCCATCTGACCCACTGTCATGGACATGTTCAGCACCGCGTATAGCGGATAGATGATGCATGATGACAGAATAATCAGAAAGGATACAACTATAACGTTTGAGGGCTTTGTAAAATAAGCAAGAGCCCTGTTTGCCAGTTTGTTGTTGTTCATTTTTAACGGGATTTTTGTTCCGGTTGCGGCGGGAGAACCCCGCCGCACGGAACAGTCAGATATGACTTACTTTGAAGCGCACCACTGGGCAATTCTTGTGTAAGCCTGTGCGTATACGGTTGAAATGTACGGAGCATCCTCGATTACGCAGTTTTCAAGCCAGAAACTGAACTCCTGATCTCCGATAGCAAGAGCATCGGCGGCAACCTTGACGGAAGTATTTGCAGAGTAAGCACCCATATCCTTGCCGAACAGGCTCCTGAAGCCCTGTTCGCCGAGAATGTATGAGATGTAAAGACATGCTGCATAAGGATACTTTGCATTGCCTGAGACAACGGCGTAGATGGGATACAGGAAACCTGCAAATCCTTCAACACCCTCGTTCGCGGCAACTGTAAGGTTGGAATAGTCAACACCGCGGAACTTCTCGAACAGGAACAGTCCGGATGCACCCTTGTTACCCTTTGCAAGGTCTTTGGCAACAGTGCTGTCCTTGTTGATGAATGTGCAGTTCTGGATGAACTTGTGAATCCACTCATAGGAAATGTTGGTGTATGTTCCGTCATTGACCCAGTCCTTTCCGTAATAGGCCTTGTAAGCCTGGGCAAGCTTTTCCTGCCATTTGGGATTGGTAAGGGTGATGAGGAAGTTCATTGAGCATTTTTCAAGAAGAGGGCTTTTCATCTCAAGACCCTTGAATCCGGGCTCGGTGACCTGCCATACGTTGGTGATGTAGTTCTTCAGTTCACCATTTCCGTTGTTGTAGATGAACAGTCTGTCATAGTAAAGGGCTACGAGCGGGTTCTGGTCGGAAGCGGCAATTGACTCCTTGTAATCCTTGGGCACATAGTTCTCTGCCCAACCGTTTGCAAATGCAAGATTCACAAGGTTGAAGCTGTCTGTTGTAACAAAGACATCCGCACCGTAGATGCCGTTGCCTACTTCGGCCTGCATCTTCTCGTAAATCTGCGTATCATCCGGCTGATCGGTTCTGATCCTGATGCCGGTGTTTTCTGTGAATGATTTTTCCTTTACACGTGAAGTTGTACCGTAGATGACAAGTTCGTTGTCCCCTATTTCCTCCTTGGCTTTTGCAAGAAGTTCATTCCAGGTCATTCCCTCAGCCACCTTGATTGCAGTCTGAACTGCTGTCTCCTGTTTTGCCTTTTCACTGTTTCCGTTTGCAAAGCAGGCAAAAACAACTGAAAGGATAAGCAATAATGCTACCAGTTTTTTCATTTTTTCCTCCATTCCGGACCTTAGCCGGAATTCTATTCTTTAAAGGGGTCAACGACTCCCGTCAGGTTCTGCACAACTGGTCCTTATAACCAGACCGGGTTTTGCATAGTATTTCTCTACCTTTCTCTCCGCCCCGGCTTCGGACAGACGGATGATAAGGTCCACAAGTTTCTCCGCAATTTCCTTTTTTGGCTGCGCGATTGTTGTCAGATTGACCATCGGCAGGCCCGATATCTCGGCTCCGTCATAACCCATGACGGAGATATCGCCCGGAACCGATATTCCCTTGTCCCTCAGGGCCTGCATGAGGGCTGCGGCAAGCAAGTCCTTGACTGCAAACACCGCGGTAAGCTTTTTGGGATAGGAGAGAATCCTGTCCGCCAGCCTGTAGGCGGCAAGAACAAGGTCCCCGTCATCCTTATCGTCCATGAAGATGGCCGGACTGAGCCTTCTGCCGTTCATCTCCCTTCTGTAGACGTTCAGCTTTGTATTTGTCGCGCTGCCGGTTTTGATATCGCTTACAAAGCCTATGTTCCTGTGGCCAAGGCTGAAGAGGTAGTTCATGGCAAGTTTTGTCCCGTAATCGCTGTCAACCGTGACAAAACTCTTGGAAGGATCTGTTACGTGGCTTCCAAGGTATACCACGGGAAAGCGTCCGGCTACGGCCTTGTCTATCTCCGTTGTGTCGTTTCCCACCGGCGCTATGATCAGACCCATGACGCGGGAGTCTATCATGGCCCTGATATGGCGCATTTCAAGAACCTTGTTTCTGTTGGAATCCCCCATGACAATGGTCAGATTCCTGGCAAGGGCGGCCCTGCTGAGAGGCTTGAACAACTCACCGTAGATTGTGGAAGTATCCCTTATTACTATGCCGATTGAATTGGAGTTGTTCTTCACCAGACTGCGTGCCAGCATGTTGGGCGAATAACCCAGTTCCATGGCCTTGTTTATGATTGCCTGCCTTGTGCTTTCATTTATGTCCGGATAGTTGTTCAGGGCCTTTGATACGGCGGAAACGGATACACCCATTTCTTTGGCGATTGTCTTTATAGTTACGGTTTTGTGCACCCGTTTTCCCCTTCTGCCGCACCTTCACTGTTTTCGGTTGCGGCTCAACTAAATCGTTTTAGTTGATATGAGTGTATGCCTGCCGCAACCGGCCCACAACTAAAATTTACTAAATTTTACATAAATTATATTTCTTTTTATTACAAGTAATTATTTTTTGATTAGCAGCAGACAACCGCAAGCAGTATAGAAAAAATGCGGTTTTTCGGTTATGAATGCATCTTGAATTCAAACTTAATTGGTGTTAAGTTATTTATACCATGCAGGGAAAAAGGCAGAAACAAAGGACCTACGTCAGGGTAAACTCGGATTTTGACTCCACGGGCTTCATGCAGCCAAGGGCCGTAATCTGGCGTGACGGACGGGTCTTCAGCATAGAGGAAATAAGGGATTTCAGACCGGCGTCAAGTCTCAGTGCGGAGCTCTACGGGGACTGCTACACCGTTATAATCAACGGTGAGGAAAAGCATCTTTTCTTTGAGCGCGCGGATGACCGTTTCCCCTGCCGCGTGGGACGCTGGTTTGTGGAGAACAGGAGTACGGATGTCTGAAAACACCGCGGGAAGCAGAACATACATAGCAATTGACCTCAAGTCCTTCTACGCCTCCGTTGAGTGTGCCGACCGCAGGTATGACCCTCTTACCACCAACCTTGTTGTGGCGGACAGTTCAAGAACGGACAAGACCATCTGTCTTGCAGTCTCCCCTTCCCTCAAGGCTTACGGAATTCCCGGCCGCCCCAGGCTCTTTGAGGTTGTTCAGAGGGTTAAGGATATAAACAACGACAGGCAGCGCAGGATAAAGGGCACTTTCCGCGCCTCATCCTTTGATGCCAGGGAACTTGAGAAGGACCCGCACCTGAGACTTTCCTACATTGTGGCCCCTCCGCGCATGAAGCTCTATGAGGAGGTGAGCACAAAAATCTTCTCAATATACCTGAAATATGTCAGTGCTGAGGATGTTCATGTCTACTCCATAGACGAGTGTTTCATAGACGTGACATCATACCTCAACACCTATGCCATGACCGCACATGAGCTGGCCATGACAATGATCAAGGACGTACTGTACAATACAGGGATAACTGCAACTGCCGGCATAGGCACGAACCTGTACCTTGCAAAGGTGGCAATGGACATAGTTGCAAAGCACGTTCCGGCGGACAAGGACGGAGTGAGGATTGCAGAGCTTGACGAGCAGTCCTACAGGGAACTTCTGTGGTGTCACACCCCGCTCACGGACTTCTGGCGCTGCGGGCCTGGAATTGCACGGCGCATGCGCGCCATAGGATGCTACACAATGGGAGACATTGCCCGTCTGAGCACGGTCAATGAAGATGTGATCTACAAGGCTCTGGGTGTGAATGCAGAGCTTCTGATAGACCATGCCTGGGGTGTTGAGCCCACCCTGATTTCCGCAATCAAGGCCTACAGGCCCCAGACCAACAGCCTCAGTTCCGGCCAGGTCCTGAAGGAGCCCTATCCGTTTGAGAAAGGACGCCTCATAGTAAAGGAAATGGCGGACCTTCTTGCACTGGACCTTGTGAAAAAGGGCCTTGTGACAAAACAGGTGGTGCTTTACATAAACTTTGACAGACAGAGCATCAGGACCGGTGAAAGCGGCGGCTGGGTATACTCCACAACCGGCGAGAAATACAGCGCCCCTGTGTCCTTTGACTACTACGGGCGCCCCGCCCCTTCCCACGCACAGGGCACTGCAAATCTGGAAGACTGGACAAGCTCCTCAAAGCGCATCACGGCCGCATTCACGGAGATTTTTGACCGTGTTGTGGACCCCAAGCTGCTGATAAGACGCGTGACGGTGAACGCGGTGAACATAATGCCGGAAAAAGATGCCGAAAAAGAGGAAGTTCAGCCGGACTTGTTTGCATCGGCGGAGCCTGAGCGCAGGGAAACGGATGACAGGGAGCGCCGTGTCCAGGAGGCCTCGCTGAAGCTGAAGGCCAAGTTCGGGAAGAATGCGGTGCTGAAGGGAATGAATCTGGAGAAAGGCGGGACAACCATTGAGCGCAACAGGCAGATAGGAGGTCATAATGCAGGAGACTGAAAGGGAAAAAGCCAGAAGAATCTATGCGGACATAATTGACCTTCCGCCCCACAAATCGACAAAACACCCGCAGATGAGCCTTTACGACCGCGCATCCATATTTGCACCGTTTGCGGCCCTTACCGGCTTTGAGGATCTTATAGAAGAGGAATCAGGCAAGACCCACTGTGAATCCTATAAGGCAGAACCAGAGGAACATGGTGAGTATACTGAACAGGGCTGAGACAACCACAATTCCGTTGGCCAGATCCGCATCTCCGCCCAGTGCAACTGCGGTGTTGAATGAGTTCACCGCATTGGGTGCAACCGCATAGATTGCAACTGCAACAAGTGAAGGTCCACGCAGACCCAGAATTACTGAGACAGGCAGGACCAGCATGGGTACGAACACAAGTTTTCCCAGCACGGCCCATGTAATCTTCACCCTGTACCTGCCCATGGTTGAGAAGTTGAATGCCGCACCCAGGGCAATCATGGACATGGGGGTGGTCAGCGCGCTGAGTTTTGCCACAAAGCCCGTCATTATCCACTGCGGAATGACAATTCCGCTTACATTGAGAAGTATGCCAATCAGACTGCCCAGAACCAGCGGGTTCTTGATTATGCGGACAATCAGCGGAGTGCCTGTGCTCTTACCGGTGTACCTCTCAAAGATGTAGACGGAAATAATGTTGTTGAGCGGCACCAGAAGAACTGTTATCAGGGACACCATGCCCACGTTGTTCTCCCCGCATATGCTCTTTGCAACACTGAGCCCGACCAGGGTGTAGTTTGTCTTGTAAATACCCTGAATCATGACCGGAATCCGGGTCCTGTCCTTCTCAAAACGGGTGACAATGAACCAGGAAATGAGGAAGGTGGCAACAATGCCCACGCTGACAATAATGACCGGAAGCGGCTCTGCAATCTGCCTGAGATCCGACTTGTATATTGTCTCCGCACATGTCAGGGCAAGAAAGAACCTGAAACAGATCAGATTGAGCTGTTTTGTGGAGCCCTCATCAAGGTAGCCCCTGCGCCTGAAAAAATACCCCAGCATCATGAATCCCAGAAGCGGGAACACTGCTGCCGCCGATATCCTGATTACTTCCATATCCTTCCTTCCGTCTCAACATACTACCAATCAATTGAACCAGTGTACACACCCGCACAGAATTATATGGTATGATAAATTTATAAGCAGGAGGAAAGCGTATATGATTATTGTTACAACCGATAATATTCCCGGAAAGGAAATTGAAGTTCTGGGACTTGTCAAAGGCAGCACAATCCAGACGGTCAACGCATTGAAAGACATAGGCGCAGGTCTCAAGACCCTTATTGGCGGGGAACTTACCAGATACAATGAAATGATGGGCAAGGCCCGCGGCATTGCAATGGACCGGATGATTGAGGAGGCCGAGGACATGGGTGCAGATGTCATAGTGGGTTTCCGCTATGCAACATCCTCCGTCATGCAGAGTGCAGCCGAGATCATGGCCTACGGAACTGCAGCCAGAATTCTCAAATAACTTCCATGAAGAAGTACACGGTAGTCAGCATAATCCACTATGTACGACTGATATACCGATCTGCCATTTTCTTATTTCTGCTCATGGCCTACATTTCATTCCGCTTCAACTCCGGAAGTGAAATAACTTCTATTATTGAGAGCAGGCCCCTGATTCTGGGAATCCTGTGGGCGGTGTTTGTTGTTGAAATGACAATGCGCTTCTTTCCGTTCAGCTTTGAAAGCCCCGGCTGTCAGAAGCAGTTCAGACGCAACTACATCAAGACCGGCAGGACGGAAATCTTGATTCAGGACAACAACTCGGTCATTCTGGTTCTGCTTGTCTGGGTTGTTTTCAATCTTTCCCTGGGCGCACTGCACATGTCCGGTATTCTGGATGACGGAATCATGATCCTGCTGTGCAGCTTCTACTCCATATGCGACATAATCTGCATCCTGTTCTTCTGCCCCTTCCAGAGCTGGCTGATGAAGAACAGATGCTGTGTGAACTGCAGGATATACAACTGGGATTATGCAATGATGTTCACTCCCCTGTTCTTTGTGAAGAAAATCTACTCCTGGAGCCTTCTTGCCCTGTCCGTGGCCCTTCTCATCAGATGGGAAATCACTTTCTTCAGACACCCCGAGCGGTTCTCGGAGAATACCAATGCCTACCTGAGGTGCTCCAACTGCAGTGAGAAACTCTGTGCCCACAAAAAGCAGCTTCAGGCTCTTTGGGCGCATATTGAGAACTACACAAAGGGAAAGCAGGAGAAACTGGAAAACTGAAACTCAGAGCAAGGGTGCAAAGACACGCAGCAGGTTGTTTACAAACCTGTGCCTTCTGCCTTCCTTTATATCTCCGGTTATTCTTTGTCTGCATTCGGCCTGTGTGTTCAGATAATCCTTTTTGAGTTCCTCAATTATTCCTGCCTTGTAGAACACAGATTCGCATTCGAAATGCAGAAACAGGCTTCTGTAGTCCAGATTCACGGTTCCTATGCCGGCAAAGACGTCATCTGCAATGAAAGCCTTTGCATGGACAAAGCCCGGTGTGTATTCATATATTTTCACACCTGCCTTCAGAAGGTCCCTGTAGTAGCTTCTGGAGAGTCTGAAGACCATCTTCTTGTCAGGTATACCGGGCATGATTATTCTCACATCCACCCCGCGCTGTGCGGCTCTGATGAAGGCATCGAACAGGGCGTCTCCCAGGATAAGGTACGGTGTGTAGAACCAGGCGTACTGTGTGGCCATGGAGAGCACTTCCGTAAGAAGAACATTGCTGGTGTGTTCACTTCTTGTGGGAGAATCATAGTAGGGAATGATGTATCCGTCCGAAGGCACCACGTGGTCTTCCGGGATTTCCCACTGCGGCGGTACGGGAATAAGATCATATGAGAAGGCATTCCAGAATTCCACGAACATATAGGTGTAGCTTTCCACTGCCTTTCCCGTTATCCGGAAGCCTATGTCCTTCCACCTGCCGAAACGTTCTATGTGGTTTATGTACTCATCCGCAAGGTTCACTCCGCCGCTGTAGGCCACCTTTGCGTCTATGACCATTATCTTTCTGTGGTCCCTGTTGTTTAGCTGGGATTTGACCAGGAGGAACGGGTTGAATGCTATGCACTTTATCCCCTTGTCCTGCAGTCTTATCCTGTCCCTGAAGGAATATGTTCCTATGCTGCCCAGATCGTCATACATTACTCTTACGTCAACGCCGGCAGCGGCCTTTTGCTCAAGTATTTCCGTTATTGTGTCCCAGAACTTTCCGTTCTGGATTATGAAATACTCTATGTAAATGAACTTCTCAGCCTTTTTCAGATCCTCACACATCCGGGGGAACATATCTTCTCCGAATGCAAAGTACTCCGCGCTTTCATTTCTGAACACAGGAAATCCAGCCGACTGTGAGAGGTGTGAAACGGTCTGCCCTATCCTCCTGTTGTCCGCACTGATTTCTCTTATGCACTCATCCGACTCCTCATTTGTCAGACCCGGCAGTGCAGCGGCAGCTTCTTTTAATTTGCGGTTCAGTCTGGTTCCGGTCTTCTTGTTTCCCATCATCAGATAGAGCATGGCGCCCAGAACCGGGAATCCTACAATTATTATCACCCACAGCAGTTTGTATGAGCTTTCATCCCTCTTTGAAACTATTGCAGTCACAAAGAACACCGCCAGGACCGTGAAGACAAAGTTCAGTATGTCATCCAGATAACCGGCCAGCAGTTCATTGAGAATTATAATGGCAAGCAGATACCACAGTATCTGAAGTACTATTGCAGGAATTACTATCACAAGTCTGCCGAATATCTTTTTCATTGCAGTTCCCTCTTAAAATCCCATTCTATTCCCCTGACAGAGGTTATGTCACGGGGTTTGATCAGGAAACAATCAGGGAAAAACTGCACGGTCCCTATGTTATCCTCTATTTGCCTAGCCTATCCCCGCTTATCCTCGCTTATCCCCGCTTATCCTCGCCTTTCCTGTCTTATCCTCACCATGTGCCCTTCCGTAATGCGCTCATGTGCATAAGCTGATGCATACCCTGATGCATTTGCTTTCCGCCTTCAAGGCTTTGCCCTTGGAGTTCTACGCTCCGGGCACGCCTTTCCGGCTTGCAATTGCACAGGTTATGACACAACTTGTGCACAATCGCTT
>CAMZFA010000008.1 GCA_947305945.1 uncultured Spirochaetales bacterium | reverse complement strand
AATGACAAGATTCCTCTTCCCGTGCCCGAACTTAAGATAGTCCATTGAGATAGAATTTAATGAAAATCTTTCATATTTGCGCATGAATCAAACATCCGTCTCCGAAAGCTAATGATAACACTTAATACAGCGCAAGTCAGTCTGAGGCTGACAACATGGCAAATGATCCCTCTTTCAAGGGTTATACAGATGTAAAAATCCCTCAGAGCAGATTTGCAAAAAATATGAGAGCACCCTTATTCTGATGCTCTCAAGACTCGGCTCTCATTCCGATTTGTTTAAATAAGTCCTTTCCTCTCAGAAGTGGAAAGTAACACCTATTGCAGTGTTGAGGCTGAAACCTGCACAGAATCCTGAATTCTCATACTTGGGAGTAATTCCGGATCCCAAACCGTCAGCTTTGTAGTAATCCTCACTGCTGACGGGAACGGGATACTTCTCGCCGGCAAGTTCGGCAACAGTTGCATACTGTTTGCTGCTGCTGAAGAAGATAAATCCGGGCATTACCGTTGCTCCGACTGAGAAATGATCCGAGAACTGATAACGGGCATTAACATAGAGATCCAGAGAAAGATCCGAATATACCTCATAGTTGTCCATATGATAAAGCTTGCCGTCACTGGTTTCCCTGACCATTGTCATCTTGAAACCGCTGCTGGTCCTTGTGTAACCCACACCTCCGCCGAGGGTAAGCCCGAATACACTGCTTCCTGTGTTAATAAGTTTTGCAAACCCAAGATGTGCGGAAACAGTCGACAAGAAAGCTTTCCCATCAATGTTCTTGTATATATGATGGTCCGGATCCCCTGCTATCTCACCTTTTTCTGCTGCATCTTTATAGAAATCTACCATCTCCTGCGCCATGGCCTTGGAATAACCTTCATTACCAACTGTGATTTTAGACGGGAATACCATTGAAAAGTCCCCGTAAAGAACAATTGATTCACTGAGTTTGAGATCGGCACCTACATCAAATCCGAAACCTGGGGTCTTTACCTGAGTGTGATCAAATGAAAGAGTGTAATCAGGTTTGTCCGTTGTGGATTTAGGCGTGGTATAAGAAACAAAGTCAAAAGCACCGGCCGCACGCATGGAGAAAATGCTGTCTGCAAAAGCTGCCGTTGCAAGAATAAGAATAATCATTATTGTAAGAAGTTTTTTCATATCGTTTCCCTTTAATCACATTTTTCACATTTTGATAATCTGGATTTTGTTGTAAATAATACGGCTCCTGATGTTGAGAATCAGTTCCTCAACACGGTCCGCATCCACGTCAAATATTGCCTTTGAAAGATCATCTTCCGTTGCCTTTCCGGCCTCATAGAGTTCCTGGTACTGCTTGAGCACCTTGGCGTTGCTTTCAGTCTTAATCTTCTGAACTTCAACACTGTTCTTGTAATTCTTGATCTCCCTTACAAGTTCATTGGCATTTCTGTTGTAATCCTGAAGAGTCCTCTCATACTCCCTCTTTGCAGAAAGCATGGACCTTTCCTGTTGCTCAAGTTCAAGAACCTCTTTCCTCAGAGTTGAATTCTTGGCTTCCTTGAGAGTTCTCTCATAAGACTCGTCATCAAAAACATATGTTCCGCTCTTCGGGTCGTACGAGGTGTACTGCCTTCTGAGGAATTCAAGATCCGTTGTTGTAAGGGATGAAGGAGTGTTGCTCCAGGTAACTCCTATGCTGAAACTGGGAGTTCCGTCATCAAACGAACCAACGTTGACATTGTTGATTGAATAATCAGTTGAGAAGGAACCGTCCACGCTGAGTTTACCGGTGTTGTATGTTGCAGAAACTGAAGTACCCAACGAAGTTTTGTCATATGCAAAGTTTCTGCTGAAACTGATTCTCGGTTCAACATTTGCGGAAAGAGACAGAGAACTCTGCTTGCCGGTTTTTTCCTCAACCTTCTGAATTGCAGTCATGTAATCTGCATACTTCATGTAAACTTCAAAGTTTCCGGCAGGATCGGGAGTAAACTCAAGTTCATATCTTTTGGCACTGTCAACAAACTGATACTCAAGCCCATATCTTGTTTTGAAATCCGCTGCAGTATCTTTAATTGAGTCAGCCTGCTGCATATATTCCTTGTCGGCAACATCAACCTCTGCCTTTCTCTTTGTTTCATCGGGAGTATCGGCCTTGAGTTTTCCGGAGGCCATATCGGCATCATACTTCTGCCTGAGAATCTGATACTCGGAGAACTTTTTGGATGTCTCCTTCTCCCATTCAAGAATCCTCACAACATCTTCAAGGAAGCCGTTCTCAAACTCCAGGAGGGAAACTTCATAACCGTTTCTTCTCTGCATGTCGGAAAGACCCTTGGTCCAGTCCGTGTTGTCCCAGCTCTTGAACTCATAACTCTTGTTGAGACCCGCTCTCAGGGATATGTTGGACATATTTACCTTGTAAACGTAGTTTTTGTCACTTTCGCTGACATAGTCCCACTCATAACTAAGTTCTCCAATGGACAGTCTTGCGTCAAATGAAAGCCTGTCTTCACTTTCCGGAGATGTGTATGAAATATCCAGACCGGGCAGAGTAATATTAGGCGGACTTGTGAAATTGTTCTTGGCTGCTATCTTGAAACTCTGCAACCCCACACTCCACGTAGGCCCCTTGAGACTGGAAAGGACATTCTCAACAAAATCACTTCTTTTTGTAGCCTGCAACTCCCTTACGGCGGGGCTGCTCTCAAGAACCTGATTGTAGAATTCCTCAAGAGAAACTGCACAGACGCTTGAAAGCGCAAGCGCAATCACAAGGATTGTGAATAATACTTTTTTCATACTGAAGATAATAACACCTTTACCTGAACAGAAAAAGCAAAGGATTATCGTTTTGAATCATTTATACCGGAAGAAAGGATTATTCCGGAGATAAGAAGCAGGGAAAGGGCACTGGCAATAAGGTACACCGGCCCCCTGTAGGCAATACAGGCAGCAAGCGAGATTACGGACACAACCACTCCCAGAAAGCCGTATATCTTCTTGAGAAGACCTTTGTTCTTTTTCTTTTCCATAATCACTCCCCTGCCGGCCAACACCGGCGATATCAATAATAAGCCACTCTCCATTTTACTTCCGGAGAAAAATCCTGTAAATCGACATAAGTATAAGTGAAGGGTGCCCCGCTTTCGGACTATTCCCAATTCGTACATGATGTGACAAAATATCACAGAGCGGAGGCAACAGATATGTTTCTAACAGAATATGATGAAGAACTCACTCACCGGGGCTTTTATGAAGTAGGCGTTGAAGACGGAATGGCTGAGGGTATAGCCAGAGGTATGGCCAAAGGTGAAGCCAAAGGCAAAGCTGAAGCAAATCTGGAAACCGCCAGAAACATGCTTGCAAAAGGCATGGATGAAAAGCTCATCTCAGAATGCACATCCCTCCCAATTGAGGAAGTAAGAAAACTCAAGATAGTGTAAAATTAGATTGAGGATATCTCCAGGCAGAGTATTGAGAGATTTTTCTAGCAAAATAGCTCAGCACGTTTTGGGGCTATTTGTGACAATTTAAAGAATACTAAGGACTTCTATTTTCTCCATTCTTTGCCAGGTGTTAGTTTGCAAAACAAATACTCATAAGACCCCAGCAAATAACTATTGTCTTTTGCTTTAAAACCACAAAAAAATGGACACTGAGCACAATAACCTATCTTCTTAATATGGACATGTTCTCCTGATTCATTTCTGATATAGCTTGTATATTTTTGACAAGGAGGATTGTAGATGATGTAACTATCCTTCATGCTATTCCAATAAATCTTATATCTTTTTGTTTCAGATCCAAACTTCTCTATCAGTTCTTTCTTTTCTTTAAACTTTTGTTCTTGTCGCCTCTTGAGAGTTTCCATGAACTTTTTGGTTTTTTCGTTTCCCCTTTCGTTATAAATCCAGTGACAATATTCTCCAGATTCAAAGATTCTTTTTAAACTATCCTTATCTATTTCTCGGTCCATCTTGCTTAGATCAAACTCTATGGCAGACACCCCGGAATTTATTATTTTTTCCTTCTTTTCATCATCTACCGGGTGTGTAACAAATATTTCTACAACCAAAGGAGTTTCTTTGTAGTAAAGAATGATGTCTGGAATAAAGTTGTCATATTGTTTTTCTAATTCAACCGAATCCGCCCGAATTGTCTGGGAATTGAAAATGGGCTTATGCACTTCTTCACGAGTTTCTTCATCAAACATGGAATAATCGAGCTTTTCTTCGTTGTAGTAAACAGATGGAAGAAGGAGGTCGCACCCTTCGTTGAATATTTCTTTTGCAAGAAGATGGAGAGAAGTCTGGTATCCGTAAGCACATTTAACTTCACTCTTTGAAGCATGGGCAAAAGAGTGCTGTTTCTTTCTGCCTTGGCGGGCTGACAGTTCTTCGCCACAGGACGGACAATGACAATTACATTTCAATCCATTTGGTACAGAATCAACATGAACTAATTGATTTTTCTGGTCGAGAGCATAAATCATCATCCCAATCTTGTTGCTGTCCATACATTTAAAGATAACGGATATTGATTGAATCGGCAAAGATTCCAAACTTGTCTTAAGAAGAGAAGAGTACAAAAAGTCGCGTTGTTTGGAAACTATTAACCCGCAGAAGATGATAGGTCTTCCTTGAGCTGTTTTAAGGCTTCAAAGTATTCAAACATTTCTGGTTTGACTGGTTCTTGCATTAAGAATTCCACATCGTAAATCTTTTTCCCTGCTCTTGTTGTCTCTATGGCTTTCTTAAACACAACATCTCCCATGTAATAATGAGATGTTGATCCGTTATCTACTATCGAGAAATTGTACTCGGATTTTGTACTTTGGTCATTTTTTACCTTCTTATCCTTGGTAATAAATAACGGACATTTTACAATGCCAAGCTCTGACTTTCCTGAAATCTGTTCTACCTCTTCTGTAATCTTATCCTTTCCTGTTCTGGTCTGCCAAAGGAAAACCGACGGATTAAGAAAATGATCTGAATAATCTACTGTTTCTGAAATGTTCTCGGAGTCTTTATTATATGTTACAAAAATGGGACACGTACGTGTTACAGGATCAACTTTGTAACCAAAAATTGTTCCTTGCTCATCAAGTCTCCAGTTAAGAAGTCGACAAACATCCTGTCTCGTATACTTCTCATACAGTGCCAAATCGTTAATTCTTCTATTTTTCAGATAATGGGCCTCATACTCTGATTTAGCAACATTCAAGATGTCTAGAAGATGGTCCTTATATTCTTTTCCCAAAAGAAGATTTTTGAATTCTTCTGTCAAATAAATTATATCGTCATGAATGGAGCAATATTTTATGTTCAGGTATTTCTTTCTGAAAGCTTTGTCAAAAAATTCATCAGACAATAATCTTACCGCTGAAAGAATTGAATCTCGCAAAGGCTTGAAGCCATAGAGCCTTTCTGTTTGGTTTTCTATCTCCGATACGGTTGTTTTACCATTATAAACAAGATTTCTTACTATCAATTCCTCGTAAGGCCTTAATCCATTTGCTACTACAGAAGAAAAGAATTCAAGACTTGCAGATTCTTCCGCACTAGCCATCCATAAGTACTTGTCATCGTATTTCTTCAGAAAGTTGTAGTAGCTCTTGTATTTAAGTATAAACACAAGCGGGCTTATTGAATTAGATTTTACAAAATCCATCATACATGGAATCTGCCCTATACGGTTTTTGATATTCTGATATTCCTCCTTCAGAATCTTTTTATCGCTATACCGGCTTCCATTGATTGAGCTATATATCCTTTCTTTTGAAATTCTATCAAAATCAATTGTTGATACCCCTTTTATCAACGGAGTACCTTCAATCATTAGTTTTTCTATTGTTCCACGCCTATATGACCTATCTCCAAACAAAGCAACAGGAATCATAAAGTTGTTTTTATAGTTTCCAATAAAATCTACGACTGTAAGAAAGTCTTTTCCCTCACAAAGGCGAAGCCCTCTTCCAAGTTGTTGAATATAAACAATTACTGATTCTGTTGGCCTGAGCATTACAACCATGTTAACTGAAGGAATGTCTATTCCCTCATTGAATATATCAACAGTAAGAATATAGTTTACAGAATCAGGACAAGAGTCATCCTCTTCTAATCTCTTAATTGCCTTGTTTCGATATTCTTCTGAATCAGCTCCGCAAAGAGCGATTGTTTTATAACCAATTTCGTTTAACTTTTCTGATAAGCCGTATGCTTCCCTTACCTTACTACAAAAAATCAAACCTTTAATGTTTGATCGTCCCATACTATAGAGCTTTAATTTTTCGTCTATTAGCTTAAGTCGTTCTTCTGCCACAAGATCGTTAATAGAAGTGTCTTCATTAACAGGCTTTCCATCTATTGTCATATCTGCAACGCCAAAATAGTGAAAAGGAGCAAGAAGATCCATCTCCAACGCCTGACTCAGCCGTATTTCAAAGGCCACATTATTGTCAAAGTCTTTATAGATATTATAAGAGTCGGTTCTTTCCGGTGTTGCGGTAAGCCCGAGAAGAAACTTCGGCTTGAAATATTGAAGAATCCGCTGGTATGAAGTGTTTTCCTCGTTTTGAATATGATGCGCCTCATCTATGACAATATAGTCAAACTCATCTGGAGCAAATTGACTCAAGTTTTGAGGCTTAGCCAGAGTCTGGATCATAGCAAATACGTATTTTGTATCACTTGTTTTTTCTTTTGCTCCAAATATTCCATACTGATCAGGGGAACCTCTTAGAATATCTATAAAGCTTTCTCTGGCTTTTCGAAGAATTGTTTCTCGATGAACAACAAACAAGCATTTCTGAGGTGCAAATGCCCTAACATCAAAGGCGCAAAGATAAGTTTTGCCGGTTCCTGTTGCAGAAATAATTAGAGATTTTGTTTCTCCCTTGGCCCGGTAGTCTGCCAAAGAAACAAGCGCTTCTTTCTGCATAGCATTAGGTTCTATAGTCTCTTTTTCCTTTCTCAGGCTATAGTTCTCAAACTCGGTAATTGGAATATATTTACTATTTTTGTCGTGTAAGAGATTGTACATCTCCAAATAGTGAACGTATAAATCCGATGTATATTTTGTTGAACAATGCCATGCATCCTCAAATTCTTTCTGAATATTTTTTAACAGATCCCCCGATGAAAGAGCACTTAGCTGAACATTCCACTCTCTCGTGGTGGATAATGCTGCCTCTGTTATATTTGCACTACCGATAACAACATCTGCACAAGTTCTTTCTTCATCCTTGTAGAAGATATAACCCTTTGTATGAAATCTTCCACCTTCCGAAGTCTCATACATTCCCACTTGAATGTTAGGAAACATCTCCAATGCTTTTAGGGCTTGAGGCTGTGTAAAACTTAAATAATCAGTTGTAATTATCCTTCCTGGGATTCCTCTTTCAGCGGATTCTTTTAGATAATCCCAAAGACTGGCCAAGCCTCCCATCGTTATAAAAGCTACAGAGAAGTCAAACGATTTACACGACTTAAGCTCTCTTTCAATAGTTGAAAGAACTTTCTGTTCTGGAGGATTATTTAAAACAAGCTGTGGCTTATATTCTGATTCTGGAGATTTTGTACTGTCTATAAATCCTGTTTCCAGCCCCTTCAACAAGGCTTCCTTTGAATTATCCAAAACACGCCTCTTTTATCTGTGGGAGAATCTTTAAGTCTGCAGGAGCCCAATCAAAATCATACAGCTGTTTTTCGTCAATCCATCTGCTGTCTACATGCTCCTCAAGAATTGGATCTTTACCTTTTAAGTGACACAAGAAAACATGCATCGTGAGATGAAAAGACATGTATTGATGCTTTACTGTAACAATTAACTTCTCAACTACTATTTCTGTCTCTAGCTCTTCTTCAATCTCTCTGAAGATAGCCTGCTCTGGTGTTTCTCCAGGTTCAATCTTTCCGCCAGGAAACTCCCATTTGAAACCAACTTCTCCCTTGTCTGGACGTTTGGCAATAAACAACTTCCCGTTCTTCATTATTGCCGCCCCAACAACCTCTATATTTTTCATGCTTCCAGGATAACACGCATAAAAATGTGGGTCCAGATCAACCTAAAAAATCCATCCCATGATTTCAAATTCTCATTTATCCATACTAGAAACTAAAAAGACCTGCGTCGCAAAGGGCACAGGTCTTATTCTTTACCTAAATAAGGCAATAAGTGTTTTCTGTTCATTCGGATAACGCCTTACAAGTGTTCAGTCTAAATTGGTGGGTGTGGATTATTCAAGTATCGGAAATTCTAAAACTTGTTTGTACAACTTTTACAAACAAGTTTTCCATCAGACAGCTGATTTTCTTTTCATGATCTCTTTTAACCTGAAATTGTTGTCAAATATGTTTTCTGATAATTTGTTCAATTCCAGCAAACTTCTTACGCACCATTCAGGATCCTGAGTATGAAATGCATAGTAGACATCGTTCAACTGCCTGTAGTTGAACAGGTCCATAACAAAGGCGGTTGAGGATTCCCTTGTGTATGCAATGTATCTGTAAATATATCCCATCCAGAACATAGCATTTGCGGAGTACTTCTCTTTTCCGTAATCCGTATTGCCGAATTGATTGATGATACTCCTCATTCCTTCCACAATATCCAGAGAAACCATTGACGGCTGATTGGTATCAAGTCTTCTGAGGAGTTCAGAATGCAGGAATCTTCTGATAAAAACAGCCGAAGAACATTCCAACTCTGTAGACTTCTCAAAGAGTTTTGCCTGATATTCAGCAAGCAACAGTCCGTTATGATCAAACTCTCTCATTTCAGTATTTCCTCAATATACAATCCCTTCCTGAATTCTCTCTTAGCAAGTTTCAGCTTTGTATCTATTTCATAGCCTCTTTCATTCAATTGATATCTGCAATCTTCACGCTCGGGGCTGCAAAGGTAATACTTTTCAACAAGAATCAGTTTGTCCAATGCTCTCTCCGTTCTGAATACATACTGTAATCCGAGACTGGAAGCTGCAAGAGAATGAAGAGCAACATCTGCGTTGATTTCTCCCTCTGCAAACTGGGCCATGATATAGAACATTTTATTGTCCGCTATAGGCGCTATGATTACATCCGCTTCCTCTGCTTCGGATACTGTTTTGCTTATAGCTTTATTCTTCGAATAGTCTCCCAGTGTTCCCCGGTAATAGCAAATTATCAGCATCCATTCCAGTGAACAATCAAAACGTTTCAGCTTCAAATCATCCAGAGAATATCTGAATGAATACACAGATGATTGTCTGTCTTCAAAAACAAATGACAGGGCCTGGTTGTATGTTTCTCCCAAATAGAAACCATTGCCGAAATCACAATCGGTTCTTGATCCGGTAACCGTTATTTTCGACAACCCATTCTTGGAACCATGGAAAAGTACGTTTTTATATTTCTCCTTCAACAATTCCTCTTTGACCGAGTTGATTCTGTATCTGCTTTTGTACGCGAATGAATAGATTTTCTCACAAACGCTGTCTGTTGTACTTCCGGTTTTCATGATTGAGTTCAGAGTAGACCTGGATACATTTGTTTTCTCTGCCAGTTCGGAGATTGTGAGTTTTTCAGACTCAAGGATGAATTCGATGTCTTCTTTTATTCTGTATTTGCAGTCAACATTAATCATTATCATCACTTCCTGATGTCTGTTATTATAACAACGAAAACTTGTTTGTACAACTTGAACAAACAAGTTGTTCGCCGAATGAAGATTTTAGGGCATAAAATAAAATCCTTGCCTGCAAAACGCAAGCAAGGATTAAAGAATAGCAGACAGACAGTCTGTAATTTACGTTCCCATATCAACAGTGAAGTTGTATGTCGCACCGATGACAATAGCAGTTTCAAGCAATTCGGTATAAATTGCTTTATCTTCAAGGAACTCGGCTATCGTGCCTCCATTTTTAAACCATGCAAAATCGCCATAGCTCTTCAAAGTCAAAGTTGTTGTTGTTCCGCTATTCTTCACATCAATAGTTCCCTTGTCTACAAGGTCTCCCCATTTGCTGCAATCAGCAGGAACAGCCCACTTTATTGTTGTAGAACCATCGGCAAAAGTCCAACCATCGCTGACGGATTCTGAAGTCATTTTAAAGTAGACAACTCTGCCATCTCCTGACAGGTCTGCATTTACATCTCCGTCACATGCTGTGAATGCACACAGGACAAGGGCTGTCAAAAGTACGATAATCAATGATTTCTTCATTTATACACCTCCTCAGAAATTGAAGCTTATGCCCATGACGGGAAGAATTCTGTAGTTTACGTACTTAACTGAATCCTTCTTTGAGAATCCGAATGATCCCTTGCATCCGAGCAGGATCTCAAGGCCTTCATTCAGTACGTAATAGCCTTCAAGTCCTGTTGCTACTGTGAAGGTCTCAGATGTCTTGCCGTTGTAGAACAGAGTGTCTGCTCCGAGGTCTACGTTGAGAGAGCAGGCCCAGTTTTCTGCAAATCTGCACTTGTAGCCCATTCCTGCAAAGACAAGAAGGTGTGTGAATGCGGGTTTGTCGTTCTTCATGAGGAATGTGTCCCATGCAAGGCCGGCTTCTGCATACAGTCCTTTGACCAGTGTGCGCTGATAGGCAGCCTCAAGTCCTATTCCGTATCTGGACTTTACTGCATCCACTCCGTCGGCTGAGGATGTTGAAATCTGGAATCCGAAGGGGACTGCAGATACTTTTACTGTGTTATCGGCTGCAAAGACTGCGCTTACGCAGATGAGGGCAACCAATATAAGGATTATTGATTTTTTCAAAGTACACCTCCAATACTGATATCAGTATTTGTTACAGTTTAAATGGGTGCAGTTACTTTTTCAAGTATCGCCGGTTCTGCAAACCGGCTTTCTTCCTCCGTTTTGCCTTTAGTGCTATAATGGCGGCATGATTGGTTATATCAGTTGTTTTATTGCTTTTATCCTCTGCGCTGTTGTCTATATCAAGATGGTCAGGCGTGAGGTTTCCGGGACTCTTGGTCTCAAGAGTATTATCCCCGTGGTTCTGGGTCTGATTGCCCCGTTCCTGACCCTGTTTTTCTATATCGGGCTCAAGATTGTGCTCGGAAAGGTTTCCGGTGAGCCGCTTGTCATCAGTGTTCCCAATCTTGTTCTGAAGTCGCTATTGAAGGCGTTTATAGGTGCAGGCTTTACTGAAGAGTTCATCAAGCTCCTGCTCGCACTGCTTTCCGTTGCCGTCATCAGACCCAGGAACGTCTATGCCTATGCTCTTACGTTCATTGGTGTGGGTTTTGGTTTCACGGCCCTTGAGGAGGTGGTCTACGGAGGCGGCAATGACCTTTTGTCCCTTGCCCGTCTGCCCGGTTTTGCCCTTCATATGGTGTTCGGCATGATTATGGGTGTTCATCTGGGTCTTGCAAAGTTTGAGAAGAGGCAGGGTAACGGAGGATCTGGCATGCATGTGCTTGCGGGTCTTCTTCTGCCGGTTCTGTGGCACACTGTCTATGATGCCGCTACGGTGGATAATGCAGGTCTTGAATCCGAGAATGATCTTGCTCTG
Organism: uncultured Spirochaetales bacterium; assembly: GCA_947305945.1. Lineage (GTDB taxonomy): Bacteria > Spirochaetota > Spirochaetia > Sphaerochaetales > Sphaerochaetaceae > RUG14846. The sequence goes on along the minus strand of CAMZFA010000008.1, from coordinate 13,476 downwards.
ATTCTTGCGCTTGTTATTGATATTGCCGCTATTGTCCTGCAGTTCATAATGCTGAGCAGATTCAAGAAAAAGAGTTTTGATTACTGCAGGATGGAGTTCTGATTCTTTAATGAATTCTTATATGAACTTCGGGTTCTCCTATGTCGGGCTTGTGTACCTTGTCATGCTGATGGTTCCGAATATCATCTGGACAAGGTATCTGCCTGAGGGGTATGAAAATTATTCCAAGAATGAGAACAAGGTGCTTCTTGCGTTTGAAAGAACCGGAGAGGTTCTTGTTTCCGCTGTGTGCCTTGTTTTTTCAGACTTCAATCTGAGGCCGTGGACCGCATGGTCATGGTGGCTTGTCGGATCCTTTTTCCTCATGGTTCTGTATGAGGTTTTCTGGATTCGCTATTTCAGAAGCAGCAGATCCATGAAGGATTTCTACTCCAGCCTCCTGGGCGTTCCTGTTGCCGGTGCCACGCTGCCTGTTCTGGCTTTTCTGCTGCTGGCCGTCTACGGGAAAAACGTTATTCTGGGTGTTTGCGTTGTTATTCTGGGTGTGGGGCATATTGGGATTCATGTTGCTCATAGGAATGAGATTGTAAGGTGAAAGGGGTTGACGGAGGTATGCTGTGCCGTTACATGAACGGGGTTTACTATCTTCCCAAAATAACAGTCTCAGGTATTCCGTTTACTCTTAGTGCAGACAAGGTGGCGGAACTGAAGTATGTCAGCAATAATAGTGATGCAAAAGACTGCTTAATCATAATTGCCGACATGGTTTTGTGAATAACTGTTAATTCTTCCCCGAAATCGTTATTATCTTCTCCTGTGAAACGGTTTCTTGCTTTTCTCAAAAAGGAAATGATGCTCACTGTGTCTGTTGTTGCGGCCGGTGTTGCTTTGATTATCACCCCGCCGTCGGCGGATCTTCTGTCCAGGATTGACTGGCGTACGCTGGGCACGCTTTTCATGATGCTCACTGTTCTTGAGGGCTTCAAGAAGGAAAACGTTTTTGAACCGCTCATCAGGTTCTCCACGCACTTCCGCTCCATGAGAAGCCTTGTGCTGTTTCTGGTCTTCGGGGTGTTTTTCACCTCCATGTTCGTAACCAATGATGTCTCACTAATCATCTTTGTTCCGCTGACCATTACTCTTCTGAGGCAGGCGGGCAAGGAGCACTTCATTCTGCCGGTCATTTCCCTTGAGAATATCGCCGCAGTGCGCGGCTCCATGCTCATGCCGTTCGGAAGCCCGCAGAACCTGTTTCTGTACGGGCGCTTCGGTGTCAGTGCTCCGGTTTTCATTCTGCACATGATGCCTCTTTCCGCTTTTTCGGGCATTCTGCTTGTTATTTTCATCTGCGTTCTGCTGAGGAAGGAGAAAGAGGAAATGTGTTTTGCAAGGGAGGACAAGGCTCCGGAACATGAGCCGGATTCTCTGAGAAGAAAGGCCTATCCCCTGCTCTTTCTGCTTGTTCTGACCGTGATTGTTACACGTACATCTCTGTGGCCCTATGCCGTGCTGGTAATTGCTCTGTCCATGCTGGTTCTTGACCGCAGTATTCTGGTCAGGACGGACTATGTTCTTCTTGCCACGTTCCTGTGCTTCTTTGTGTTCTCTTCGTCCATTACTTCCAATGAGAGGATCTCCTCTCTGTTGCGCGGTCTTGTGGCAAACAATGAGTACTGGTGGGCCATAGGTATAAGCCAGATTATTTCCAATGTTCCCGCTTCTATTGTGCTCTGGCCGTTTACGGTGAATAATGCAGGTCTTATCTACGGTCTTGATACTGCGGGTCTGTGCTCGCTGATCGGGTCCCTGGCCTCTGTCATCAACTACCGCATCTATGTGCGTGAGTATCCGGGGCGTGGAAAGAGTTTTATAAAAACCTTCACCCTCATAAGCTGGGCATTCCTGGCAATTGTGATTGTTCCGGGATATCTGCTGAGCTTCTGGGAATTTGTGTAATTCAAAAGCGATTATTCATTGGCTGTGCATCAACTTGTGTGTTTGTCAGCCGTAAAGGCGGGCCGGAGAGCAGTAATACTCTCAGGGCCGGCGCCTTGAAGGCTGAAATGCAAACACACATGTTATGCATCAGTTTATGAACATGAGCGCTGTCATGACGAGTTTTTGGGTGTGAGCAGGTGCAAGGAGGTGCAGTGAAGCGCAGCGTTGTACACTGAGGCGCACTGTCGCTCACTGACGCTCACTGTCGCTCGCTGAAATGCGCTGTTGTACAGCCGGAGGCGGCTATTTGCGGGCAAAACGGAGAGAATCCTGCGCACTTCGGCATTTTTGGAGGTTTATAATCCTGCGTATTTCGGATTTTTACGGAAAAAGTGTTGAGAATCCTGCGCACTTCGGCGTTTTTGGCAGTTTGTAATCTTGCGTATTTCGGAAATTGTGATATTCTATAGTCGATGTTCAGACGTAAAATATATGACAAACTGATTTCATGGAAGGTCTCAACCAAGGGTACAAAAGCCTTGCTCATTGAAGGAGCCAGGCGGATTGGAAAATCGACAATTGTCAGAGAATTCGGCAAAAACGAGTATAAGAGTTATATCCTGATTGATTTCAACAAGGTCAGCCGTGTTGTGATTGAGGCTTTTGAGACTCTTTCAGGAAAACTTGATGACTTCTTCATGGTGCTGAGCTCTGAATACAATACCAGGCTGTTCCCGAGAGAATCCCTCATCATTTTTGATGAGGTCCAGAAATATCCGCATGCCAGGGAACTGATAAAGTACTTTGTCGAAGACGGCAGGTTTGATTACATTGAAACCGGTTCGCTGATCTCAATAAAGGAAAATGTCCAGAGTATTACAATTCCGTCGGAAGAACGGAAACTCAAAATGTATCCGATGGATTTTGAGGAATTCTGCTGGGCTCTGGAGAACGAACAGCTTGTTGAGACCATCCGCTCCTACTTTGAAAATAAGGTGGAACTTCCCCGGAGTCTGCACAATTCCGCCATGCTGCTGTTCAGGCAGTACATGCTTGTAGGGGGAATGCCCAAGAGCGTTGATGCTTTTGTGTCTGAAAACAAGAATTTTGATAAATCAGATATCGAGAAGAGGGACATTCTTGATCTGTACAGGGAAGACATAAGGAAGATTGATAAAAAATATCAGGCAAAAGTACAGGCAACTTTTGATCAGATACCGTCTTTTCTCTCCAAACATGAAAAGAGGGTCATCCTGTCCAGTCTGGACTCCAACGCAAAAGCCGACAGTTATGCGGAGTCTTTCTTCTGGCTTGCTGATTCAATGATCTGCAACGAATGTTTCAACTGCAATGACCCGAATGTAGGGCGGACCTACATAAAATGCTACATGGGAGACACCGGCCTGCTGGTAAGCCACTCTTTCAGTGAGAACGAAATAGCAGATTCAAATCTTTACAGAAACATACTGTTTGACAAACTGTCTCTTAATGAAGGAATGCTGTTCGAAAACGCCATAGAACAGATGCTGGTATCAAACGGACACAGGCCGTACTTCTACACAAGCTACAATGAAAGCAAACACCGCAACGACATTGAGATAGATTTCATAATCTCGGAGGGCGGAAACATCAGACAGAAGATAATTCCAATTGAGGTGAAATCTTCAGCAAAGTATTCCACCGTATCCATTTCAAAGTTCATGGAAAAATTCAGAAGCAGAATCTCCTGCGCATATGTGATTCATCCGAGAAACCTCATTGTCAAAGACGGAATAATCTGTATTCCTCCCTATATGACCATTTGCCTTTAACGGGGAATAAAGCGGTGAATAAATCTTGAAAAACGGCGGTTTATTGGTTATAAGGGTGGTGGTATGGATTTGAATTCGTTTGACAGATATGAACCGCCGTTCGATATGACGGAGCAAATGGTTAACCTCACCGTTGAGACATGTATGCTGGCCAGGCAGTTTGTCATTTCATCAAATCTGTCACGCAATCCGCAGCTGAGGAAGAACAACAGGGTCAAGACCATTTACTCATCGCTGGCCATTGAGCACAACTCGCTTACCGAGGACCAGGTTGTTGCCATTATTGACGGCAAACAGGTCATTGCTCCGCAAAGAGATATCCAGGAGATACGCAATGCCACGGAGGCATATGAGATGCTGGACCGTATTGACCCGTACAGCATAAGTGACCTTCTGGCAATCCACAAGGTCATGATGAAGGACGTGCTTCCTGACGCGGGGTTTTTCCGGGCAAAGGGAGTGGGCGTATACCGCGGGACGGAGCTCATCCATATGGGAACAAGGCCGGAGCTGATAGGGCACTATGTGAAGGAGCTCATTGAGTGGACACGCAATTCAAAGCTCCACCCGTTGATCAAGAGCTGCGTTTTCCACTATGAATTTGAATATATTCACCCCTTCTCAGACGGAAACGGCCGCACGGGAAGGTTCTGGCACACCCTGATCCTGTCTCACTGGGAACCGCTTTTTGCATGGCTTCCCATTGAAAACATCATCCACAGGAAGCAGGAAGAGTACTACAAGGCAATAATAGACTCCGACAACGAGGGCAAATCCACGGCGTTCATCCTCTTCATGCTGAGGGTAATCAAGGAAGTTCTTGAGGAAAATGTCGGAATAAATGTCGGTACAAATGTCGGAATAAAAGACGTTGTTCTGGAAAATCTTCGCACAAACCCCTACTCCAGCGCCCAGGCTGTTGCACTTAGAACCGGCTATTCCCAGCGTCAGATTGAGCGTGCCATTGCCGCCCTTAAGAAAGAGGGTGTTCTGGTGAGAAACGGCTCCAACAAGACGGGCTTCTGGTCAATTACTGAGTAAACTTCCGCGCAGCTTTGCAAGTTCATCCATGTCAGTTTGTGACAGAGTGTAGTCACAGCCGGAGAGGCTCTGCCTCAGCTGCTCCGTTGCTGTTGCTCCGGCTATAGCAAGGGAGTTGGACCTCTGACCTGTTATGAAGGCAAGACACTCATCTGAAATGCTCACCCCGTCCCTTTCGGCTATCTCCCCTGCCCTGACGGCAAGTCTGCGGTTGGCCGGAAGGTCAAAGCGGGCGGCTCTTCCCAAAGCTCTGTTTTCAGCAAGTTTCTGAAGAATTCCGCGCCCCTGTGAGGAGAAACACATATAGGGCATCTTTGTCTTTTCATACCAGCTCAGGCTTGTGTTGCATCCCATGATCCGGATGGTTTCATCTCCCCATGAGTCAATGGTGCATGATGCAAGGGAAAACTGGATCTGTGAAAGCGTAAAGGGCACTTTGGAGTGTTTTTCCGCCCATGTGTTTGCCTCCTCTATGCGCTCTTCGGACCAGTTTGAAACCCCTATGTTCTTTGTCAGACCGCGGTCAATGTAGGAATTTGCCATGTCCAGGAGCTCGGGTGCGGGGATATCCGGGTTGTCCCTGTGAAAGAGCCACCAGTCTGGAACCGTGCCCAGCTGGTCCAGGGACTGGTTTATGTCATACTCCAGCTCTATTTCCGTTATTCTTGAGACCTGCATGTCACGGCGGTCCGGGTGGCCGCCCTTTGTGATTATCACGTAGGATGAACGCTCAAGGGACCTCAGGTGTCTGCCCACCAGGACCTCGGAGGTGGAGGGTGTGCGGGGCCCGGCCTGTCCGTAGGAACAGGCTGTGTCAAAGACACTACCTCCCATGGACAGGTAGAGGTCCATCTCTTTGAGTGCGGTGTCTTCGGAAACGGTTTCCCCGAAGTGGTCGCAGCCCAGGGCCACGCGCGGAATTTGTCTGTCAAACAGGTTCAGGTATTTCATTTTGCACCCCCTGCTTTAAAGAAGCATTATGAAGGCCCCGTGTCAAGGAAAGAACTTGTTTTACGCATCAAGATGCATCAATAATCAATGTGGAGGTCTTTTATGTTCTGTGTTAAAAACGGTTTGGAATACAAGTATGATTTCTCAAACAGCATGTTCCGCATTGCTTTTGAGTTCCTCAAGCGCCCGGATCTTGCCTCTCTTGAGCCCGGCAGGTATGAACTGGGAGAAGGAGTTTATGCAAATGTCCTGCACTACAACTCAAAGAACTGGGAGGATTCCAGATGGGAAGCCCACAAAAGGTTCTTTGACATCCAGTACATTGCAGAGGGTCAGGAATACATGGGTGTGTGCAATATAGATGTATGCAGGGAGATTGAAACTCCCTACAACCCGGAAAAAGACGTAATGTTCTATAAGGAGCCGGAAGACTACGGAAAGGTTGTGCTGAATGCCGGAGAGTTCATAATTGTAGGCCCGGAAGATGTCCACAAGCCCTCCGTCAGGGTTCACGAGAGCAGGCCCAACATCAAGGTGGTGGTCAAGGTTCCTGTCTGAGACCGCTTTTCACGTGGTCTATGAAATACTCGTCGGCAAGGGGCAGCGGTTTGCCCTTCAGCCAGACAAAGATATACTCGACAACGCGCCCTGAATTCACTATCTCCTTTGCAACAATCCGCTGGTTGGAAATGTAGGATGTGCGCGGGAAAAGACTTATTCCCACGTTGCGGCCCGCAAGGGCGGCCACATCCAGATAGTTGTCCATTCTACAGACTATGCGCGGCTCTGCGCCTATCTCCCTGAACCATTTGTAGATCATGTTGTTCATGGCCTCGCGGCTGGGGACTATCAGGCTCTGGTCGCGCAGGTCGGAGAGGTTGACGGTATCGCCCGGGAGGGAGGCAAGCGGATTTTCCCGGCTCATGAAGGCCGTCATTTTCTCCTGCCCTACCTTGAAGCCGTTGAGCAGGGTCTGGTCGTAGGGGGCCGTGATGACGGCAAGGTTTATCAGGCCGCTGCGCAGGCGCTCAATCAGTTCGTCACTGTTGCCGTCCATGACGCGGAATTTGATTTCCGGGTAGCGGCAGATGAAGGTTTCAATCCATTCGGAGGCTATGTCGGGCGCAGATCCTTCCACAAGGCCTATGGAGATTGTGCCGTTCATCTCCCTTCCCATCAGCCTGATTTCCTCCGACGTTTTGTCCGAGAGGTTGAGTATTTCCTTTGCGTGGCGATACAACAGTTTTCCGCTTTCCGTGAGCTTCAGATGGCGTTTTCCCCTGATGAAGAGGGTTGTTTCAAGCTCCGCCTCCAGAGCCTTTATCTGGTTGCTCAGCGGCGGCTGGCTTATGTTCAGTTTCTCCGCCGCGCGTGTTATGTTCAGCTCTTCGGCCACGGTTACAAAGTACTTCAGGACCCTGAGTTCCATGCTGCTCCTCCCCTCTTATCATATCTGAAAGATATTGTAGATATAACATAATATGTATTTGTTTGCCAGTTCTCCAATCAATATAATCCATTTATTAAAGTTTTTTTGTGAAGGAGATTGGATTTATGTGTTCCATTATCGGTTTTTCATCATCCTGCGTATCTCCGGATTCTGTCAGGGACTTTTTTGAAAAGTCCGCCTCACGGGGACCGGATGCCGCTTCTTTCGTTTCCGTGGGAAACAATACTTACCTGGGCTTCAACCGCCTTGCAATCATGGATCCCTGCCATGCGGGTATGCAGCCCTTCCACCTGGACAATGACAGCGTTGTCTGCAACGGTGAAATTTACGGATTCAGACCCATCAAGGAACAGCTGAAGAAGAAATATTCATTTATAAGTGACTCGGACTGTGAGGTTCTTCTTCCCCTGTGGAAGGAACACGGCGTGTCCATGTTCAGGGAACTTGATGCTGAATTTGCATTAATCATATATGATTCGGCCTCCGGCAGCCTTGTTGCCGCAAGGGACCCAATAGGTATCAGGCCGCTGTTCTACGGCTATCTTGAAGACAGGAGCATAATTTTCTGCAGCGAGGCGCGCTGCCTGGTGGGCCTTTGTGAGACAATCCTGCCCTTCCCTCCCGGTCATTACTATAAGGACGGGAAGTTCGTGCGCTATGCAGATCCCGCGGCGGTTGAGAAATACTCCGAAGATGACATTGAGACGGTCTGTGAAAAGATAAGGGAAAAGCTGATCGAGGGCGTGAAAAAGCGCCTGGATGCGGACGTTCCGCTCGGATTCCTCCTCTCCGGAGGACTTGATTCAAGCCTGGTCTGTGCCATCTCCTCGGGAATTTTAGGAAAGAAGATAAGGACCTTTGCCATAGGCATGGACACGGACCCCATAGACCTTGGTTATGCCCGTGAGGTTGCGGACTATATTCACAGTGACCACATGGAGGTCCGCATGACCATGGAAGATGTTCTGGGAGCACTTGAAACGGTAGTTTCAATTCTGGGAACCTGGGACATTACCACAATCAGGGCAAGCCTTGGCATGTATCTGTGCTGCAAGGCCATTCATGAGAAAACGGATGTGAAGGTGCTTCTGACCGGTGAGATTTCGGATGAGCTTTTCGGCTACAAATACACTGATTTTGCCCCTGATGCCCTATCCTTCCAGAATGAAGCTCAGAAGAGAATACGCGAACTTTATTTCTATGACGTCCTCAGGGCGGACAGGTGTATTTCGGACAACTCCCTTGAGGCCCGCGTGCCCTTCGGAGACCTGGACTTTGTCAGATATGTCATGTCAATCAACCCCTCAATGAAGATGAACACCTACAACATGGGAAAATACCTTCTGAGAAAAGCCTTTGAGAAGGACCATATCCTGCCGGAAAGAATACTGTGGAGGCAGAAAGCCGCCTTCTCGGATGCGGTGGGCCACAGTATGGTGGACAATCTGAAGGAATATGCAAACAGGCTCTACACGGACGCGGAGTTTGAGGCAGAGAGTGCAAAGTATGACTACTGCAGGCCTTTCACAAAGGAGAGCCTGCTGTACAGGCAGCTTTTTGAGAAGCACTATCCGGGTCAGGACAGAATGATTCCCGACTTCTGGATGCCCAACAAGAGCTGGGAGGGCTGCAATGTCAATGATCCTTCTGCAAGGATCCTTTCAAACTACGGAGCAAGCGGGGTATGAACATGTCGGTACAGGAATTATATGCAAGTCAGGTATTTACAGAGAAAACAATGAGACAGTACGTTCCGGAGAGGTTCATCTCCGAGTACCGCAGCTGCATACAGTCAGGCAAAATGCTCTCCAAGGAGGCCGCAAACGCCATAGCACAGGGCATGAAGGAGTGGGCGGTCAGCAAGGGCGCCACCCACTACACCCACTGGTTCCAGCCCCTCAACGGCGGCACGGCGGAAAAGCATGAAAGCTTCATTGCGCCGGACGGAGACGGCACGGTGATTATGGAATTCTCCGGCAAGGAGCTTGTAAAGGGCGAGCCCGATGCCTCCAGTTTCCCCTCCGGGGGCCTGAGAGCCACATTCGAAGCCCGCGGTTACAGCGCCTGGGACCCCACTTCCCACGCCTTCATCAATGAAGGAAGCCTCTGCATTCCCACCATGTTCTTCTCCTACTCCGGAGAGGCTCTGGACAAGAAGACTCCCCTGCTCAGGTCCATGCAGGCTCTCAACAGGCAGGCCGTGAGGGTTCTGAGACTTCTTGGGGACACAGAGACTCACAGCGTTACACCCATGGCCGGTGCGGAGCAGGAGTATTTTCTCATAGACAAGAGCCTCTACAACAAAAGAGAGGATCTGAGAATTTGCGGTAGAACGCTGTTCGGCTCCAGACCTCCCAAGAGTCAGGAACTTGACGACCATTATTTCGGAACCATAAAGCCCAGGGTCTCCGCCTTCATGAAGGACCTTGAGGAGGAGCTATGGAAGCTGGGCGTTCCGGCCAAGACAAAACACAATGAGGTGGCCCCCTCCCAGCATGAAATGGCACCGGTATACTCGGACTGCAACACGGCAAATGACCAGAACCAGTTGACCATGAACATGATGAGAAGAATCGCCGACAGGCATAACCTTGTATGCGTGCTTGCGGAAAAGCCCTTTGACGGGATGAACGGAAGCGGCAAGCACAACAACTGGTCCCTTGTCACGGACGGGGGTGACAACCTGTTCTCACCGGGCAAAACCCCGGAGCAGAATGCCCGTTTTCTGCTGTTCCTCACGGCCTTCATAGGCGCGGTTGATGAGTATCAGGACCTGCTCAGGTCCACCGTGGCCTTTGCCGGCAATGACAACCGTCTGGGCGGCAACGAGGCCCCTCCCGCAATCATCTCAATCTTCATAGGGGACGAGCTTCAGAGCGTTGTGGACTCCATAGTCACGGACAGCAGCTACAGCAAGGCCTCGGTCAAACCCATCAAGGTGGGAATAGATTCCATGCCGCTCATTCCGCGTGACACCACGGACCGCAACAGGACAAGTCCCATAGCCTTTACCGGAAACAAGTTTGAATTCAGAATGCCCGGTTCAAGCCAGTCCATTGCAGGTCCCAACACCATGCTCAACACCATGGTTGCGGAAAAGCTGAGGCAGTTTGCAAACGCCCTTGAGGCAGGCACGGACCTGCACAGCCTGATTAAGCAGGAGCTTCTGGACCACGGAAGGATCATATTCAACGGAAACGGCTATGACAGGTCCTGGATCGGGGAGGCTGCAAGGCGCGGTCTGAGCAACCTGAAGACCACGGCGGATGCCGTGCCTCAGTACTTCACGGAAAAGAACGCGGAGCTCATGGAAAGGCACGGGGTTCTGTCCCGCTCGGAGATGGAAGCCAGAAATGAAATCCACATTGAAAAGTACTGCAACATCATCTCCATAGAGGCCAACACCCTGATAGACATGGTGCGCAGGGAGATAATTCCCGCGGTATCGGCCTTTGAGAACAGCCTGTGCATGACTGTCATCAACAGGACCAAGGTGCTTGGCAGCACAGGCGGAGTGGAAACCGACATTTGCAGAACCCTGGAAGAAAGCAACAGAAAACTGTCCGACTATATTTCAAAACTGGAAGATTCTCTTTCACAGGCCCCGGCGGCGGATTCCTTCGGTGCCATCAGATATTACCATGACAAGGTCTTTGTCCTCATGGAGGAAATCAGAAAGGTGATAAACCAAGAGGAGAAGCTCATTCCGGACAAGTGCTGGCCCTACCCCACTTACAGACAGCTTCTGTTCTCGGTGTGAGATTCTGCGGGGAAAGACTATGACCAAGTACATTTTTGTTACAGGCGGTGTTGTTTCAGGACTTGGGAAGGGCATTACCGCGGCCTCTCTTGGAAGGCTCCTCAAGGCAAGGGGCCTGAAGGTTGCCGCACAGAAGCTCGATCCCTATATCAACGTTGACCCCGGCACAATGAGTCCCTACCAGCACGGAGAGGTCTACGTCACCGAAGACGGTGCGGAGACCGACCTGGACCTGGGCCATTACGAGCGCTTCATTGATGAGGACCTGAACAGGTTCTCAAACCTCACAACGGGAAAGGTCTATTCTAATGTGATCCACCGTGAGAGACAGGGCGGATTCCTGGGCTCCACGGTGCAGACCATTCCCCACATAACGGATGAGATAAAAAGATTCATCTACAGGGTGGGAAAGGAGACTTCCGCTCAGGTTGTGATAACAGAGACAGGGGGAACAATAGGAGATATAGAGAGCCAGCCCTTCATAGAGGCCATAAGGCAGGTGGGTCTTGAGGTGGGACGGGAGAACGTGCTTTACGTGCACGTGACCCTTGTGCCCTACCTGAAGGCCAGCGGGGAACACAAATCCAAGCCCACCCAGCACAGCGTCAAGGAGCTGCAGGGCATGGGCATTTCCCCTGACATAATCATCCTGCGCACAGATGAGAAAATAGAGGACCCGGGAATATTTACCAAAATTGCCCATTTCTGCAACGTCAAGCCTGACTGCGTAATTGAGAACCTGACCCTCCCCATCCTCTACGAGGCGCCCCTCATGCTTGAAAAGGCGGGCCTTTCGGGGATTGTCTGCCGCGAACTGGGCCTTGAGGCTCCCGCACCGGACCTCTCCGAATGGGAGGAAATGGTACAGAGAATACGCCACCGGAGCCGCCGTGTGAGAATTGCGCTTGTGGGCAAATACGTCCAACTCCACGACGCCTACCTCTCCGTAGTAGAAGCGCTCCACCACGCCTGCTACGCCCTGGACTCAAAAACAGACATAGACTGGGTGGACTCGGAAACCCTAACCGATCAGAACGTTGACTCCGCACTTTCCCGCGCAGACGGAATCATAGTCCCCGGCGGCTTCGGCAACCGCGGCACGGAAGGCATGATCCCGGCAGTCAGATACGCCCGTGAGCACCGCATCCCCTGCTTCGGAATCTGCCTGGGCATGCAGATCCAGGTCATTGAATTTGCAAGAAACGTCTGCGGCCTCCCCGCCGCCGATTCCTCCGAGTTCAACCCCTCCTCCACTTACAAGGTCATAGATTTCATGCCGGGCCAGTATGATGAGATAGACAAGGGCGGCACCCTGCGTCTGGGCAAATACCCGTGCAATCTTGCCCCGGGAACCCGGATCCGCTCCCTGTACGGATCCGAGCTTATCAGCGAGCGCCACAGGCACAGATATGAGTTCAACAACAACTTCCGTGATACCCTTTCCGCTGCAGGTCTGTGCCTTTCCGGCCTGTCCCCGGACGGCCGCCTGGTGGAAACGGTTGAGCTGACGGACCACCCCTTCTTCATAGGCGTTCAGTTCCACCCCGAGTTCAAGAGCCGCCCCAACAGACCCCACCCGCTCTTCCTGGGCTTCATCAAAGCTGCACTGAACGCCTGACTTTTCTTTAAATTTTAAGTACATAATATAAAGAAAAAGGCCTGCCATGCATAAATTCAATTACGGTTTTCTGAAAAACAAATCTCTGCCGTGCTCTGTTGTGAAATACACGTTGGACATAGGCAGCATCAGCAGGGAAGAAGCCATGAGACTTGGCAAACAGCAAGCCCAGAGGTTATGCTGGTGTAATGGAAATACGCAAGGCCGTTGAGACTGATTTTGACACCATAATGTCCATCTATGCCCGGGCGCGGCAGTTCATGGCTCAGAACGGGAACCCCAACCAGTGGGGTCCCACAAACTGGCCGCCCGAGAACCTGATCATGCAGGACATAGCCGCAGGTAACAGTTACGTCTGTGTTCATGAAGGGCGGATTGTAGGTGTGTTCTACTATGTAAGCGGCCCGGATATTGAACCCACATACCGTATCATTGAGGACGGTTCCTGGACAGACCCCTCTCCCTACGGAGTTGTGCACCGCATAGCCTCGGACGGCTCCGTCAAAGGCACCGGCATGTTCTGCATCTTGTGGGCACTCAAGCAATGCGGCCATTTGCGCATGGACACGCACCCCGACAACAAAATCATGCAGAATCTGCTGCTCAAATGCGGTTTTTCAAAGTGCGGAATCATCCACGTGGAGGAGGACAACTACCCCAGACTCGCATTCGAGCTTGTCCGCAGATAGCTACACCTGTCATGAGAGCGCATTCCGGGCGTGCAAAAACCAAGAGGCTGTTGCGAAATAGAAAAGTTGCACAGTCCCTATTTTATCCTCTATTTGCCTCGCTTATCCTCGCTTACCCTGTCTTATCCTCACTTATCCTCACTTATCCCCGTTTATCCTAGTCTATCCTGTCTTATCCTCACAATGTGCCCTTCCTGTGGCAGGGATTGAACATAGAG
>CAMZFA010000007.1 GCA_947305945.1 uncultured Spirochaetales bacterium | reverse complement strand
TAAGGCCGGCTCTGGTATCTGAGGAAGCTTTGACCCCTATAGTCAGACTGGCTTTGTCAAAGTTGTATGCAAGGTTGCCCTTTTTGAGCACATCCCGTAATGAGTTGGAGGGATAAACGCCGTAACTCCTGGTATAGCCATCAATAAGCCTGTCAATGTCGGCAATCTCCTTTGCAGATACCGTACCGGAGTTGCGTATGATGTTGAGAAGGCTCACAACCTTGTCCAGATTGTACGGTTTTACATCCGACTGGACCGGTATCACGCCCTTGAGTTCAGCAGTGGTAATTATGTCATATGCCCTGTCTCCAAGCGGAACAGTGTGATGCTGTCCGGCAAAAAGGCCTGTAAGTACCGCTGCGGCAACCAGTAATATTGTAAAAAACTTTTTCATCTGGGCAAATTCCTTATTTCGGTTGTCATAATTATATTCCATCAGGCAGTGAAATCCAACTGCCCAACCTCTCATCCCATTCATTTGTTGTTACCGGAGCAAATCCGGCATCATTGAAGAAAGTCAGTTCCCCTACATATATCATTTCATTGCAGACATAGAAATCCACCCTGAGCTGAGGGCAGCCGGCGGACAGGGCCCTGCAGAACTGTTTCATCTGTTCAAAACACCCGGGTTTATCAGGAATTCCGGACAGTTTGGGGTATCCCATGGACAAATCCTCAATCAGATTATAATCCATGTCCAGAAAGCTTTCGCAGAAACGCCCGTTTACAGTATCTGCCGTAAACATGACACGGGGTTCTCCGTCAAAACAGAAAACCTGATACTCTGTTTTGTCCTGAATGTACTGTTCGGCAAGAATGCACGGTTTTATATTTTTGTACGGCCATTCCCTGGCTACCCAGAAGTGGTTTCTCCTCAAGGATTTACCCAGAAGGCGCAGAGTTTCTTCCCTGTCAAATGTCTTTCTGTCCCTGCATATGGCAAGACCTTTGCTGTCATGGTTGCACTTGATGACAAAAGAGTCAGGAAGGCTGTCAAAATCAACATCCTCCAGCCTGTCCCAGGTGCCGTAGAGCGGTACCGTATGCCCCTCTCCTATGCGGTCCCCGACATAATCACGCATGGCAATCTTGTCAGACATGACCGTATAGACGGGTTTTCTGTCATAGAGTTTGAGATACTGAAGTTTTTCATTGTAAGTTACCGGGTTTTTCAGATTCAGGCGCTTTCCGGTGAGGAACCTGTATTCAAGTTTGAGAAAAGGTTTGTCCGGGATGAACTTCATTGCCTGAAGTATGGAGGAAACCCTCTCCTTGCCTATGAGTTTCTTGATTGAGCTTACCTTTTTCATTGTATCAGTCATATCGGTTCACCCACCTCTTTCAGATAAGCATCAACAACAATCTGCCTGTCAAAGCCCTTTTCCACAGTCTTGCGAGCCTGAATACCCATTTCACGGCGTCTCTCATAATCCATTGACAGGAAGGACTCCAGAACATTCATGAGGTTGTTTGAATCCTTTGCCAGACAGTAGAGTCCGTTCACTCCGTTTCTGACAATTTCACGGCACCCCGGTCTGTCGGTACAGATTGCAGGTCTTCCGGTGGCTCCGGCCTCAAGAAGGACATTGCTCATCCCCTCCGGATGATAGGTGGGGAGAATAAGGCAGGAAATTTTATCCAAAAGAGGTCTTGTATCCTCAAGACTCCCGTGATAGACAATCACTCCCCTGCTTTGAAGTTCTTCAATCCTCTCCCTGTACTGCTGATCACACAATCCGGCCACGTGGAAAACCACAAGGGAGGAAAGCTGCTCGGCAACATCAAGATATTCGGTTATTCCCTTGGCCTGTGTTATCCTTCCTATGAATGCAACCTCAACGGGAAGGTCCTCGGACGGATATTCCCTGTATGTGAACCTTGAAAGATTCACACCCGAGCCTGGCAGTAGCACAGCCTTTCTGACCTTGATTTTATGGTCTTTGAAGAAATCCATGTTGGCCTGATTCTGGAAGAACACACAACGGGCCCCGGGCATTACATATCTGTGCATGAGAAGAAGCATTTTCTGCAGTTTGCCGGGTTTTTCAAGCTCTCCCAGCCCTGTAATCATGGGATAGAACGGGACCTTGCTTCTCAGTGCCGCAAAACCTCCGTAGAGGTTCATCTTTATGGTGAAAGACAGCACTGCATCCGGTTTTTCCGTCTTCATCATGGATGAATAGGTCTTAACCAGCGCCAGTTCCTCTTTTATGTTCTTGCCCTTGCCGTTGAAGGGGACTTCAATCAGTTTGCAACGTTTTTCCAGTTCACTCTTTTTTTCCGGAGAGTCATTGTCACAGGCAATGACAATCTCATGCCCCCTGTCAAGAAAAGCATCGATAATCTCCTTGCGGAAGTTGTATGTATATGAAACCAGATTGGACAGAATCAGAATCTTCATATTGCCAAGTTTAGCATTAAAGCACTTCACTTTCCATATATATGGAAAAATGATAGAATTACCTGAAAATTAAACTGGTAAACAAAAGGAAGTCGGACGGATGAGAAGGATAATATTAATACTGATTTCAATTATCGTAATATCGGTTTCTTTTCCTGTATTTGCGGGTCAGAAAACATACAGACAGTCATCGGATGAAGTTCAAACTCTTTTTGTTCTGTCCCGTATCTCCAGTACAGCCCTTCCCCAGATGACATACCCTGTCACCGAGGATAATCTTGTCTTCCTGCTGTCAAAGATTGATTCTTCAAAACTGAACGGCAGTGCCCTTCAGATGTACAGAGATCTGCAGGACAGGCTTGAAAACAGAAAGGTTCTTGTCAATGCGGATTCCGTTGTTCTTGATTTCAGAATTCCCGTTCTGATTGGTGAAGTCTGGAACAATAACTCGTTCCTGCCTTTCAGGGACAGGCTTCCCCTTATTGAGGCAAAAACGGAAATCAGCATTACGGATTACTTCACTCTGTACTCAGTTTTCGACTTCAAGGCAGATAAAACAGTTTACAGTGAAGCAGGAGATATAAAAATCCATTCACTCTATAACATCAGGGACCTTTCTCACGAATACCCGTCTACGGCTTACGGCTCATTCGGCAACAAAACTTTCAATCTGATCATAGGACGTGACAGAATGAGTGCAGGTGACGGAATTACAGGAAACCTTGAACTCAGCCAGAACCTCCTCTTTCAGGATTTTGCCAAGTTCAGCGTCATGAAGGGACCGGTTTCCTATGATTTCACCGTTCTCGCATATGACAATCCCGTAGACTCGGCCACGGATATAAGGCGTTACAACTTCAATGACCCGTTCAAGGCGGCTTACATCCACCGCATTTCGGGTGTAATCAGAAACAAGGTCACAACAACACTGTTCCAGGGCCTCATGACCTACGGAGAGCATACATTCTCAGACCCCAGAGTACTGAACCCGTTCATGATGATTCACAATACGTTTACATTCATGAACGGCAATGCAAACAATTTCTTCGGCCTGGAAGTTTCTGTTGCCCTGCCGTTCGGAATGAAGTTTGATGCACAGGCTCTTCTGGATCAGTTCAAGCTCGGTTCGGAAAGCTCCGATTCAGGGCAGAACGCTCTCGGATTCCTTGCAAACCTCAGCGGCTCATGGGTTCTGGGAGACGGTATCCTTTCCGCCTACGCGGAAGGTGTTTACAACAACCCATACCTTTATCTGATTGAAGAGACCAACCCCGATATTCCCAATCTGAAAAAATGGTACCAGCTGGATCTGGTCTCAGCCTACAAATACTTTGCAGACGGAGACTATGAACAGAATTACATAGGCTACCCCCTGGGAGGAGATGTCAAGGTTCTTGCCGCAGGAGCATCCTACCTGTGGAATGGAATTAAGCTTTCCGCCGATGCCGTTTACTCAATCAAAGGAGGACACGGCATTGCCGATTCCGAGGAAAGAATTGCCAAGGAAACATCAAAACCCGAGGAAAATACACTGTCTGTTTCCGGCTGTGTCTCCGGCAAGGTAAATGAAGCACTCTCATTCAGGGCAAAGTTGGGATACAGCCGCATTACAGGTTATGGACATGTCAGCGGTGCACAAAGAAGCGGCATCAGGTTTGCCGTAGGCTTCACTGTTGATCCTGTATCGCTGATCAGCAGATAAGAGGAAAGAATGGAAGCAGAACCGGTAAGAGTTCTCATAGTAAGTACCACAATGGACCGCGGAGGAGCTGAGACACTTGTAATGAATGTTTTCAGGTGTCTTGACAGGACAAAAGTCATGTTTGACTTTGTTGTCCATTGCAATTACAGGTCCGCCTATGAGGAAGAAATTGAGCAGCTCGGAGGAAAAATATACCGTCTGCCCGACTACAAAATCTATAATGAATTCTCTTACCGCCGTGCCTTCAGGAACTTCTTCAAGTCCCACCCCGAATACCGCATTGTCCACTCCCATGTAAACAACACAGGTGCAATCTTTCTTGATGAGGCAAATAAATGCGGACTTCAGACTATAGCTCACAGCCACTGCACCAGCAACGGCAGCGGTCCGGGGGCCTGGATCAGAGACCTCATCAAGAGAAATACCTGTAAAGTTGCAAAATACAGATTTGCCTGTTCTGAAGAAGCCGGAAACTGGCTCTACAGGGGCAAGGCGCCTTTTACCGTTATCAGAAACGGAATAGACAGCCGTCTGTTCGGATTCAATCCCGATTACAGATCTCAACTGAGAAAGGAACTGAACATCCCCGAAGATGCTGTTGTCATAGGCCATGTGGGAAGATTTGATCCGGTGAAAAACCACATTTTCAATCTTCAGGTTTTCAGCTGCTTTGTAAAAAAACATCCTGACAGTTTCCTCGTTCTGGCCGGAGACGGTCCGTTGCAGCATGAAATTGAAAAAAAGGTGTTCAGTACAGGCCTTAAGGACAGGGTTATCTTCACAGGTTCAAGACGTGATGTGAACAGGCTGTACTCCGCCTTTGATGTTTTTGTCTTCCCTTCTCTGAATGAAGGTCTTCCTCTTACCGTAATTGAAGCACAGTGTTCAGGGCTCCCGTGTGTTGTCAGTGCACATCTGACAGATGAGTTTGAGGTAACAGACCTGATTCACAGAATTCCCCTGTCTGACAACCCCGGAATCTGGGCTAATACAATTGAACAGGTTCTTGAAACAAAACGGAAGGACAGGTCTGAGGATATAATAAAAGGCGGCTTTGATATTTCAGAGACCGCCAAAGAACTTCAGGATTTTTATATCAGTCTTTGCTGATCTCAACAATGCCATAAACCAAATTCAGCGAGCACGCATTTGACACGTGTCTTGAATCTGTAGATAGTCAGATTAAGCCTGCTGCCGAATGTCTTATTTGCAAGAATTCCCCTCTTCTGGAAATCAGCCTCAATTCCTTCGCTGTTCAGAAAATCCACAGTACTTGCATAGTACTTTCCACGGTCTACACCGTTTATATGATGGAATACATAGTTCTTTGTACCCGCAAAACTCATCCCCAGATTGTCTGCATTCTCTTCTGAGTTCTTCAGTTCAAAATCCCATGCACTGTAGCCGTCTCCGAGCAGATTCAAAAGGCTGGTCTTCTTCCATATGGCAGGCTGAGTGGAAACATAAAACGGATATCCTGGTTTTGTCCGGCCGACTTTCAGTTTCCTGTTAATGAGTCTTGCAGGACCCGGTTCCGGTTCAAGTCTGAGACAATCAAACTGCATTTCTTCCATGTACTGAGCCAATGCCCTGATTCTGTCTGTATCCAGTTTTCTGTCAATGAAAAAATCATCCAGAAGCATGATTACATAGTCTTCTTTTATATAACCCAGCATATTCCTGACGTTATCAGCCCATGACAAATCCTCACCGATGGAAATATCAGTTACTCCATCCTGACCGCTTTTCTTAAAGTTGGAACCGAGATATGTCCTGTATGGGCAGTCTGACCATTTGCGCTTTTTCAATTCAAAGAAAACAGGCCACATGTCTGAGTATTTATCGCAGGAAACCACAAGAACGGCAATGTTATTATCTTCCATATTTATCAACCGTGTTAATTATAGATGTTTTCAACATCAATTCAACAGGTGCGCCGACAAAGCAAACCTTCTCTTTTATTTCTTTTCCGAAAATGATATTTTTAATTGACTGCTACGGCAAGAAACCGGGCTGGCAATTATAGGAGAAGTGATGAATACCCTATGTAGTCCTAAAACAATTATTGAAAAACACAGGAATGAGATTATCCCGCAGACTGAGATTCTTATCATTCTTTACATGATTGCATTTTCAATCTTCAACAACAGCGAACAGGTAAAGAAATATACCAATACAATCGGAATCATTCTCATAGGCTTTATGGCTCTTTACTGTATTCTTAATTCCAAAAACATTCTGAGCCCCATCACCGTCCTTTTCACACTCTTCACATTGTTCAGCTTCTGTTCAATAATATGGGCTCCGGTTAAAGATGAAGCTTTGAGAATATCAAAAACCTTTGCAAAACTCCTTGTCATGAGTGTCCTTATTTACAACTTTCTTGCTTCTCAGGAAAGAAAGGAAGTTGTGTTGCGTGGATTTGTCATGGCAGGCATTGTCATTTCCTTATGCTACATCCTCCACTATGGTCCTGCAGGATTCATCTCAGCTTTGAAGACCGGAGCCAGGCTAGACGCAGGAATGTTTTCTTTGGGGGATGTTGTTGATATTCTGGTCCTGGCATCTCTCTCAGCCATGTGGTTTGCATTTTTCCGGAAAAGATGGTGGGACCTGTTGTTTGTTCCTTTCATGCTTCTGGCTGCAATAGCAACCGGAACCAGATCCTTTTTCTTCGGATTCTTTGTCGGGCTTCTGTGCCTTATGTTCCTTTTTGCAAAAGGCAAATGGAGAATTCTTTCAATCCTGATAGTTATTGCAATGTGCTTTCTCGGATTGCAGATTCTCAAACTCCCCTATTTCGGAGCTCTCTATTCAAGACTGTCAAGTTTTGCAAAAGTCTTTTCAGACAGCAGTGCAACCGACGGATCAGCCTCATCCAGAATTCAGATGATAAAGTGGGGATTTGAACAGTTCCTTAAAACGCCGATACTGGGGCTTGGTGCCTTTTCCGGCCAGACTGTCATGAGCAGCCACGGTTCGGGAATAGTGGTATTCCATAATGCTTTCATTGACATACTTTCCTGCTACGGAATTGTCGGTTTTTCCCTGTATTTCTCAATGTTTGCCTTTCCGTTCTTCGTGCTGATAAAGCCCGCGCTGCAACGGGAAGAAGATGCTGTCATAGGAATTGTTCTTATCACTACTATTCTTGCAATGTTCATGTTTGGAAGCGAGTGTTATGAAAAAGTTTCATACATGGTGATTGTGTACGGATTTCTTGCAGCCGAATCAGTCAGAAGAAGGCAGAAGACAGAAAACGGCAATACCTGATAAACCGGTTTTAAGGTTACCCGTATTCCAATTCATCTTCAGGTTTTGTATAATTTCAAACTATGAACATTGATATAGTCACACCTATTTCTGTAAACGACTATAGTGTTGCAAAAACATCTATTCCCTATATCCTCAATTATCTCAATCCGAAGAAAGTTGTGGTTGTGGGGAATAAAATAATCAATGAACTCATATTGAATGATTTCGGCACGAATTCCCGTGTTGCCTTTGTAGATGAGGATGCCATGATAGACGGTCTGTCGTTCCAGTATCTGCGTAACATCATGGCATCAAGAAAAGCCGAAAAACGCACAGGTTGGTATTATCAGCAGCTTCTGAAACTGGGTTATGCTTTTTTATCGGAGGATGATTATTACATAACCTGGGATGCTGATATGATTCCGTTGAAGGAAATCTCTTTCTTTGATAGCAAAAACCATCCTCTCTTCTCAACTTCCAACGAATACAACCCCTGGTACTTTATAACTTCAAAAGAGTTGCTGAACCTGAACAAGTGCATCAAACGTTCTTTTATTTCAGAACACATGGTGTTCAATAAAAAAATAGTAAAGAAAATGCTTGCCGAGATAGAATCCAACTCCGGGGAAAAATGGTATGACAGGATTATTGAAGCTGTTTCGGATGATCATCTTGCCGGTTCCGGATTCAGCGAATTTGAAACTTTCGGTTCATATTGCATGACCAATTATCCCGAAGAATACGGATTCAGAAAACTTCATGCTCTGCGTGGGGGAAAAACAATCTTCGGAGAAATACCCGACCCGGAAGTTCTGAAGTGGTTGTCAAAGAGTTTTGATACAATAAGTTTCGAGAAACTGGATGTATGTAAAATCAAAGGCAAGCCATATACAAAACCGGGTTTCCGAAAAGTTTTTAATCCATTCATATATGCAAAATCCTGCACATATTTTGTGAAACTGTTCAGGAAAGGGAATACCTGATACAAGGCAGATCTGAAAATGAAGAGTTTAAAGAAAAACTATCTGTTCAACCTTTCCAACAGAATAATCCAGATACTCACTCCTCTTATAACGGCACCGTATATATCCAGGGTCATAGGTGCTCAGGGTGTAGGTAGAATCAGTTATGCCGAATCCGTAATGGCTTTCTTCATGATATTTGCCCAACTGGGTATTGCTGAGTATGGAAAACGGGAAACTGCTTATTATCAGGATGACAGATACAGGAGAAGTGTTGCCTTCTGGAATGCTTATCTGCTGAAGCTTTTCTTTATTCCTTTTGTATTATGTATATACCTTACATCAACAGCATCAAGCGGCAATGTCTTGCTAGTTTACTTTTCATTGTACTTTGTTGCAGAGGCTTTTTCCGTAGACTGGTTTCTTGCAGGTAAGGAAGAGTTTGTTTTCCTTTCTGTCAGGGAAACTGTCATCAGAATAATTCAGATAGCGTGTATTTATATTTTTGTAAAAACATCAGATGATGTATTACCATATGCGCTTATATCCCTGTTTGCACATACCCTTAACAACTTCTCTGCATTCTGTTTTGTATTCAGGCATGTTGACAGAATAAGATTCAAAGAGCTTAGACCGTTCAGAGGCCTGAAATCTTCCCTTCTGCTTTTTCTGCCCACGGTTGCATCGCTGGTGTATTCAATACTGGACAAGGTAATGCTCGGATTAATCGGAAGGGACGCTTTTCAGAACGGCTACTACGAACAGGGTTTCAACATCTCAAGAGTTGTCCTTTCAATTCTCATTTCCATAAGTACGGTCATGATGCCCCGAGTTGCTTTCCACTTCTTCAAAGGAGAAAACAGCAAGGTGAATGAGCTAATGCAGTCCGGATACAGATATCTCTGGATGATCGGTATTCCCGTAAGTTGCGGCCTTGCCTGCGTTGCCTCAAATTTTGTTCCTTGGTTCTTCGGACCGGGCTGGGATCTGGTAATTACAATTCTCTGGATTTTTGCCCCGTTGGTTCTTGTAATGGGACTGAGCAACATGACGGGAGCTCAATACCTGATTCCGACAAAACGTGAGAACAAACACACCCGTTCAGTTGCTTTGGGGTCACTTGTAAATCTGATTCTCAATCTTTTGCTGATAAAGAATTACGGTGCCATAGGAGTTGCAATTGCATCCGTTTGTGCCGAGGTGACCATAATGGTTCTGAATTTCATGAACGTCAGAAAGGAAATTGATTTAAAGGCGGTTTTCTCAAGCTCATATAATTATCTGATAGCTTCCGCGGTAATGACTTTATGCCTTGTTGTCAGTTCCCGTTATCTGGAGCCTTCAATATTCAATACTGTTGTTCTTGTATTTGAGGGAGTTGTTGTTTACTTCTCCATGTTGCTGTTCATGAATGACGGTCTGTTCTGCAGTGACTTAAACGCCGCAGTAGACAAAATATCTGAAATGCTGCACAGGTAAGGAACAAAATCTTCAGCATCCTATATTGATGATTTGTGATTTTCCGCTCAGTTCAACAGAACCTTTCCCTGCGGGGATGAAACAACAGTCACCTTTTTTCATTGAAACATTGGAGTAACCGTCAGTCAGCATTGACTCCCCGTCTGTGCAAAGCAGTACATGAAATGATTTTTCAGAAACATCCAGACGCACGGCTTTTCCCTGTTGTGTGTTTGTAATAATTCTCTCAACCTGGAAATACTTGCATCTTCCCAGAATCTCCGAGGCATAGCCTTCCCTGTATCTGAGAACCCTCATCGGCTGTCTGGGAGAAGCACTGCTTTTCAGATTCATCACTCTCAGGGCCTTGTCTATGTGAAGTTCCCTCTTTCTTCCTTCACTGTCCGTGCGGTTGAAGTCATACAGCCTGTATGTGAGATTTGAAGACTCCTGTATTTCCGCCACCAGGCAACCTTTTCCTATGGAGTGCACAGTACCCGGATCAATTATGAAAACATCTCCTTTCCTGACCGGAACATAATTCAGAAGTTGCTCGATTGTACCGTTCTCAACAGCTCTTCTGACCTGAGCGGCACTGATGTCCTGATTGAAGCCGTAGATTATTGAAGCTCCTGCTGTTGCATCCAGAATGTACCACATCTCGGTCTTCCCCAGGCTGTTCTCAAATTCAAGGGCATATTCATCATCCGGATGAACCTGAATGGAAAGATTATGAAGGGCGTCTATGAGTTTGACCAGGATTGGAAACTGTCCACCGGCCACTTTTGAGGCATGGGTGCCAAGATATTCCGGGTGCTTTTCGAGGAGTTTGGGAAGGGTCTCTCCTGTCCCGCATACAATACTCGGACCGTCAGGATGCACGGAGCACTCCCATGATTCGGCAAGAGGAAAAACATCTGCCTGTTTGCCGTATTCATGTCTGAGCCTGTTTCCGCCCCAGAGATAATCTTTGTATGCAGGTTTCAGAAGAAAAAGACTCATCAGAAAGGCATCTCGAACTTTTTCTTGTCGTTTACGCTTATCTCCTGTCCGAGCTGGACCTCGATAAGCTGAATTCCCTCATCACCGGCTATGACGGTATGCCTGCATCCGGCTTCCATGGTTATGACATCGCCGGGTCTGACCGGCTGCTCCATGCCGTCTATTACGGTTGTTCCGCTGCCCTGAATGACCGTCCAGACCTCATCCCTTCTCTCGTGGCCATGATAATTCATTCTGTTGCCGGGATTCAGTGTGACCTTTACCGTCATTGAGTTTTCCTCTACATCTATGACGCGGTAGGAGCCCCAGGACTTTTCGGCGTACATCACCTGCATGCTTATTTCATCCACGTAGGGTTTTATGTAGGAACTCTGGCCCTTGTCACAGACAAGTATGCCGTCCGGAGAGGCGGCTACCACAGCATCTTTCAGGCCTGATACGAGCATGGGAATTCCGAGTTCGTTTATAACGTGTACACCGGAGCAGGAGTCAGTAATTCTGGCATCGCCTATGGTTCTGTCTTCAATTGCCTCGGTAAGGGTGTTCCATGTTCCCAGATCCTTCCATGTGCCGCTGTATTTCACAACTTCTATGCTCGTCTCGTTCTCAACTACGGCATAGTCGAATGAAATCTTCTTAAGGGATTCATATGTACTGAAAAGTTTGCGGTAGTCACTGCTTCCGAGCAGTTCTCCGGCCTTGTCCAGAACATATTTGAGTTTGTAGGCAAATACCCCGCCGTTCCACAGAGCACCCTGCTTTATATACTCGGCAGCTTTTTCCGCCTTGGGTTTTTCCGTGAATGCGTATCCGTTTCCCTCCGGTTTGATGTAACCGTACTTCTCCGACGGGTATGTGGGTTCAATTCCCATCAGTACAAGGTTTGCTTTTCCCTTTAATGCCTCTTCATAGAGCTTTTTCACACATTCGAAATAGCTGTTCTCAACATAGGGATCCACGGGGCAGACAACAACGGCCTCGTTCTCATCCACACCTTTGACGTCATGAAGATATGCAGTTGCAAGGGCAATGGCGGCAAACGTATCCCTTCTGCAGGGCTCAACCGAAATACCTACGTTATCTCCCAGCTGGTTGTTTATGGCACTGACCTGGGACCTTGAGGTGGCAATTGTCACCTCAGCCTCCGGGTCGGTGGTCTTTATCTGCCTGTATATCCTCTGAACCATGGATTCATGGCCGTTTTCAGTCTTGAATACCTTGATGAACTGCTTTGACCTTACGTCATTTGAAAGGGGCCACAGTCTTTTTCCGCTTCCGCCGCTCAGGAGTATAATATTCATCTTTCCGCCCTCATGGGATTATTCAGAAAATCCTCATATGTTAGTTTTATTCCCTGCTCCAGTTCGGTTCTGTACTTCCAGCCCAGTGATGCAGCCTTGCTCACATCCAGGAGTTTTCTCGGTGTACCGTTGGGTTTTGAAGTATCCCACTCAATCCTTCCCCTGTAACCCACAACCTTTGCAACCAGTTCCGTCAGTTCCTTTATGGTCAGTTCCTTTCCGGTTCCTGCATTCACGGTTTCATTTCCGCTGTAGTTGTTCATCAGGAACACGCAGAGGTTTGCAAGGTCATCCACATAGAGAAATTCCCTGAGAGGACTTCCGTCTCCCCAGCATGTCACACTCTCCCTGCCTTCAGTCTTTGCCTCATGAAAGCGCCTGATCAAGGCCGGAAGGACGTGGCTGTGCTCGGGATGGTAGTTGTCATTGGGCCCGTAGAGGTTTGTAGGCATGACACTTATATAATCCGTTCCGTACTGGGTATTGAGGTATTCGCAGTATTTGAGTCCGCTTATCTTTGCCAGGGCATAAGCCTCATTGGTCTCTTCAAGGGACGAGGTGAGAAGGCAGCTTTCCGGCATGGGCTGGGGAGCAAACTTGGGGTAAATACAGGAAGAACCCAGAAACTCCAGTTTCCTGCATCCGTTCTGCCAGGCGGCATGTATCACATTCATCTCAAGTATCATGTTGACGTACATGAAATCTGCCTTGGCCTTTGCATTTCCAAGAATTCCGCCCACCTTTGCGGCGGCAAGGAACACATATTCCGGTTTTTCCTCTGCAAAGAAGGCCTCAACCTGATCCTGACGTGTCAGATCAAGCTGCTCATGTGTTCGCTTTATTATGTTCTCATAGCCCTGTCTCTCAAGCTCTCTGACAATGGCAGAGCCGACCATACCCCTATGGCCGGCTACATAAATCTTTGATTTCTTATCCATCATTTGACCAGACCCTTTTCCAGATACTCTGCAAGATTGGTTCTGATATGCTCTTCAGCCCTCTCTACTGCAACCTGCTTCATATCATGGTCCACCATCAGTTTCACAAGCTCTTCAAAACTTGTCTGAACCGGGTTCCAGCCCAGTTCATTCTTTGCCTTGGTGGGGTCACCCCAAAGGTTGACTACGTCAGTCGGTCTGTAGAAATCAGGACTGACCTCAACAAGAACCTTACCCGTCTTTTTGTCCATGCCCTTTTCCTCAAGGCCCTCACCTTTCCACTCAAGTTCAATGCCTGCATAGTGGAATGCAAGTGTTGCAAACTCCCTTACAGAATGCTGTACACCGGTGGCTATTACATAGTCTTCAGGTTTGTCATTCTGCAGTATGAGCCACATGCACTGGACATAATCCTTTGCATAGCCCCAGTCCCGCAGGGACGAAAGATTGCCAAGATAAAGCTTATCCTGCTTACCCTGTGCTATTCTCGAAGCAGCAAGTGTTATCTTTCTTGTGACAAAGGTCTCACCCCGTCTTTCACTTTCATGGTTGAACAGAATACCTGAGCAGCAGAACATGCCGTAGGCTTCCCTGTATTCCCTGGTAATCCAGAATCCGTACTGTTTTGCAACTGCATAAGGTGAGTACGGATGGAACGGAGTCTTCTCATTCTGGGGAACTTCCTCAACCTTGCCGTACAGTTCCGATGTGGATGCCTGATAGATGCGGCATGTCTTTTCCAGACCGCAGACACGTACGGCCTCAAGAACCCTGAGGACTCCGGTGGCATCAACATCCGCGGTGAACTCAGGAACATCAAAACTTACCTGAACATGGCTCTGGGCTGCAAGGTTGTAAATCTCATCCGGGCGTACCAGGCCGATTATTTTCACAAGACTCATTGAGTCACTGAGATCCCCGTAGTGAAGGTGAAAACGTTCATGACCTTCAAGATGTGCAATCCGTTCCCTGTAATCCACACTGGATCTTCTTATGATTCCGTGGACGTCATATCCCTTTTCAAGAAGGAACTCGGAAAGATAGGATCCGTCCTGACCTGTAACACCGGTTATCAATGCCTTTTTCATTCCGGCTTCTCCTTTTACCTTGCTTTCATCTTATGCTATCATTATACAGGACATTTCACAACAAAAGAGCGTAAAACAGGACGGTTATAATGCATTCATCAATAGAAAAGAATAAGAGCTGGGACACTGTATCCTCACCCTTTTTCAGCGTGATAACTCCTGTTTACAACAGACCTGAAACACTGAAAAGAACAATAGCCTCAGTTGAAAAACAATCCTTCCGTGACTTTGAATATATTATTGTCAATGACGGGTCAACTGAAGACATTGACGGCGTGGTCAGGGCCTTCATGGGAAAAGCCTCCTGCCCTGTTTTGTATATCAGAAAGCCCAACGGGGGCGTTCATACAGCAAGGAATGCAGGAATTAGAGCGGCCCGCGGAACACTTACCGTAATGATAGACTCGGATGATGAGCTGACTGAAAACGCGCTGGAGGTCTTTCATAGAACATGGGAAAACATTCCGGAGACTGAAAGAAAGGGCTATTTCCAGATTTCCGCACGCTGTGTCACGGAAAGAGGAGTTGAAGGTCCTCTCTTCCCCTCCGGAATAAACAATCTTCCCATTGAGAAAGCGGCAATCCTTTACGAGAAAGTGTTATTTGAAATGCTTGTATGTAACAGGACCGATGTTCTGAAGGCCAACCCATTTCCGGAACCGGAAGGAATTACATTTGTACTTGAGAGCATTCTGTGGTTCAAACTGCTCAGGATGTACAGGGTAATGTGTATCAGTGACGTTCTGCGTATTTATCATACCGAGGGGGATGATCACGTATTTTCAAGCAAAAAGAGCCTGCAGTACATCAAGAACATGACATGGTCTTTTGCCTGCTTCCTGAATAACTGGCAGGAAAGAAAAACCCATCTGAAGAACTATGTGGATATTCTGTTGAAATACTGCATTTTTATCAAAGTTCTCAGAATAAACAAGGTTGAGAAGCGACAGGATTTTATTGCAGTCAGACCACGGGAAAAGATATTGGGATTTTTTCTGTATGTCCCCTCGTGGATAGTTGCAATCATTTATAACTCCAAAAAGGTGAAAACAAATGGCTGATACACAATCCGACAACCCGGTATTCTTCTCTGTAATAGCACCTGCATACAAAGACAAGTACCTGACTGACAGCATTGAATCTGTTCTGGGACAGACATATCGCAACTTTGAAATGATTCTGATTGATGACGGATCCAAGGACAGAACCGCGGAAATCTGCGACGGATATGCTGCTTCAAATGGAAATGTCAGAGTTTTTCACAGAGAGAATTCAGGTGTTCTTGATTCCAGATGTTTCGGATTATCCCAGGCACACGGAGACTGGGTTGTTTTCATTGATGATGACGACAGGATGAAACCGAATGAGCTTCAGGTTCTGGCTGACAACATAAATCATTACAAAAACGCAGATTGTGTCATTTTCAGATTCGAGTTTTTAGTTAAATCCGATAATCATTGGAAAACAGAAACGGTGCATGACTCATCTCTTGACGAAACCATTTTTACCGATGATAAAAGTATGGTCTGCAGAACTGTTTTCACAGGTTCTACATACACAAGCGTATGGCGAAAAGCGGTCCGCCGTTCATGCGTGGGTCTGGATATCATCCCTGATTCCTTCAGGGAATTCAGAAATTTCGGAGATGATACCTTCCAGACCGTGGAGATTCTGAGGCACTGCAGGAGTTTTCTGTTTATTCCGGATATTCTGTATGAATGGAGACGGCATGACGGAGGTCTGACCGGAGCCGTAAAGTTTCCCGGAAATATAGTCAGATTCTTCAAAGAAAAATATGTGGTTGAGTTCCTGAATGCAGAGAATATTTTTTCAGCCGATGACTTTGAGCATTACAGATCCTTCCTCAGACAAAGCCTGTTTGTCAGTCTTGTTGAGGTTGCAACTTCTTCCAAACCGCTGAAACAGAAGAAAGAGTGGTACAGGCAATACAGGGAAAGTGATGGTTTTTATGATATCTTTCTCTCTTCTTCGTGCGGTCCCTACAACTTCCCCGGGTATAAAGTCAGGGCACTGAGAATCCTTGAAAGGAGAAGATACATTAATCTCCTGCTTTACTGCATTGTTTGTAAGATATGCTCAATGTTGAGCAGAAAACCCCTTGATAAAATCAACTGAACAGTTTTCTGTACAACTTCTTCATTCCGGAAGCCGTTTTTTCTCCGAATACCCTGTATATGAACTGAAATCCTTTGTCACGGATTTTGGTCTTCCCGCTTACCCATGTTCCTGCATAGTGGTGAATTGAAACCGTGTTTTCCGTCAACTCCACTCTGCCGGAGTTTGCATTCATGGGATTAAAAAACTCTTTGGGATAGATGTTGATTCCGCGGACTGTCTGAAATGAGTTTTCCGTTTTCAGACCTTGGTTCAGCAAAAGACCGGTAACATGCATTCCGACAGTGTCCATGTTCATAACTCCGTTTCCGTCAATAAAATGCACAGACCTGTAATAATCCAGTATTTCCCTGTAAAACTGATTTCCTCTGTCAGCTGCTATTCCCAACCCCGGAGCAACAACCATGGTGGAATCATTTCCCACATAATCCCCGGGAAAACTCTCAATCCCCATGAACGGACCTTTTTCAATTATTGGATCAATGGGTTTGAGCAACTCCACATCGGTATCAAAGTAAACACCGCCGTTGTCATACAGAACCTGAAAGCGGACAAAATCACTGACAAATGCCCACTTTTTTGCCTGATACGCCTCTTTGACATAATCACAGGATTCAAGGTCGGTGTTTGATTCATTCCACTCAACTATTTCGTAATCAGGACAGAACTTTTTCCAGCTTGCAATACACTTGAGAGCATCTTCCGGAAGAGGGTTACCGCCGAACCAGCAGTAATGAATTGTTTTGGGTATCATCAGAAGTACCAACCAACTCCTATGAACAACTCGTACTCAACCTTGACATCTTCCTTGTTGAGCTTCTTGTAAAGATCGTCGGCATTGAAGCCGAGCGATACACGGAACGGGTACAGCGGGTGCGAATCAAGGATTGCAATTCCCTCAAAGCCCACGCAGTGCAGAAGCTCAGTACCTTCCTTTCCGATAAACAGGGCAAAGTCATAGAATGGGTTAATGTAGGTGTGTCCGAAGTCCTCAAAGTTCAGGAAGGCAGTTGTAAGGTTGATGTTTCCCATGAACACGCAACTTGACAGGAAACCGCCTGACTGAATACGTGAATTAGCCAGAAGGATACCCCTGAGTCTGTCATTGAGACCGCCCTTGCTGAACTCCAGATCCTCGTAACTGTAAGAGTTGAATGAATAGTAATAATCCGAATCAACCGGAGAAGTAACCTTCCATGCATCACTGTCCGAGGTCTTGTCAAACCAGATTCTGTCGGAATTGGTCACAACCGCTGCAATTCTGAATGACGGATTGAAAAAAGCATTGTTAAGCGGGAAGGCCTTTACCTGACCCCTGAAGAAAACTCCGAAATTCTCGGACAGGTTTTCACGCGGAACAAACCTGGCTCCGGCCTGCATGGAATAGTTCATGCCGTAACGGAAGTTGTCCCGGAAGGCAAAGTAGACCTGCTCGGCACTGATTCTGTTGATGGAACCGCCGGAGGCGCTTGCGGAAACAGCAAACTCGATACTGGGTTTATATGAGGTATTCGAGCCGTTTTCCATTGCAAACTGGTTGTACAGCGTGACAATCGGTGAAAGTGTGAGATGGTTTTTCAGAAAACTGAAAGATTTCTCAACTCTCAGGTCAACGTCAATCTCATATAGCCCCCTGTTGTCGTTTTTCCAGGTTTTGAGAAGAACCGAATCCCTGAAATTCTGTGCCATGAGGAATGAAAAGGTGGTGACCGTCTTGATGTAGTTGTCAATAACTGCACTTCCCTTACCTGCAAAACGTACATATTCCACCGTATTGGTCAGGCTCTTGCCCTTTATTCTGCCGTCTGCAAAACCGAAACTGAGGGTGTTGTCAATTCCGTACAACCTGTATGCCAGATCATCATTCTGTCTGGGCTGGAATGTGACCGACGGGGATTCGGAAAACGTAATACCCTCTCCCAGTTTGATTCCGGAAAAGCTTACTCCGAACTTATTGTAGGAATCTGACTTAAACCACATGGCAACATCCTTGGGGTACAGTTCATTGGTGGTGGAGAATGAAACTATGGCACCGTTGTTTCCCACAGGAAGACCGGAATAACCCAGATTGAACTTGAGCGTATTCAGAACCGGTACGTTTTCGGGTTTGACTACAACCGTTACACCGCTGTTCACGGAACCGGGACCGAGTTTCAGTCCGCTTTCGGACATGCTGAATGATATCTCACTTCTGTTCAGGTCATTGTAGTAAACCTTGGACTTCAGGGAACTTGCAATTGTGGCTGAGCCCAGATTCCAACCCGTTTCATCAAAGTCAAATCCGAGGTAAGAATTCTTTTTGTTCAGGTAGTCCAGATCTCCGAACAGGTCTGCGTTTATCTTTACATTCCCCAGTTTGATTCCGCTGACGGGAATGTCAAAACAGTAATCTCCGGTTTTGAAGGACTTCTCCTGCTGCTTGACGTCAAGAGCGGCATCCATTGTGGCCATCATGCCGAAGAGGTTCCTCTCCTTGAAACGCAGTCCCATGACAAAACCATAGTTGGAGTCATACTTGGGATAAGGGAAGAACAGGCTGGAAGCAGCCTCGTCAACCTCAATGTTGACCGTGACATAGCTGTCATTGTCAACCGAGTAATCCACCGTGTACTTGACCTCAACCTTTGAAAACAGGTTGGTGTTCCACAGTTCCTGCTTCTTGGCTTCAAGGGCCTCTTTAAGGGCCTCTTCGCTCTCAAAGGGCTTGGGCTGGCCCATCAGGCTGTCCATTGCGGCTTCACTTGTCTTGCCGTCAATCTTGTATGTGAAATCAACAATGTGGAAGGTCTGGGCACCCAGACAGAAAACGGTTATGAAAAACAGCAGAAGTGCT
Organism: uncultured Spirochaetales bacterium; assembly: GCA_947305945.1. Taxonomy (GTDB): domain Bacteria; phylum Spirochaetota; class Spirochaetia; order Sphaerochaetales; family Sphaerochaetaceae; genus RUG14846. The sequence continues at coordinate 5,965 of CAMZFA010000007.1, read as the reverse complement.
GTGGAAAAACGCTTGATACTCACGGCTTTGCCTCTCGTGTAACTATATCAGAATATAATCCAACTTGACAAATGAAAACAGACAGGCTAACTTTTTTATTGGACTTTTTTTGTTCAGAAATGTCAGCAAGAGGAGGAAATGTCATGGATTCATCAGACCCCGGCCCCGGTAGACAGTCATTCCTCCGAAATGCATGCTGAGACCAGGTTTTCTGCATACTCTGTGACCCTGTCCGGAAATGGCCGATCACAACACAATCACCGCAACAGTCGAAACCACGCTTAAGACACTCCTGGAAAACCGTAAATATGCCTCCATAAAGGACATACTTACCACAATGAACCCTGCCGACATTGCAGGTATCTTTGATGAACTTGACGAGCAGCAACTGCCCATGCTCTTCAGGCTCCTGCCCAAGGACCTGGGAGCCGACACTTTTGTCGAAATGGATCCCGACAACCAGCAGCTGCTGATTCAGAGCTTCTCGGATACCGAACTCAAGGCCGTCCTCAACGAACTTTACGTTGACGATGCCGTAGACCTTGTCGAGGAAATGCCGGCCAACGTAGTGCGCCGTATCCTTGCACAGGCTGCGCCGGACATGCGGCGCGATATCAACCAGATTCTCCGCTACCCTGAGGATTCCGCCGGCTCGGTCATGACCACGGAGTATGTCTGGCTCCGCACCCGCATGACAGTGGGAGAGGCCATCAAGCACATCCGTGAAACCGGTGTGGACAAGGAGACCATCTACACCTGCTACGTAACCGAGAACCGCAAGCTCATGGGTCTTGTCTCCATCAAGGACCTCCTGCTTGCAAAAGATGACAACACAAAGGTTTCCGACATAATGGAAACCAACTTCATAAGCGTAAACACCCATACCGACCAGGAAGAAGTGGCCCAGATGTTCAGCAAGTACAACTTCCTTGCCATCCCGGTTGTGGACTCCGAAGGCCGCATGGTAGGTATCATAACGGTTGACGATGCTTTGGACGTCCTGGAAGAAGAGACCACCGAAGATATCGAAATCATGGCCGGTATGACGCCTTCGGACAAGACGTACCTCAGGTCCAATCCCCTTGACCTCTTTGCCCACAGAATCCCCTGGCTCATGCTGCTCATGATCTCCGCCACATTCACAGGCCTCATCATAACAGGCTTTGAATCGGCCCTTTCACAGATGGTGGTTCTCACCGCATTCATACCCATGCTGATGGACACCGGCGGAAACTCCGGTTCGCAGAGTTCCGTAACCGTAATCCGTGCACTGAGTCTGGGTGAAATTGAATTTGAAGATTTACCGAAGGTAATCCTGAAGGAAATAGCCACGGCAATCCTCTGCGGAGCCACGCTGGCCATTGTCTGTTTCGGAAAGATTATGCTTGTTGACTGCCTTCTTCTTCACAACCCGGAAGTAACTGTCAATGTGGCACTTGTTGTCTGTGTGACAATGGCCATGACGGTCATAGTTGCCAAGACCATAGGCTGTTCACTACCCATACTTGCAAAGAGACTGGGCTTTGACCCTGCTGTAATGGCAAGTCCGTTCATCACCACAATAGTTGATGCACTGTCACTTCTGATTTACTTCTCAATCACAAAGGCCGTTCTTTTCTGAGATTATCATGCGGGCGCAGTTCATGCCGTCAATGGCGGCACTGACAATTCCGCCTGCATATCCCGCCCCTTCTCCGCAAGGATACAGTCCTGAAAAGCCCACACTCTGAAGGGTTTCCGGATCTCTGACTATCCGTACGGGAGAGCTTGTTCTGGTTTCCGTTCCTATAATGACAGCCTGCTCCGTCATGAAGCCTGAAGCCTTTCTTCCCATTGCCTGCAATCCCGCCTTCAGCGGCTTTGAAATGATTTCCGGAAGCACATTGTTTATGTCTGAAGAAGTGAGGCCGGCTGAGTAACTTGATTTTGGAAGATCAGGGCTTACCTTGCCTCTTATGAAATCTGTAAGTCTTTGTGCAGGAGCCTTTTGCGTGCAACCTGAAGCCTGCCATGTTCTCTCCTCCAGACCCTGCTGGAACTCCATTACCCTCAGCGGATTATCCCCGGGGAAGAAGTCCTTGTCCACCTCCGTCACAATGCCGCTGTTGGCCCATTTCGAGCCTCTGTTTGACGGGCTCATTCCGTTTACAACCACCTGGTTCACATCCGATGCAGCCGGAACTACAAAACCTCCGGGGCACATGCAGAATGAATAGACTCCCCTGCCGTCAACCTGCTCAGTGAAGCTGTATTCGGCAGCCGGCAGTCCCTCAGGTCTGCCGGACGGACTGTGGTACTGTATACTGTCAATGAGTGACTGCGGATGCTCAAGACGGACACCCATGGCAAGGCTTTTTGCCTCCACCGGTATGTTTCTGGAAAGAAGCATCCTGAAGGTATCGCGGGCAGCATTGCCCGGGGCAAGAATCACAGGGCCGTCAAATTCAAGTGTCCGGCCCTGAGCGTCTGTGCAGATGCAGCCTGTCACCCTGCCGTCCTTTATTACAAGGTCCTTCATGCAGGTCTGAAAATGCACCTCTCCGCCGTGGCCCGTTATGCAGTTGCGCATGTTCTCTACAATTGAGGGCAGTACGTCCGTGCCTATGTGGGGATGGGTTTCATAGAGGATTGAGCGCGGCGCACCGAACTGGACAAACAGACTCAGTACCTTGTCGTTTTCTCCTCTTTTCTTGCTTCTGGTAAAGAGTTTACCGTCCGAATAGGTTCCGGCGCCGCCCTCTCCGAAGCTGTAGTTTGACTGTGGATCAACTATGCCCTTTGTGGAGATTCCGGCAATATCCACACGGCGCGAATGCACATCCTTGCCCCTTTCAAGCACCACGGGTTTGATTCCCGCCTCAAGCAGGCTGAGGGCGGCAAACAGACCTGCAGGTCCGCTTCCCACAACTATCACCTGTCCGTATTCGGGTTTTGCATCCCTGAAGACCGTCTCTTTATATATGTCCCTTGTGGGGTTGATGCGGCACAGGAGGTTTATCTTTATGTCTTTTCTCCTGGCATCCGTGCTTTTTCTGAGAATGATGTATGTATCCTCTTTTCCCAGCCTCAGGGCCCTGCGTATTTCACTGTCGGACATAGCCCTGACGGGCGGAAGAGTTATCTGAATATCTTTATCCGTCATGCGTATATATGAATATAACCTTATTTTTTTTGTACTTCTACGGAAAACTGTGATAAAATTTCTAATGTATTTGGTTATTAATCTTTTTCATTAAAACAAACAGGAGGAATTATGGAAAAGAAAAAAGGTATTTTTAAAGCCTATCTGGATTTCAACGTACTTTACAAAATCCTGATCGGTCTTGTTATCGGTGCCATTGTAGGTGTTATTCTTGCAAGTTCAGGCATTACAGCTCTTCCGGCATGGATCAGCATGTTCGGAACAATCTTCACACGTCTTCTGAAGATGATCATCATCCCGATGATTGTCGGTTCACTGGTAGTAGGTGCTTCTTCAGTTTCTCCTGCCAATGTAGGAAAGATCGGTATCAGAGTTGTCATCATCTACCTCGTCACATCAGCAATCGGTGTTACAATCGGTCTGGTCATGGCAAACATCTTCCAGCCGCACGCAGCACTTGCTTCAGTTGAAGCTCTTGCAAAGGATGCAGCAGGTAAGACAGCATCAACAAATGTCTGGTCAGTTATCTACAACATCATTCCTACAAGTGTTCTTACTTCTCTTGTAAACGAGACAGTTCTCCAGGTAATCTTCTTCTCACTGGTCTTCGGTCTCTGCCTTTCATTCCTCAAGGTTTCCAAGGTTGAGAGAGTTGCAGCAGCTGCAAACACAACATATCAGATTTTCGACTGTCTGACAGAGATCATGATGATGGTTGTACGCGGAATCATGCAGTATGCACCTGTCGGTGTTGCAGTCCTTATTGCAGAAGTATTTGCAAAGAACGGTGCAAAGGTTGCAGGTGCTCTTGTAACAGTTACAGTTGCATGTTTCATCGGTTATGCTCTGCACATCATCATTGTTTACGGCGGACTGCTTAAGATTTACGGAATCAAGATCAGACCCTTCTTCAAGGAAGCAAGAACTCCGTTCATCACAGCATTTGTAACACGTTCTTCAAACGGTACACTGCCCACAACAATGACAGCTGCCGAGAACCTCGGTGTTGATAAAGAAGTCTATGCATTCTCACTCCCCCTCGGAGCAACAATCAACATGGACGGTACAGCAATCTACCAGGGCGTCTGTGCATTCTTCCTCGTCATGTCAACATACGGCAGAGGACTTGCATTCGGTGAGATGGGAATGATCGTTCTTCTCGCAACACTCGCTTCAATCGGTACAGCCGGTGTTCCGGGCGCAGGTGCCATAATGCTGGCCATGGTCATGCAGGGAATCAACCTCCCCATCGAACCGGGTACAACACTCGCCGGTGCTTATGCAATGATCCTCGGTATTGATGCCATCCTCGACATGGGTAGAACAGCCCTTAACGTCACAGGTGACCTCACATGTACCACATGTATTGCAAAGAAGATGGGCTTCCTGAAAAAGGACACAGCTATCTGATAATCTGATTCTCAGATGAATCAATTCAGGACTGTCGCAAATGCGGCAGTCCTTTTTTTCACATGTCACATGATTTTTGGAGTATAATTCCGGCATGGATAAAAAATATCTTGAAGACAGGCTCAGGGAACTGGGCATTTACAGTGAATATTATCACCGTCTGGAGCTCAAGCTTCTTGCGCAGATTGTCCCATATGATGAGCAGATCAACTGCATCCTCACCGGTGTATTCGAGGGTTCACGCAGACTCTGTGCCGTGACCGCCTCAAGAATACTTATTGTCACATCCGGAGTTCTTTACCAGAAAGGCGGCATTGTTATTCCGAGAAGCAGTATCACCTCATGGCACTTTGACAAGAAGTTTCTTCTCTCATCCGTGACAATTGTTGCCGGTGGGAAAACCTATGAAATCAAGCAGACCCAGGGAGGCAGGAAAGACCTCTTCGAATGGGCCATGAATCAACCGGTCAAGGAGTATGACTGATGGGAGCAATAGGAATTGTAGGCGGTGTAGGTCCCAGCGCGGGAACCGACCTTGCATCAAAAGTATTCAAGCATACCAGGGCTGAGAAAGACCAGGATCATATAGATCTTTATCTCACATCATGTCCTTCAATCATTCCCGACAGAACAGGCTTTCTTCTTGAAGGCGGTGATGATCCGGCACCCGGAATCACAGCCTGTCTGGAGAAACTGGCCTTGTGCGGTGCCACCGCTGCCGGAATAGGCTGCAACACTGCCCACTCACCTGAGATTCTCAAGAGCGTAAAAATACCCGGGGGCATGACCTTTCTCAACATGATAGAGGAAACCTGCCGGGAAGTGGCACTGCTCTCCGAGGAAGACCGCAAGACAAAGATAGGCCTTCTGGGAACACTGGGTACCATAAGAACAGGTATCTATCAGCAGTATTTTGACAATTATCCTGATCTGGAACTCATTGTGCCCCAGGGAGATATCTGTGAGGCTGTGCATGACTGTATTTACAATAAGAAGTACGGAATCAAGGCCCTTTCAGGAGTATCAAAGAAGGCGGACAGCGTAATAAGAAATGCCGTGGACTGGCTTGCAGACAGAGGCTGCAGAGCCGTAATTCTTGGCTGCACAGAACTTCCTCTTGTATTTGAAGGAGAGGACACGTACCACGGAGTAATTCTCAGTGACCCGACTGATATTCTTGCAAAGGCACTTATCAGGGCCACCGCACCGGAAAAACTTATTTGACCATCTTTGTTATTCCGTTTTTCTGCATTTTCTTAAAAACGAGTTGAGTCATAAGCGCAACATGAATATAAAAAAGAGCTGCAACACGAAGTTACAGCTCTTTTCATATCAATTGACTGATTATCTGTCAGCAAATGCTGCAGCCTGCTTACCGGCAATGCGTCCGAAGACCACAAAGTCTGCAACTGC
>CAMZFA010000006.1 GCA_947305945.1 uncultured Spirochaetales bacterium | reverse complement strand
CAACAACAAATGTTGCCTATGCTAGAATTGCAGATGCAATTAATAATGCAGCTGAAGGCAATACAATTGTAATTCTCCGTGATTATGATATGGAATCAAATGAACCAGGGTATGGCTATAGTACTTCTTGGAAGAGATCTACGGATACAGTTCCTTATAGAGACAACAGAATATATATTGCAAAAGACGGTGTTGTCTTTGATTTAAATGGTCATAGGATTTATAACCTGTTCAATAACACGTTTGGGGTTAATGCTGACGATGTTACAATTAAGAATGGAACATTAGAACTTGGAGAGTTGTACGAGATTAAAGCTAATGGTGATCCAATGGGTGCAAATGAAAGTCACTATGGAAGTTATGTAATATTTGCTAATAGTGGAACAAATCTTGTAATTGATGATTTAACAACATTTGGTGGAATTAATATTGCTTCTGGTGGAACAGCTATTATTAATGATCTTTCATTTTCTGGTTTGAAGTTCTATGCCGTTTGTTCTCAAAGTACATCAGTTGTTACATTGAATGGAGGTACATATAACAAAGCAATAACAGGTAGTGCAAATAATATGTTCTGGGTTGATGATGGAACAGAGGATAATATTCCGGCTAGTTCAATGATAATTAATGGAGGAACTTATCTAAAGGGTTCAGGTGTTACTTTCTCTACTGGTATTAAACCTGTGGTTTATGGTGGAACATTTAATTTTAATCCTGCTGCTTATGTTGCCTCCGGATATTCGGCTAGTGAAACTACCTCTGGAATGTGGATTGTTTCTGAAAATAATTAATTCTTACAAATAGACAGGGGACTTTATTCCCTGCCTGAACTGATTCTTTCAAGAATCAATCATCGGGGTTGTGTCCGGTCGAAAGACCGGCCGGATGCAACCTCTTTGGTTAACGGGAAAGTCATTGGCGTTTCTTATTTCTACAAGTTAAAAAATATCTATTAATAATTCGTCTTTAATAGTTTTTTGTATTATTTATCAGTGAAAATTATTAATGATATTTGTTTTTTTTTAGTGGTGTTGCTTCTTAGGCAAGGATATATGGGTATGATGGAAGTTTCGGATTTCTGGCTCAGACTGGAGCTCGCAATAATAAAAAACAAAAAAAGGAGTCTCAAGGAGTTCAGTAATTTGGTTGGGGTTCCATATCAGACTTTGGTCAACCAAAGAAGTCAGGGCAGGTATCCCTCTATTGAAGTCTTGGCAAAGATGGCCAAGGAACTCGGCTGCTCAATCGACTGGCTGTTTTTCGGACCAGAGACTCCGGAAAAAGATTATTTCAAAGGTTATGCTCTGGGTCACGTAAGTGAGGCAGTGAAGGATTGACAGATCAGTTCTGCCTCATGACTGAATAATCTTTCTTCATCTCTATTTCTCTATCTTATTAATATCACATTCCATTTTATTTCTTCCTCTGTAGTGTCATTGTTCCTCAAAAATAGAAGGTTCAGATTGTATTATCGGAATAGAATTACCGATTTCGGTAACTCTATATAATATTTACATTTAATTATCCTTTTTAGGTTGATTTCTACTCGCTTTAATACTAAATTACTCTAATGGATTAATGTATGGAGAGAGAGATGCCGGTGAAAATGAAGATTAGTGTGAAAGCAATAATCATATTCCTGCTTCCAGTAGTTCTGCTTCTGGGAGGGGTTCATACCGGTCTGTATGCACAGGGTTCGGACTATAATCAATATAATAATAGGAACCTCTCAGATTCCTTTACCATTACCCCAACTTTCTCATTCCAGCGCATCTTCTACAGTGTAGACAATTACACAAACAGAAACGGCTACGGCCTCGGTGCAGAGTTTGCCTGGGATCATTTCTTCAATACCAAAACTTCTGTAGGTTTAGCCACCTCTTACGAGTTCTTCATCTATAAGAGCTTCTTCAATTACAACGACTTCAAGATCCAGGCCACAGCCAAGAGACAGATACTCGGAAAAGACAGTGATACAAGACTCTTTGCAACAGCAGGAGCAGGTGTGGACCTTGTACTTAGAAATGATAAGGACTTCGGTGCCTATCCTCTGTTCAACCTGGGTCTTGAGACTGTGTTCAAGGGGTCAAAAGATACAGACATAACACTCAGAGCAATTGGCGGAATAACCATAGAGAAGGGAAGTGTTGTTCTTCAGGCTAATGCCGGAGTTGGTGTCAGAGTAGGATACGGCAGGCCGGAGACAGGGGAGAAGGACAAGCAATGAGAAAGTCCCTGTTGAAAGTCTTTATCATTTTCTCTCTCATCCTTCTAGTGTTAACGGCATGTGACCATAACGTCTATCTTGTAAACATTGAAAAGGTAGAAGATGTTTGGGAAGTTCAGGGCAAGACTTTTTATAAGTTCAGTGACGCTCTTGCCTATTACCTTAGCACACTCGGATCAAAGGCAATAACTTCAGATGATGTAATCCTGCTTCTGAGAGATGTTCCTGAAACAGAAAGAGGAGAGGGTATAGTAATTCCCGCCACATTCCCTGCAGACGGAAATCTCAGAGTGGATTTCAACGGTCATGAGTATTGGTTCTATGACAATCTGGAGTACTTCTTTGAAATCAGGCACGGAGAGACAATTGAGATTATTAACGGAACAACCGTTATAGATGTTCCTGCAAACCCTGTTCCTAAAGCTCTTGTTGTAAATACTAAGACAGTTACGATAGATGACCACCTCATAGATGACAGAAGGCCTGTACCCAAGGCTCTTGAAGTACAGGAAGGCGGTATTGTTAAGGTTGTCTCGTCATCAAATAACACAGGAAACGCCTTGAAGGGAGAAGTGACTGTTGCCGGAGGCGGACAGCTTGATGTTGACGGCGGTTACATTGAAGCCACAACAATAGAGGCTGCTACAAATTCAACAGGAGAGAAGGCACAGGTAAATCTTTCCGGTGGATACATAATTGCCGAAGAGTTGAATATCAACAACAACGCGGTTGTAACCGTTACGGGAGGCCTTCTTTCCACAGAAACTGTTAAAGCAGAGTCTACCGACAGTTCAAACAAGGCTGTGTTCAACCTCAAGGGCGGTGATTTTGATACAGAAAACCTGAACGCACTGGATAACTCGGAGATAAATATCTCAGAAGAGGATCCATCAACTCCTGCATACGCCTACATTCAGAATACAACAATTGAATCAACAGCTTCGTTTACGGTTGACGACGGTGATGTTACATTCAGTACAACCATAAAGAAAGAGGGCTCCGGAACATTTGAAATATCAGGTGGAGATATACATAATCCGCATAGTCTTACACCTAAGGTAACTCAGGCAATTACAGACGGTAATGGCACCGGTAATGCAACTAATATAGTCATACATGACCCCCTTGAGCATCATGAGAAAGTTGATGCCACATGTACTTCAGACGGTAAAGAAGAGTACTGGGAATGTCTGTATGACGGATGTGGTAAGTTATTTGCCGATAAAAACTGTACAAATGAGATTTCTGCTCCGGTTGTAATTCCGGCACTTGGTCATATCAGTCCTCTTGAGCATTTTGGTGCAGTTGCAGCTACATGTACCAAAACAGGAAACATAGAGTACTGGCATTGTGGAAGGTGTGGTTCTTATTTCTCTGATGAAGCAGGAACAACTGAAATAACTTACGAAAGCACCATTCTTCCCATTGATGCTTCGAATCACAGCATTGAAGTAGTTGAAGCAGTAGCGCCTACATGTACAGAAACCGGAAATATACATTACTGGCACTGTACAAGATGTGGCAAGAGCTTCTCAGATTCAGAAGGAAATACTGAGATATCTCAAGCCAGTACTGTAGATCCTGCTACAGGACATACCCCTGGAGAATGGGAATTTGATGATGATTATCACTGGCGCAACTGTTCAGTCTGTGGGGAAGAACTGGTTCATGAGGAACATCATTGGCCCGATGAGCCTGTTCCATGCAGTGATGGAAATCATTTGGTGTTTATCTGCACTGACTGCGGTGCAGAAAAGAATGCATCTGAACCTGTATACCTTCTCTACAACATTGGAATAGCAGAAGTCAGACTCAGAGCTATTGAAGCTACTCCATGCGGAGACTTCTATATCAATGGTACAAAGATGGCATCTGACAAGAGTATTAGCATTTCAGATCCTTCAGTAACCATAGAGTATAGGCCTCATATCAATTCAAACATCAACTACACCCCATATTGCTACGTCTCAACACAGTATGGTCAGACAGTAATCAACGGAACCAAGAATGAGGATGGCAGTTATATAGCTACGTTTAGTGTCACATCGACACGACCGCATACAGTCGTACTTCAGAACAGAACGGAAGGAGGGAACCTCTCTTTTGTCTGTTATCTGAATCTTAAATGAACTTATCCACAGGAAAAGATGTGGAAATATTAAAAGGAGAAGCAAGCATGAAAAAGAAACTTGTTTTCGGATTAGTGATGATACTGGCGCTTGCGTGTGTACTGGTATCATGTAATTCTGAGGTTTCTGCTGAAAATGGTGTTGGTTCCGCTAAAACCGGAAGCATCGTTATCGGTCAGGAAGCCTCAAAGGCAGTAGGATATACCGTATCTTACACAGACACTGTGGAGGAGCTTTATTGGTACTACACGGCTGCTAAGAAAGATAACGGTTATAGAACTGGTGTGACAGAAGTGTTGGCACCTGTGTCAACTTCACAGGGTCTACAGGGAAAAACTCTTACCAATTTTTCATATGGACTTTGGGACCTGAACTTCTATGGATTCAAACAGCCATCTGATAATTTAGATAAAGCAGATGCTGTTTACACAGGATCAGTTTTAAATTTCTTGGTTTCTCAGGAAGTTAATAATGCTGACGTTGAACTTGTACTTGGAAATGCATCAACTGAGATTGACTTCGGCACTGAGGGAATCTATTTCACATTTGATCATAATGTATCTGCAAGTACTTTCACTCTGGCTGTTACAGATAACAAGGGAACAGTTACTGTTCCGACAAGTGGGGTAATCTCTAACGAAGGGAAGACAGTAACGTTTACCGGACTGACATATGCAGGTACGACCAGCAATATCAGTGGAGAGCACACAATGGTGTTCACACTTTCTCAGGTATTGAGTGGCGGCAGTAACATAGAAATTGAAGCTGCAAACTATACTCTTGAGTTCACAGTGACAACAGGTACAAAGACTACAATCAGCGGAGATCTTACACAGAATAACCAGACCGGAGATATTTATATTAACTCTGCAAGTTTAAGTGCTGCAGCTGCTGTAAGTGTTTCAAAGGCATTATCATCAAAGGTTGTTCCTGTTACAAATATCTCAGTTGATGGGTCTGGCGCAGGTACAGCAAGTGTTTCAAAGCAGACAACTATCACTAATGGTGACCTTAAGGTAACATATCCCGTCGGTGCAAAGATTGCTGTTGACGGAAATACAACACATATTGATCCAGATACTGTTGTAGATAGGAAATCAGATGCACAAACAGGTTTTGAATATGTATCTGATACTGCCTCCAGTACAAGTATTACTATTGCAGATACCGAAGCAGTTTCTCAGTACAAATTGACAATTAACCTTGATAGTAATAACACGGTTCTTGTCCCGGTTGAAAAGTACATTGGAACAGGTCTTGCTATTACAGATATTTATCACAATAGCAGTACACCTATGTCCAAAACAAATGTTGATGGTGGAACAGAGTATTGGCAGTACAATTCAACAACCGGATATCTTACTCTCTATGTCTTCCATGCATCACCGTTTGATATTGTTTATCAGAAGGTTGTTGCAACAATCTTGACAGCTAATTACTATAGCCTTTCAGAAGCTCTTTCCGCTGCAATTGATGGAGATGTTGTAACACTTCTGTGTGATGTTTCACTTTCAAAGACATATCATCCTGGTTTTAAATACACTTTTGCAACTGACGGAGAATGGATTGATATTTGGCAATGTTGGGGAATGGAAGGCATGAAGGATGAAAATGGAAACGATTGCCCTAATTATGTCAGTATTAATGATAATACGCAATATAGAGACCTTTCCGTTGATGAAGGTCAAAACGAAGCATGGGTGTCAGGTAAGTATTTATACGAAAATCATAGTACAGATTTCCCAGTCAATATTTCTCGATACAGTCGCGAATGGGTTAATGAGGTCGAAGATGAATCGACCTGCACTGCAGTTGTCCCACGAAATGTTACCATTGATCTTAATGGTAAAACAATTACCAGAGGTAGTGGTTCCGGAAATGGTCTTCAGATAAGAAATGATTTAACTGTAACAGTAAAGAACGGAACGCTCAAATCAACAAGTATGGATATTGTTGATGTTGGTTCGGGAAGCAATACTAGATTTGAAAACTGTAAAGTTGTATCCGAAACTGGCTCTTTCGAAGAATCTCTTATTAAAGCCAGAGGAGAGGGGGCTGAAGGTGATAGTAATCCTACAAGTGTTACCTTTGTAAATTGTTCATTTGAGGATTCAGGATTTAATATTAGTGGATTATCTGACACACCTCATAAAGTAAACGTTTCTGTAAAGGATTCAACATTTACATCTAACTATAGTACCTCAAGCAGTTTTGTTTATTTCAACTACTACACTTACGGAGATTTTAGATTGGAGAATACAACAATGACTAAGGCTGGAGGAAATTGTATTAGTTTTGGAATGTCTTCAAGTAGTAACGGAGGAAAAACTCTTAATACGGTATTCAAAGATGTTTCTCTTTCTGTTTCGAACTCTGCCGCCCCTTATTCTGTAAGTAACTCTAATACCTTTAATCTCTCAGAAGAAGGAAATAATACATATATTTCAAATGGCGAAAGTTGGAGCTTGAACTAATTTTTCACAATAGATGTGGTTGTGGTCAGTTATAGGTCTCGACCCATATAAAAAATGGTTATTTATCGGTTGCACCCGGCCATCCGGCCGGATGCAACCTCTTTGTTCGACGGATCCTCCGTCATGGCATCGCCCCTTCGGGCAGGGTTTTATGAATATGACTGATACATCGGATTTCTGGCTCAGATTGGAGCTGGTGTTGATAAAGAGTAAGATCAGAAGTCTCAGGGAAGTCTGCAAGAAGGTAGGGATTCCTTATCAGACCGTGGTCAACCAGAGATGTGAGGGAAGGTATCCCTCAATTGAGGTTGCTGCAAAGATTGCCAGTGAGGTTGACTGCTCACTGGATTGGCTTGTCTTCGGAAAAGGTTCCTATGAGGGAATTGTTTTCAGCGGGGAAAGTGGGAGATAAAGGAACTCAGTGTTTTCTGTATGTTGATTCAAATATTGAGAAAACATACAGAGGAGACTGACCATACAAACCTGTTTCGTCGTCTTCTATCAGATTTATTACATGTGACTGATAGAGAAGGTCTCTGGCATCTTTCAGGGACAGACTGTATTTCTGAGCAATCAGTTCTGTAACGTTGGTGATTATAAGGGTTTTTGCCAGGACATGGTTCATGGGGAGACCTCAAAACAGTTGACATATTTCAGTGATTGGAGTGCCTTGTCACTGCAGAAGGCAATTTGGGAATTTGTCTTTTGAAATTTCAGTCTTTCAATGGCATCTTCTTTTTTCATCACACCTTCAATTACAAAAAGAATTGTTTCTCCTACGGTGTCGTCGGCAATTTTTCCTTCTACAATGTCAAAACCGTGATAATAATCAATATCAGTTCTGCACTTGATGATAAAATCAAGCCATTCTTCATCCGGCGAAGAGAAGTTTTTGTATGATATGGTTTTTTTGTTTTCATCCCATTCAAAAACACTGACAAATGCCTTACTGCTCCTGTTTATCTTCTGTTTTCTCTTTGCCATTCGCACGGCTTGTTCTTTGATTGGAGTAAGGTAAAATGCAAAGCCGAAATCGCGTCCTTTTTCTGATTTGATTATCATAGGTATTTTTACTTCAACGTCAGAACCATGATACAGAATCATTATGCGCCCTCCAGTCTTGCTTCAACGTAGTCATTCAAATAAACGGTGGACATGCCGTGAAGATCTTCATAATCTTCTTCCAGTTCATCAAGCAGGCCTATCTCCTGCATTTTTCTGTAGATTCCCTCACTGCTGACTCCTACGCTTGATGCATACTGCATTACACACATGATGAGGAATCTGTTGGTTTTCCTGGAAAGGGCTGTGTTTACTCTTGAGGCCCTGTCTCTTGAGTGACTTGTTTCCAAGCTGTTGTTCAGCGTCATTTCCAGACCAAGAACTTCCATCACTTTGAACAGTGTCTTGACAGAACAGTTTGATGTTCCTTTCTCTATAGCCCAGAGTGTGGCTCTGGTGGTTTCTGCTTTTTTTGCCACATCTTCCATTCTGAGGTTCAGAGAGAGTCTTCTTTCCTTTATGGTTTTGCCAAGTTTCAACAGGTTGTCCATGGTTGAAATATAAAGTCAAATGGTTTTAATGTCAAATATAATTAACATTAAGTTGAATGGTGGACAAAGAAATCGGGACTACCGCGCTGTGCGATAGTCCCGTTTGTTCTGTTGTTGATCCGTGGGGATTACATGCAGGTGTAGCCGCCGTCAACTGCAATGTTCTGGCCGTTGACATAGCTTGAGAACGGTGAAGCAAGGAAGATTGCGGTGCTGTCAAGCTCGCCCTCGTTGCCGTATCTTGAGAGGGGGATCATTGTCTTTGCATAGTTCTGGAAGAACTCGGACTTGAGGGTCTCTTCTGTCAGCGGGGTGTAGAAGTAGCCCGGGCAGATGCTGTTGACTGTGATTCCGCGTTCGCCCCATTCTGCTGCAAGTGCTCTTGTCATGTTGACAACGCCACCCTTTGCTGCGTGGTAGCAGACTGTGGGAGCAATCTTGTTTCCGACAAGGCCGTACATTGAAGCAATGTTGATGATTCTGCCGTACTTTGCGGGGAGCATGGCCTTCTTTGCTACTGACCTTGCAACCTTGAATGTACCGATCAGGTCAATGTCAACTTCATGTCTGAATGTCTCATCCGGCATGTCCTCAGCGGGTGTGACTCCGCCTGTTCCGGCGTTGTTGATGAGGATGTCGATGCGGCCGAATTCCTTCAGTGCTGCGTCAACTGCTGCTTCAACGCTCTCTGTGTCTGTGATGTCACACTTGATGCCTACTGCCTTGACTCCGTATGTCTCTGAAATCTCTTTGGCAACTTCATCAATGAGGTTCTGTCTGCGTGCCATTGCAACAATGTTACAGCCCTGATTTGCAAGAGCCTTTGCCATCTGGACACCGAGACCTGTTGAACAACCGGTTACTACTGCAACCTGACCTTTGAGGTCAAAATAACTTTTCTTCATTTTTTTCTCCTGAAGATATTAATAATCGCACCCGACATGATATATAAAAAACAGGTTTGCGGCTATACCTGGGAGTAATTATCTGCACATGGCGGGCGGAAAAACCTCCCCTGTTTCCGGCAGCATTTCCAAATGGGTTGTAAAGATTCCCTGTTGATGGGAAAATGCATAGGTGTAAGGAGTTTGCAATGGCGGAAAACAGTTTTTTCACGGCTCTTCTGAAGCGCGAGGTTGTCCCGGCAATGGGGTGTACGGAGCCGGCTGCATCGGCACTTGCAGGTGCCAAGGCACGTGAACTGCTGGAGGGAGAGGTCAGAAAGGTCAGGATTTCTGCTTCCCGTGACATGGTCAAGAATGCCATGGGTGTGGGTATTCCGGGTTGCTCGTTGAAGGGTATTTCCGCAGCCGTGGCCCTTGGAGTGGCAGGAGGTGATACCTCCAGGAAACTCAGCATCCTGTCTTCCGTCACGCCGGAAATGGCCGCCTGTGCCTCAAAGCTTTCCACCGAGCTGGAACTTGCCAGGGATGTGCCCTCTCTCTATGTTGAGGTTACTCTTGAGTCGGACAGCGGCCATTGTGTTTCGGTCGCCATTTCCGACGAGCATGATTCTTTTTCCAGGATTGTGGTGGACGGAAAGGTCAAAGTGGATACTACCGCGGCCTGTCACACTGAAAAAGATGAAACTCCGCTGGAGAACATTGAGATTTCAGACATTCTCAACTATGCGGACACAGTAGATCCTTCATCGCTTGGTTTTATTCAGACTGCCGTGGATGCAAACATGGCAATTGCAAAATACTCCATTGAACACCGCTTCGGCCTTCAGGTCGGGCGTGTCATGGCCGGGGACATTCCCTTCCCGCCTGACTGCCTGAACAATGCCTTTCATCTCGGTGCGGCCTATGCCGCTGCCGGAAGTGACGCCCGTATGAGCGGTTGTCCCATGCCGGTCTATATCAACAGCGGCAGCGGCAATCAGGGTATTACCGTCACGGTCCCTGTTCAGATTCTCGGGACATATCTGGGTGTCGGGCAGGAGCGCATACTCCGTGCAATCTGTGTCAGTGAACTGGTTGGTCTGATGCTCACAGAGAAAAAGAGCCGCCTTTCCGCACTCTGCGGAGCCTTCACCGCTTCCATAGGCACGGCATGTGCATATGCATATCTGCTGGACGGTAATGACCGGACCATGGACAGGGTTATCAACACAATGGTTGCCAACCTGACCGGAATAATCTGCGACGGTGCAAAGAATACCTGCGCCCTGAAGATATACTCCTGTCTTGAGGCGGCGGCAATGGCCGTGAAACTTGCCCTGAACGGACGTTCTCCCGATGAGCAGTGCGGTATTGTCGGTAATGATTCCCATTCCAGCATCTCCAACCTTTCAATGATCAGCAAGGAAGGCATGGAGGAAACTGACCAGACCATCTACTCAATAATGACGGATAAGGGCGGGACGCGCTGTTGATTATTTTTGCCTCACATAGGACAATCTGCATATGGTTACAGTAACTTTGGGTTCAACCGGCATAACGGTAAACAAAAACGGATTCGGCGCTCTTCCCATCCAGAGAATCAGTACGGAAGATGCAGTGAAGCTTGTCAGGCGCGCCTACGAGGGCGGCATGAATTTCTTTGACACCGCCAGAGGATACACCGACAGCGAGTACAAACTGGGCATTGCCCTGGAGGGTATCAGGGACAAGGTTTTCATTGCCTCCAAATCTCCGTCAGCCACTGTAGAGGGTTTCTGGAAAGACCTTGAGACCACTCTTACAAACCTGAAGACGGACCACGTGGATATATACCAGTTCCACAACCCGCCCTACTGCCCCATGCCCGGAGACGGCATAGGTCTTTACGAGGCCGCTCTGGAGGCCAAAAGCAAGGGTATGATCCGCCACATTGGCATTACCAACCACCGCCTCCATGTTGCTCATCAGGCCATAGACAGCGGCCTCTATGAGACTCTTCAGTTTCCTTTCAGCTATGTCAGCGGTGAGAAGGAGCTTGAACTTGTGAGAAAGTGCAAGGAGCACAACATGGGCTTCATTGCCATGAAAGGTCTGTCAGGAGGACTTCTCACAAACTTCCGCGCATGCTACGCCTTTGAGGCTCAGTTTGACAACGTTCTGCCAATCTGGGGTATCCAGCGTGAGTCCGAGCTTGACCAGTGGCTCTCATGCATCACGGATCCTCCCGCCATGACTGATGAGATCAGGGCCCTCATTGAAGCCGACAGGAAAGATCTGTGCGGTGACTTCTGCAGAAGCTGCGGTTACTGTATGCCCTGCACTGTGGGTATAGAGATTCCCCAGTGTGCAAGAATGAGCCAGCTTATCAGAAGAAGCCCCAGCGCCCAGTACCTGAAGCCAGAGTGGCAGGAAAAGATGCGCATGGTCAAAACCTGCATTGAGTGCGGTAAATGTATGAACAAATGTCCGTACGGACTGAACATTCCCAAACTTCTCAGAAAGAATCTTGAGGACTATGAGAACCTGCTGAGCGGCAAAGCGTCTTTGTGAGTTTTTGTTGAGTTCTTTGTTGAGTTACGCCTCGGTTGAGATTGAGGCAAGAATGACCAGGTCTTCCTTATTGTCATTTCTCACGGAGTGGCCGGCTCCCCAGCCGGTTACTACCGCGTCCCCGGGATTGACGGTTATTTCTCCGTCTTTTTCTGTTACAATTCCCTGTCCTGAAAGGACGTAGTAGTATTCAACCTCATTGTTGTGGTCATGATAACCTATTGAGCACCCCTGCCTTATGGTCAGAAGGCTGAACAGCCTTGCATGAATCATTTTGTCCTTGGGTACAATCACTCTGTCTATTATCAGGCCGTTGCCCTCTCTCATGCTGTGCTCCGAAACCGGCATGTCTTCTTTTCTGATTACCATTCTGTTTTCTCCCTCTGCATTTGCCATTATACACCCTGGAATTGACACATTTTTCCATTTTTGTGCAGAAAAAGTGGGGAGATAAATGCCGTTCCACGCCCATAAGTATATATGAGAGGTATTTTTCTTTTGGTTTTCAACGTACGGAAATCTTTTTGATTCTCAAGTTGAAAGTTTCAACATAGAAAAATAAAAAAATCTCTCAAGTTGAATTTCTTGCAGATAGGAGAGAAAAATGTGGGCGAACAGTCTGATAAAAACGCTGAAATCCAAGATTGATGAACTTATAGAAGAGTTCTCATATGTACGTAACAGAAAAAAGATGTCTGATTATCTGATAATCAGAGCGGAAAGAGGTGCCGTCCGTTATTATCTCAAAAATGAACAGACAGGAACGGAGAAATACATCAGGCAAACTGATGTAAAGTCACTTGGAAAGTATGTTCAGGAGAGATACTTCAGAAAACTGGAGCAGGAACTTCCCCTGCAGATAAAAAGATTGGAGCGGATAGCCGACAGGCTGGGAAAAATCAAAGATTGTCAGGTACTTTACGAAGAATTGCCGGATTCTATCAGAAAGTATGTTGACCCCATGCTTAACAGACAGAAGGAACTGATTGACAACTTTTACACGCAGGGCAGGTTTGCTCCCCGCAGCAGTATGGCAAAATCAGAGAACTATGAAACCGACAGAGGGGATATTGTCAGGTCTAAAAGCGAATTGATAATTGCTAATTTTTTATTTCATGCCGGTATTCCTTATGACTATGAAAGGGGTATCAGGCTGAAAGAAAGAACGAGATATCCGGATTTCACTGTTCTTAATGTCAGGACCGGAAAGGTGTTTTACTGGGAGCACTTCGGAATGATGGATGATGAAGATTACAGAAACAACGCTTATTCAAAGATTGAAGAGTATCAGGACAGCGGGTTTTTTCAGGGAGAAAAACTGATAACAACCATTGAGACAAAAGAAAAGCCCCTGAGCATAAAGCACATCAGGAGCCTTGTTGAACACTATCTGAAGTGAACAATTATTACATTATCGGGTCACCGGCGGCGGTGCTCATGATGGGGTCACCGGCGGCGTTGAGGATGTAGAAGTTGCCTTTTGCATCCATCATGATGGGGTCTCCGCCCGCGGTTTTGAGGGTGGTCAGCATGATGGGATCACCGGTTGCGGTTTTCTTGCCCTTGAGCATGATGGGATCGCCGGCGGCGTTACGCATGATGGGGTCGCCGGTGAAGGTGAGGCCTCTTGCGGGGACCTGGAGTACCGGGCTCTTGACTTTGAGCTGGGCGGCAAAGCATACCGCGGTGATCAGAACTGCACAAATCAAAACACAGAAGAATTTTTTTCCGTTCATTTTAATCTCCTTTCCCGTTCGGGCCTTTTCTTATTCCATATAATAAACAATTCCGGTAACTAAAAGATACAAAGTTGCGGATAAAACGTCAAAGCGGCGGTGTGCGGCGCGCTCAGAGGGCAAATTCCCTGCTTGCGCAGACCTTGCCGTGTGAGGTGTAGACGGCCTCTACCCTGTTGTCTTCCAGGGGGCGCGCTTCAAAGACCGCGTCATGCGGGAGGGTTTTCTTTTCAGCCGCCAGGCGGGCTATGTCGGCGCTTATGTTCCTTCCGGTCCTGTCAAAGACCTCCTGCTCGAAGAGGCTTGGCCTGTGGGTGCAGGAGAATTCCTGGCCGGCGTAGATGAGCATGGGGCCCTGCTGGTAGAACATGAAATCAAGCCAGTTGCTGCGCTTCTCTTCATCCGGGCAAATGTCTGCAAAGCGCTCCGTGTCATGGTTTTCCACAAACCTCATTTTGATGTAGTTGCGCGGGTAGATCCGGTTCTGGTCGTTGAGGGCGTCCAGGTATTCCTTCAGGGTGCCCTCCCCGGTGAAATAATCCAGGAACTTCTGCCAGATGTCGTACTGGTATTCTGCGTCAAAGGCCTGATAAATCTCGTTGTCTGTCCAGATATCAAGACCCTGTTTGCGCACTTCGCTGACCATGGCGCTGTGGACGGTTTCCGCAAGCCAGAAGCATGAAGGGTTGACCTCTGCCACGCGTTCTCGGGCGTAGGTCCAGAACCGGGGCGGAACGCAGGATGCGACATCACATCTGAAACCGTCTACAATTCCGGCCCAGTACATGAGAGTTTCAGCCTGGTAGTCCCAGAGATCCCTGTTGCTGTAGTCAAGGTCGTAGACGTCTGTCCAGTCTCCGAAGCGGTTGCCCAACCTGCCGTCGGGTTTTCTCCAGAAGTACTCGGGGTGCTGAGCCAGCAGGACGGAGTCATGGGATGTGTGGTTGTACACAACGTCTATGATGCACTTCATGCCGCGGGAGTGGATCTCATCCACAAGGTGCCTGAAGTCCTCAAGTGTTCCGTACTCCGGGTTTACTGCCCTGTAGTCTGAAATTGAGTACGGACAGCCCAGGCTGCCCTTCTTGCCTTCCTTTCCGATCGGGTGTATGGGCATGAGCCAGACTACATCCGTACCCAGTGCCTTTATGCGGTCAAGATCCGCTTCCAGAGCTCTGAAAGTGCCTTCCGGTGTGTGACAGCGCACGTAGACGCTGTAGATTACAAGGTTTCTCAATGAAGTATCGGTAGTCTGCATTTTACCTCCCGGTGTTTCTATTTTATTCTAGCAGGTTTTCTTCTTCATGAAACGCAGAATGAACAGAAGTGCCGTGAAGCAGAAAACACACTGGATAATCTGGATGTAGTTTACCGGCCTGTTGTCCATGAAAACGGTGTTGGTGGTCAGAACGGCAGTGGGATAGGAGAAGAACAGCGCGGGAACAAGGTTGTTGCCTATGTGGACTCCAAGGCCGAACTCAATGCCGCCGCTTGTCATGTAGAAGTACATGAGAAAGCATCCGAAGATAAAGTAGAACAGCATGAACCAGATGGCCTGAACACCGTTGACCTCCGGGTTCTGGAAGTGGGCAATTGTGAACAACAGACCTGAGACCAGACAGTATTTCCAGAACTTTGAGCTTTCTGTTTCCAGCTCAGGTGAAGGGAAAAAGGCCACAAAGGCGCGGAACATAAGCTCCTCTGCAAGGGCTGCGGGCAGAACCACCAGAATGCTCAGAATCCAGTCGGCAACAACGGTCTGAGGTCTGAGGGAGTACTCGAACATCTGCGGGTGCACAAGCATGGAGACAAATGAGGTTGAAGCAGAAAGAAGGGTCATGACAAGAAGGCCTGTACAGAAGAGGCGCCATGAGAAAGAACCTTCCTGCCTGATGAAGGAACGGACGGGAAAGTCCAGAAGATATCGCGTGACAAGGCAGAATGAGAGGATGAGAACAAGGTAGTTGATAACCGTTGTTGCAAGTCCGGCGGCCGGGACAAGCAGGGAAAAGGCAAAGTAAAGAACATAGGTAAGAGGAAGTGCAAAAAACCACTTCACCCTGCGTGTCATTCTCTCCTTGGAATAAACTGCCATAACAAGCCTCCGAAATCTAGAGTAATGCTTCTGTCCTTCCTTATCAAGTTTTGTTATACTTGTCATATGACGGTCAAAGAGCGCATCTTCGCAGAGGCACGGAACAACAGCATACTCGTATTTCCCACCCAGAGCACGGCAGACAGCTGGGCTGCCTCCTATGCCCGCTCAAATGCGGGTAAACCGGCTTTTACAGACTCCTTCATTTCATGGGATACGTTCAGGGATTCATGCAGGAAAACGCCCTCCGGTAAGAAAGAGGCCGGCTATGTTCACAGACTGGTGTTCACAACGGAATTTCTCAAATCAAACGCTCTGAATGCACTTTGTCCGCCTTCATACCCTGAGTCCAAGGCCCTGTTTGCAGATGAGATTGCCGCTTCTCTGCCGGATTTCCGGGCTGTGCTTGATAACCCCGGGAACGTCGGGAGGGACCTGCTTTCGGATATAAGAAAGATATATGATGCATACAGGTCTTACCTTGAGAAAAACAACCTGTTTGAGAAAGCCTTCATAAAGCCGGATTTCTCACAGGCGGCAGCGGAGGGGAAAACGGTTCTTGTCTTCCCTCATGCCTGTAATGACGGAGAGGTTGAAAGAGCCATTGAAGCGGGTATTAGAACCGTTGAGCCGGAAAACGCGGAAGCGGTGATAACCGTGTACACAAACACCCTTGATGAGATAAGAAACGCTCTCAACAGGATAAGGGGTCTTCTCAAGGAAGGAACTCCGGCCCGGGATATTAAGATTACAATCTGCGGCACGGAGATGCTCCCGTGGCTTGAGACAGAAGCCTACAGGAGAAACATTGCCCTTGATGTGAAGATAGGACGGCCTCTGGCAGAATATCCTGCCGGGGCCATGTTCAAGGCAATTGAGAATGTCAGTTCAGGTCAGTGGAGCGTGCAGAGCCTTCAGGCCCTGCTGCTCAATCCCTCCTTCCCGTTCAGAAGCAGGGAGAGGGCCTTGAAACTGATCAGAGCCGGTATTGATCTGAAGGTTCTTCCGTCAAGAAGAGCTTATTCCTGGACATCAAAACTGGGGAAAGACAATCTTGATTATTTAGTTACCCTGCGTGACAGACTTGAGGCAATAACCGGAGCCGGGGATGTGAATTCCCTGCGTGAGGCCATCCACGCATTTGAGGATGAGTATCTTGGAGAAAAGGATGCCATGCAGACCAAGGTCTACTCCCGCTGTATGGAAGAACTTGAAAAGCTTGCAACTGCCTGCCCGGCTGCCCTGCCGGAAAAGCCATTCTCCCTGTTCGTGCGCCTTCTTTCAAGGGAGAGATACATGCCCAAAACAGAAGATAACGGGGTGGCCGTCTACCTCTATCCTTCAAATGCCGGCATGACTGCACCTTATCATTTTGCCCTGGGCTTTGATGATGAAAAAACAGGGCGTGAGCGTACTGTAAGCATGTTTTCCGATGCGGAAGGCCTTCAGATAGGAGATGAGATCATAAGGTCATATGAGGCAGGAGGCGCAGTATTCTCCTGTGCAAAAGATTCCTATACAGGATATGTAACGGAAGGTGCATACTTTGCGGTTAACAGGAAGGTGAATGACGTTTCCGAAAAGCATGAAATATCCAAAGCGCAGGATGAGTTCTCCTTTGAGGAAGTGCTCTGGGCACGGGATCTGGGAACAACAGGCAGTGTGCGCTCAACGGAGCTTCAGAAAAAGTGGTTTGAAAGCCTTCAGCCGGGCTCGCGTCCTGAAAACAATGAGAAATATGAAGCCCTCAAGCCGGATGTACGGATAAGCGCAACTGAGCTCAACACCTTCATCAAATGCCCTTACAGATGGTACTGCGGATCAAAGTATGCCTTGGGACTCAAAACCCCGGATTATGAAGCGGATATGGAAGACAGTCTTGAGGTGGGAACCATGATTCATAACTGTCTTGAAGAGTGGCTTGAAGAGGAGAAGGATTTTTCAAAACTCAAGGACGATGGGTCCGGAAGAAAGCTTGAAGCCATATTCGAAAAACACTTTTCCCGGTACTCTCAGAGGGCTGCAGCGCCGTACGCGCCCCAGCTCAGGCGCCTTGCCCTTACCCTGCCGGAGTCAATGCATGCCTTCTCAACCGCAAAAGGATTTGAGAAGCTTCAGGATTTCTCGGTTACGGAAACGGAGAAGGAATTTGACAACGGTGTTGTAAAAGGCAGAATTGACTGTGTTCTGCAGGATAAGAACGGAAATATTGCCATTCTGGATTTCAAGAAGAGGAAAGCCGAAGATGATTCGGTGCAGCTTCAGTTCTACTCTTACGGGCTTGATAAACTTCCGGTCTGCGGAGCCTTCTTCGCAGTGGGTGAAAAGAAGTACACGTTCAGGTGGGAAAACGAAGAAAGTCTGAAGGAACTTGTCACCGAACTTGATTCTGAACTTGAGATAATGAGGAAAACCGTTGAAAGCGGGCGTTTTGAAAGTACGCCCTCGGAGAAATCCTGTGAGTATTGTGACTTCAGGAGCATATGCAGAAAGAG
This sequence comes from uncultured Spirochaetales bacterium, assembly GCA_947305945.1. Taxonomy (GTDB): domain Bacteria; phylum Spirochaetota; class Spirochaetia; order Sphaerochaetales; family Sphaerochaetaceae; genus RUG14846. The sequence continues at coordinate 7,037 of CAMZFA010000006.1, read as the reverse complement.
GTTTGTCATAAAATGAGCGAAGATAAGCATTATACACCCGCACAGAATGAAGCCATAAACAGCAACCTCAGCTGCGTAGTTTCCGCAGGAGCCGGAAGCGGAAAGACTGCGGTTCTTTCAGAGCGCTTTCTGCGTCTTGTCCGGGAAGGTACGGACTGCAACCGCATCCTCAACATAACATTCTCAATAAAGGCCGCTTCTGAGATGAAGCAGAGAATCAGGGAACTGCTGGTTAAAAACAACCTTACAGACCAGCTTGCCATCTTCACAAAGGCCCGTATCAGCACCGTGGACAGCTTCTGCCATGAGATAGTAAGACAGGACTGCAGGCGCTACGGAATAAGCCCGTCATTCGGCATTGAGCAGCAGGAAGAGGCGGATAAGGCCTACAGGGAAACGGCGCTGAAACTGCTGGAGGAATACACCGAAAAACCTGCGGGAAAGTATCTTCTGACCTGTTTTTCCTCTTCAAGAATAATTGACATGCTCTGCCTTACGGCAAACCTCTCAAACCTGGTGAACCCTCTTGTCGGAGAGCAGGGAGCACAGGCTTATCTTGAACTTGCAGAGGACAATGTGGACAGGGCAAGACAGACCCTGGAGAGTTCCGTAGCCGCCTACGTTGATCTGTTTCCGGCAGATGAAGCCGAAAAAGCGGCACTGCAGGCCTTCAGAAACGGGGATGACAATGCATTTGAGAACGTGAAATTCTCAAGAAAAGGAAGTGCGGGCCAGACGGAAATTGTTTCCGCAATAAAGAAAAAAATCAAACAGGCACTGTCCGAATACCTTCTTTACAAGAAGACCCTCGATAACAGGGAAGCAGTGGAAAACGCCTATTCAATGTTCTCCGAGATGGAAAACCGTGCACTGACCTACAGGCGCTCAACCGGAAAGGTGTCATTCTCGGATGCCATGAAAATGAGCATAGACATACTTCTGAAAAACCGCGCCATCAGGCAGAAGTACAAGAACGCCTTCTCCTATGTGATGATTGACGAGTTTCAGGACAACAATGATGACTACAGGAAACTTCTCTACCTGCTTGCGGAAAAAGATGAACTGTTCAGCACGGACATTCCCCGTCCTCAGGATCTGAAAGAGGGCAAAATATTTCTTGTAGGAGACGAAAAGCAGAGTATCTACCGCTTCCGGGGTGCAGATGTAAGTGTTTTCAAGCGCATGCAGACGGAAATAGAGCTTGCCGGAGGACAGCTGATAGAACTTGAAACAAACTTCAGAAGCACACCCTCTCTTGTTGATAATTTCAACAGCATGTTCGGCCTCCTCATGGCAGACAGCAAAGAGGACTATGAGGCTGTATTCAAACCTCTGGACAGCGGCAGAAAACAGGAAGTTACCTCAAGAACCATGCTCAACATATGCCTTCATCCGGGCAGAAATGACGTACAACCGGATATGGCTTCATACGGAGCAAGTGAGGCAGCCTCCCTTGCATCCCTCATACTTGAAATGACAGGCACGGACAAATGGCTTCTTCCCGGAGGAAGGCGCCCGGTCTTTTCGGATATAGCTGTTCTTCAGCGCACCCTCACACACCAGGGAGAATATGAGAAGGCATTCAGACTTAGCGGCATTCCCTACACCCTTACCCAGACCCGGGACCTGATGCAGGAAGCCGTTGTAAGTGACTTCTACAGTCTTCTCAACCTCCTTGTCTATCCGGATGATGAGATATGCAGAAAGGCTGTTATGAACAGCCCCATAAGCATGGCACTGGAAGAGCAGAACATTGAAAAACTGCAGAATACGGTGGTGCAGAAGGGTTTCCGTGCAGCACTGGACTATATCTGGTTTGATCTTGGATACAGGGCATTCATCATTACAAACCCTGCAAATCAGGTCTACGGAGAGCACTATGTCTGGCTCTATGCACTGGCATCAGACTGTGAAAGCAGAGGCGGAGACCTGGTCTCGTTCCTTGACGAACTGAGGTCTTACATAAAGGACGGGAGTCTGGGACGCAAGGATCTGAAGGTGTTCGGAGACCACACGGACGGAGTCCGGATGATGACCATCCATAAATCAAAGGGCCTTCAGTACCCCATAGTCATAATTGCCGGCATGGATGCCCAGACCAATTTGGACAAGTCTACCGAACTGAAGGTGGTCAATGACAGACTCTGGCTGCCCCTTACACCGGAAAAGGATAAAAACAATCGGAGACTTGTGAATCTCAGGACAAAGATCTTCGGAGATGATGAGAAACTGAAAAACTATGCAGAGCTCAAACGCCTGTTCTATGTGGCTGCAACCAGAGCCGAGCAGCATCTTGTCTTCTCCTGTGCACCCAATGTTGAAAAGACAGCCTCCACCCTCTATGAACTTCTTCTGAACTCCACAAATATAATACAGGACAGCACTGAACTGAAGGTTCAGAATGTTCCGTCTTATCTGGAGCTCAGGACATTTGAAAGAATTCCCCTTGGGCAGACCTTCTCCACAGGCCGCCTGACGGAGGAAAAACTGAAGTACAATGCCCCCTGGTATCAGAACGCAGAGGAAGACGGGTTTGACTTTGAAAGTGATACGGTTGCCGTCACATCCCTGTCTGCACAGGCCCATGAGGAAAGGCACGGAATCATCCTTGCGGGTCTGGATTCCGACAGTTTCCTGCAGGAGCGCGGTCTGCAGACGGATTTCGGAACCTATGTCCACGGACTCATAGAAGCTGAGATACTGAACAAGGAGAAAGAGCCGTCCCTTCCGCAGCTCAGTGACGCTGAAAAGACATTGTTCATTCAGGATGCCAGGTACCTTGCCCGTTCCTTCCTTGACAGCTCTTTCTTTGAGGATCTGAAGAAAAACAACTGCACATTGTACCCCGAACGCAGATTCCTGATGTATGACAATGAACTTGGCAGAATGCTCAGCGGGAGCATAGACCTCATGGTTGAAGACAGAGAGGCCGGCAAAATAATAGTGATAGATTTCAAGACGGACATAATAAAGGATCCTGAGGAACACAGGGCCCAGGTGGACACATACATGAAGGCAGCCTCTGCCGCTTATCCGGACATGGAGGTCACAGGTTATCTGTGCTACCTCAGAGACTCATCTTCTCTTGTTCAAATCTGATGTTTCTGACACAATCACATAGCAGTATTCTGAGTGTTATATGAGTAAAAAACTGAAGACCGTTTATTTTGAAAACCTCGGGTGCGCCAAGAACCAGGTAGATGCCGAAGTCATGGCTCACAGACTTGAAAAGGCAGGCATGAGAATTGCTGAGGACGCCGACAACGCGGACCTCATCATTGTCAACACCTGCGGCTTCATTGAAAGCGCACGCGAGGAGTCGGTAAACACCTTCTTCGAACTGAGAAACCAATACCCCCAGGCAAAGATTGTTGTTGCCGGCTGCCTGTCCCAGCGCTATGCGGACGAGCTTGAGAAAGAGCTCACCGAGGCCGATGCAATCTTTGGAAATAGGGACCTCAATCAGATAACCCAACTCGTTGACACACTTGAAAATAAAGCAGAAAGTAATGAAGACTTACAAACCCTGGTGCGCCTTACTCCTGACTATCCCGACCCGGACAGTGAGGATGATACCAGAAACAGGCTGTTCAACTACCCCGGAAGCGCATACCTCAAAATCTCCGAGGGTTGCAACCACCGCTGCGGTTACTGTGCCATCCCGCTTATCAGGGGAAGCCTGAGAAGCAGGCCGGAGCGTGCAGTCATCGCCGAGGCAAGGCGCCTTGTGAGTGAAGGGATAAAGGAGATCAATATCGTGGCCCAGGACCTTGCGGCCTACGGTTATGATTTTGACGGCAGGAGCCATTTTGCCCATCTTCTGAAGGCCCTTGATGCCGTTGAGGGGGACTTTGCAATCAGGATGCTCTACATCCATCCTGACTGGATGACCGACGAGATAATAGCCACCATCAAGGACTGCAGGAAGGTCATGCACTACTTTGACATCCCATTCCAGCATGCAAGTGCCCACCTGCTCAGGCCCATGAAGAGGACCGGGGACCAGGACAGCTATGCAGAGCTTGTTGAGAAAATCAGGCAGGCCATGCCGGACAGCGTGATCAGGACCACAATCATGCTGGGCTTCCCGGGAGACTGCGAGCAGGATTTTGAGATAGTCCACAACTTCATCAAGCGCTGCCGTTTCACCTGGATGGGCTCGTTCATCTACTCCCTTGAGGAGGACACGCCGGCCTTTGAGATGACCAGTGAAGAGGAGCACAAGGCCCTGTGCAAACAGGCCGCCAGGTGGCAGAAGAAGCTTGAAGCCACCCAGCAGAAGATAACCAGCCAGGCACTGCACACTTTCATAGGCCGCACCCTGCGCGTACTGATTGAGGAAGTGATGGAGGACGGGACCATGGCCATAGGCAGAATCTACGCCCAGGCACCCGAGGTGGACGGCCTGACCGTGGTGAACGGGACTTCAATGCAGGCCGGTCAGCTTTACAACTGCACCGTGGTGCGCGTGAACGGAATAGACCTGGAGGCTGTGAAAATTGACTGAAAAAGCGCAGACTGAAGCTCAGCGCCTCCTTGAAGGCCTCAACGAACAGCAGAGGCAGGCCGTTCTGATCAATGACGGCTCGCTCCTTGTTTTTGCGGGCGCCGGCAGCGGCAAGACCCGCGTAATCACCACCAAAATTGCCTACACAATCCTCAGCGGTCTGGCAAGGCCCTGGGAGATTCTGGCTGTTACGTTCACCAACAAGGCCTGCGCCGAAATGCGCGACCGCGTGGCCGCCTACGTGGGCCCCGAAACGGCCTCCCAGTGCATGATCCGCACCTTCCACTCCTTCGGTGTCTGGCTTTTGCGCCGATACTTCGAAGAAGCCGGCCTTTCAAAGAATTTCACAATCTACGATGACCGTGAAAGCGCCGCCCTTCTGCAGCAGTGCTTTCCCAACCATCCCAAGAAAGATATAGATGACGCTGCAAAAAAGATTGCCGGTCTCAAGGACCGCATGCAGAAACCGCCGGCCTTCAACACCCAGCTCACTGCGTACTACAACGCCTACCAGAGCCGTCTGGACCAGACCGGCAACGTTGACTTTGCGGACATGATCTTAAAGAGCATCACCTTGCTCAAGAACCATCCGGAGGTTACCTCCTACATCCACAGCCGCTTCAAGGTCATCCTGGTGGATGAGTATCAGGATTCCAACACTGCCCAGTTCCTGCTTCTGCAGCTTCTCAAAGGCCCGCAGACCTTCCTCTGCGTTGTGGGAGATGATGATCAGAGCATCTACCGCTTCCGCGGAGCCCAGGTTGAGAACATCCTGAACTTTCCCAGGACCTTCAAGAATACAAAGACAGTTGTTCTGGGTAAGAACTACCGCTGCACCGAACAGATTCTCAACGCCGCCAAAGATGTGATAAGCCACAACACCTCCCGTGCCGCCAAGAACCTCAGTGCCGAGAATCAGGGCGGCAAAAAGCCTGTGGTCTACTTTGTCAACACCGAGTATGACGAGGCCCGCAAGGTTGTGGACATACTCAAGCACTCAAGCCGTGAGAGCATGAACAACAGCGCGGTCCTCTATCGAACCAACGCCCAGTCAAAGGCCTTTGAAGACCTCTTCATCATGAACAACATACCCTACAGGATAGTAGGATCACTGCGGTTCTACGACCGCGAGGAAGTGCGAGATGCCATAGCCCTCACAAGCCTCCTTGCCAATCCCATGGACAGCGTGGCCTTTGAGCGCATGGTCAACAAGCCCACCCGCGGAATCGGCCCGGCCACAGTGGAGAAAATAATAGCAAAGGGCGGGAACATGCTCTCAGCCTCCCGCTCCCTCATGGAGGACGGAGAGATAAAGGGCAAGGCCGCAACCGGCCTTCAGGAGTTTATCCGCGCCTGGGAAAGCGGATATAAAGACCTTGATAAAACAGATAACAGTACATTGTTACGTAAACTTCTGGCAGAGTTCGGAATAATGGAACTTTATACCAAAAGAGACAAAGACGAACACGCTTCAGACTCATCCAGAGTTGAAAACCTGAATCAGCTGGTGAACATGCTCACCGCCGAGGCCTTCTGTGCCGGCATAGAGGGCATCCATGCCTTCCTGGAGTATGTCTCCCTGGATCCGTCCTCCCTCGAACAGACCGAGGGCAGGGCCACCGAGGGTGTGACCCTGATTACCATGCACAACACCAAGGGCCTTGAGTTTGACCGTGTCTTTGTCACCGGCATGGAAGACGAGGTCTTCCCCTCCCTCCGTGAGGGCTGGACGGAGGCCGACCTTGAGGAGGAGCGCCGCATCTGCTACGTGGCCTTCACCCGTGCCAGAAAGGAACTCTACATCCTCAGCGCCGCCTCCAGAATGATGTGGGGCCGCACCAGCATGCACACCCCCTCCCGCTTTCTGTCGGAAATCAACAAGGACCACATTGAGAAGCATGATGAGGTTGAGTATAAAAAGCCTTCCTACGGAGGCTACGGGGTTTACGGCGCCGGATCATACGGGTCCTACGGCGGCGGTTCTTATGGCGGAAATCCGTACTCTTCCTACAACTCCTACAGGTCTTACAAGAACAACTCAACTTCAAGAGATACAACCGATTACAGTACCAAATACATCAAGCCTTCCCGTGACAGATACGAAGATGACTGGAAGCCCAAGGCAACACTCATCAAAAAGCCCAAAACCGAAGAACAGCAGGTCAAACCCGTGACCGACTGGCAGGTGGGAGACAAGGCTGAGAGCGACCTCATGGGCAAGGGCGTGGTTGAGAGGATAAACAAGTTCGGCAACAAGGACATCCTTGTCATCAGATTCGAGGACGGGCGGACCGGAACCTTTGTCAGCGGCATGGCAAAATTGAAGAAAATCTAAAACTACCGCTAGACAAGAAATAATTAAATATATATAGTTTCATCCGTGCGTCTGCACAAGCCTTCCGCTTAGGAAACCAAACAATCCCTTTCCCACGGTTTTCCAAGGATGCACGGAAGCAAATGCGCAGGCAGCAATAATTTACAAAGGTGTTGAATATGAGAACTGTTTACGTAAAGCCGAAGGATGTTCAGA
>CAMZFA010000005.1 GCA_947305945.1 uncultured Spirochaetales bacterium | reverse complement strand
TGTTGAAAACCTGTGCAACAACCTGTGCAGAGGCAGCCGGAATCCTGACTCCCGCTGGCCGTAGTAGCCTTAGCGGGAAGGCAGAGTGCAGGCGTTGGCTCTGCACATGTTTTGCATCCAGGTTTTCAACATAAACCTTCTCTTTGAGGTGCAAGAAGGTGCAGGGAAGTTCAAGCAAGTTCAGTGTTGTTCAACGTCGTTCAATATAAGTCGGCCATTTTAGCGTTTTGAAATATAAAGGGTCCATTGCTATTTTTCGCGACAATCCCCTTTTTCTTTTCAGATCTTGTTCTGGGCACGCATTCCGGATTCCACCATGCTCACGGCATTGAGAAGTACAGAATTGTCATCCAGAGCCTCGGTGGGATTCCAGGAACCTATGAATACGTAGAATCTGGGATTTGATGCAGGAAGAGCGGTGATTATTGAGCTGTTTGACCTGTTGGCCCTGGAGATCATTGAGATTGTTGAGGGAAGATCTGCGGTAAAACCGTCCGCCTTGAGATCCATATCCTTTCCGGTTGAAACAACCTGCCCCAGATAGTTCTCTATTTTTGAAATGAACGTGGGAGTATAAACCTTACCGTCAATGGAAAGATTTGAGACATATGTGCGGTTTTCGGACTTTATTGTACTGTTATTGAGATCATAGTAAGGATAGTTTGAGGCTGCCCTTATCTCACCTGTCCCGGCATCCAGAATGAAAGCTGTGACATGGCTTGGCCTCTGGATTCTGTAAACATCCTGAACAGCCAGATCAAGAATGTACTGAAGGTCAAAATCGATGGTCAGATAGACATCAGAGCCGTAGGTTACTGCCTCTGCAAAGGCAGGACGCGGGGCAATGAGGGCTTTATACCTGTCCTCAACTTCACTTATGAGCTGGGCTGCATGGAAGTTGGCTGGATAGGTTCTGGCTCTGGAAACAGTATTTCCGTCCTCATCGTATACAGGAACCTGCATGGAAAGAGGCCTTCCCGAATGGTCATAGACAGTACCTTCAACAACATGTGAGGCAACATTGGGATTCACGTATTTTCCCGAACGTACACCGAAACTGAATATTCTTCCGGCAACAATGACAAGAACTGAGATTACAGCCAGCAGGGTTAAAGCCAGCAGGATTCTGCTTATGTTGCCTTTTTGCGGTACTGATGACATAATTCCATTATCTTTCTTTTCCGGTAAAAGTCAAATGAGCAGAAACAACTATGATGACATAATTGAGAGGGTGAACAAGGCCAGAAAAAGGGACGGAATGTCCCGTCTGATCATTGTACTGGTAATCCTTGCCCTTCTTATTGCAGGCATAACAGCACTTCTTGTTTTCTTTGCCGACGTGAAAGAGGAAATAAAACCGGAACATGAGACCCATGTGAGTTCTCCTCTTGTAATGCCTGATGAAGATGTTCCGCAGTCCGTTGAACTTCCGGTTTCCTCCCCTGCCCCTGCAATCAGTCAGACCACCCCGGAGGAGGAAGTTATCATTCAGGCTGCACCACTTGCCGTTTCTCTTGAAAGTGTTTCAACGCTCAGGGAAAGTCAGATGCAGACGGTTACATTCACAAACCACACCGTTACCGAAGGTGAAACTGCAGTCTCAATTGCATGGTCCAATTTCATCAAACCTTCAACACTCAGTTCGGTAAACGGTCTTACACGTGAAGTAATGCCGGGAGATGTTCTTCTTATTCCCAGCATTGACGGAACTGTTTACTCGGACGCAGACGGCCGGAAAATCTTCATTCCTTCTGCTGAATAATTAAAAACAAAGAAGCCGGAACAAAAGCTCCGGCTTCAATTATCTCTTCAGGAGAAATCACAGAACTGTGATACGACCCTGCGGTTCGGCATATTCCTGACCGATAACTCCGCCGAGTGCCTCTGTGATGAAAGCTACAAGAGCCTCATCAAGAGGAATACCTGTATCAAACTGGTCTGTTGTAGCAGCGAATGCATAGTATGTGTCTCCGCCTACTGCACAGAAGTTGTTTGTGATGACAGCATATGTCTTTGCGGGATCAAACGGCTTGCCGTTGATGTTCTCAATTGTCACACGCTGGATTGACTTGGGTGCGAAGTATGTTGAATCCGGATACTGAGCTCCCTGGTCAAATGCCTTTGAAGTATCAATTGTGTACTTGATGCCTGCAACCTGCGGGAAACCGCCGATGGGCAGCATGTATGTTGATGCTTCAAGAGCTTCAAGAAGTGTCTCACCCTTTACGTAGATAACAGCAATTGTGTTTCCGAACGGCAGGACTGTCTTGACGTCATTCATTGAAACATCGCCGGGAACAATCTTGGCACGGATTCCACCGCCGTTTGTAACTGCTACGATATCTTCTGTGGGAACCTTGAGTTTACCGTCCTTGAGGACATACCACATCATTGAATCTGTAATCAGGTCACCGTTGTTTGTCTCGCTGTCTCTGTTACCGGGACCGGACTTTGCACCGTTGAGAGTAACCTCTGATTTTGCAAATACTGCACCGTAAGCTGCCTGAACCTTGTCCATGACTGCCTTGGCCTGAGCCTCAACCTTGGGATCCTTTTCAAGACCTTCGCAGGGGATAAGGTAGTGATCTTCGACAACACCCTTGAGAGTATCAATTACAACAACACCGATATTTGCGAACTGTGTTCCTGTTGACTGGATGGGCTCCTTGTCAGGGCCTTCTGTCATGACAACATGTGCGTGTGCATCAATAATCAGGTCAATACCCTTGACGTTGTGGTAAAGGTCGATTGATCTGTTGCCCATTTCCTCATCATCAACTCCGAGGTGGGAAAGAATGACAACAACATCTGCAATTCCGGCCTTCTTACCGAAGTCAATTATCTCCTGGACCTTGTTGAACATAGCCTGTCCTTCAAGGAAGGTGAGGTCTTTGACAAATACGGGGTTTACCTTTGTCTGTGTTACAGGAGTATCAAGACCGATAACCATGATGGATGTTCCGTTCTCCTCAAGCCAGATATAGGGATAACCGATGTAGTAGTCACCGTCAAGAATGTTGGCGCAGAGCATGGGGAAATTTGCCTGGGCAACGTTGTTCTTGATATTATCATAACCGAAGTCAAACTCATGGTTACCGAAACCGGCAAAATCATAGCCTGCTGCGTTCATGAGAAGTATGGCATCAAGACCCTTGCTGTAGCTTACATATGTGTTTCCGTTTGTGAAGTCACCGGCATCGGCAACCAGAACCGTGGCACCCTGGCTCTCGAATTTCTCTCTGAGAACGGGCATGTAAGCATAACCTTCAAGTGCACCGTGAACATCGTTTGAATGCAGAATGACTGTCTTTCCGAGGTACGGCTTTTCTGATCTTTCATAGATTGCCTGTGCGGATACAGAGGCAATGATAATTACTGAAAGAAGAAGAACACTGAGCACTTTCTTTAATGAATTCTTCACTTTAATCCTCCTTTTTGGATTTAAGATACAGTTTAATCAATATATCTTCCTGATGTCTGAGCATGGGCTCAGAGGCATCATTGGATTTATGATCCATTCCATTTAAGTGTAATACACCGTGAATCAGAAGTCTATGAAGTTCTTCATCAAAAGAAACTCCGAACTCCTCCGCATTTCTTGCAAAAATCTCAGGACAGATAAGAATATCGCCCAGGTTCCTGAACCTGCGGGGGCCGGAAATGAAGGCAAACTCATCGTTGCCGTCCTGGGCGGCAAAACTGAGGATGTCAGTGCTGTCATCTATGCCCCTGTACTGCCTGTTCAGGCCGTGCATCTCCTCCTCGTCAATGAAGGTGACGGAGAATTCAGCACCGTCTATGCCCTCTTCGCTGCACACAGCCTTCAGAAAGGCTGAAACCTCTTTGGCGGGTGCAGATTTTCTGTATTCAGGTTTTGCGTAATCTACCAGGATTGAATTCATTCTTTCTTTTCCTTTTCCTTTTCCTTGTCCTTGTTCTCATCAGGATATTCGATTCTGGAGTGGTACTGGGCCGAGAGCGTCTTGAGAATTGATTTGCTGATGGTGTCTATATCCTCAAGGGTGAGCTTTGAATCGTTCAACTGTCCCCTTTCAATCTTTGAAAGGATAATCTGGTTGATCAGCTTGGCAAACTTGGCCGGCGTGGGGGCATTGATTGTCCTTGCGGCCGCCTCAATACCGTCACAGATCATGACAATTGCGCATTCCCTTGAAGACGGAATCTGGGCCTGATACCTGAAGTCCTCGGACCTGACCTCGGAGTTGTGACCCATCTCATTGTTCTCCAGGTCCTTCTTGGCTTCATAGTAGAAGTAGGAGATAACGTCGTTTCCGTGGTGGTTTGCAATAATATCCACAATTTCGGACGGAAGTCCGGCTTCCCTACCCCTCTGGGCTCCGGCACGGACATGGTTCTTGATGATTGAAGCCGACATGTTGGGGTTCAGATCATCATGTCTGTTCTCACCCGCCTGATTCTCGACAAAGTACTCGGGATGCTCGGTCTTTCCGATGTCATGGTACAGACCGCCTACATAGGCAATCATCTCATCGGCGCCTATGGCTACAGCTGCATTTCTGGCAAGGTCCGCCACGTTCTTGCTGTGGCTGTAGGTTCCCGGAGCTGCCTGCTCAAGGCGCTTGAGAAGCGGATTCTCGGAGAATGCCAGTTCGTTGAGCCTGAACTTTGTGGGAAGCTTGAATATCTTCTCATAGAACGGAAGCAGGATGAGTATGAGCAGAATGGCCACAGTGACATTGACCGCACTTCCCATGAAGGAGATGAGGATGAACTCAAAGCCGCCTTCCCTGAAAATGAAGAATGCATCAATGGCACAGATTGCAAGTATGTTCGTGACCCACTGGAAGAAGGAATCCAGACGTCTGTTGAAGAAACGTACCAGGAATACTCCGGCAGAACCGCATGCAACCGAATAGAAGAATGTGAGAATTGAGGTATCCGGCAGGAACAGCGTGGCCGTGCTTATTATCAGTGATGAAACAATACCGGTTATCTTCTGTCCTGTGGCCATTGTCATGAAAACAGGCACAAATAGTACAGGAAGGAACGGCTCGATGAAGACTACGTTATAGCGGAAGAGCGAGTAAGTCACATTGAAGTACGTAGCCAGCATGGAGAGCATGATAAGCACTGTCATTGAGTAGCAGTAAATGCAGAGCCTTTTCCTGTCACCGTTTGTATTGCTCACAAAAATGATCATGAGAAGCAGGATTATGGCAAACAGGAACACAAAGTCCGAAATGGACTCCTCAATTGAAAGTGCCGTCTGGTTGCCCAAAAGCGAAAGAATGTGGATCTGATGCTCGGTTACAACAGTATCACGCTCAAGGATCATATCTCCGCGGTTGAAGTGAATGACCGTGGGCTCCACCGCATCCATGGCTTTCTGAACCCTCTCTGCGAAAAGCAGGTCGTCATAATGGACGTTGGGCTCCAGGAAGACAAGGAGAATATCACGGATCAGATAGACATCCCTCATCTCCATATTGCCGGCATAGGTATTGAGCAGGTCAATGATATATGAGGTGACGGTAAGCGTTGTGATGACACCGGAATCAAGATCCACCTCGGCTTCTCCCTGTCCGTCGTCAAAGAAGTTGTTGGTTACTGTAATTGCGCTGTAGCCGTCTGCAAAGGCCTGTGCAACCTCTGAAGCTTCAAAATATCCTGTACGGCATATGTACAGCAGAATCTCATAAACAGATGAAAGAATGGTCCTGTTTGTAAGGTTTTCCAGCCTTTCTCTGAGTTCATGACCCAAAGCCGCCTCCACCGCATCATAATCTCCGGCAATATATGCTTGTCTTACACTGTCATATCCGTTGATCATTCTCACTGTGCTTTCCATTGAATAGGAAAACACTGGAAGAACAGCCTCCCCTGCAGCCTTGCGGTTTTCCGCAGTAACCTCTTCATCTATTACATCAACATTTGTCTTGGCAATTATATTCTCTTCCGCCAGATGACCGGGTTTGAGACTTACAATGTAACGTCTGTACTCGGCACCTGTGTTAACCTTCAGCAGTCCTGCAAGAACAACCGATGAGGCAGAAAGAAGAAAAACACAGAGAAAAACCACATATACAGGTACTTTCTGAAATGCCGTCTTGTGTAATGCACTCTTATTTTTCATAGGCACTGATTATCCTCTGCACTATCCTGGACCGGACGGTATCCTTTCCGGAGAATCTTATGAAAGAAACACCTTCAACACCCTCCAGCCTCTCAAGTGCATCCACAAGGCCGCTCCTCTGGTTATGGGGAAGATCGGTCTGTGTAACATCTCCGGTAATTATAGCACACGAATTCTCGCCCAGCCTAGTGAGGAACATTTTCATCTGCCCCACGGTGGTATTCTGGGCCTCATCAAGAATCACGCAGGCGTTGTTGAGACTGCGGCCCCTCATGTATGCCAGAGGAGCAATCTCAATCTGCCCGCTCTCCTCCAGACGCTTGACGGTATTTGGGGAAAGAGTGGCCTCCATGCTGTCATACAGTGGCTTGAGGTAGGGATTGAGTTTCTGGGAAAGGTCTCCGGGAAGAAAACCAAGGTTCTCACCCGCCTCGACAACCGGTCTTGTTATGACAATCTTGTTCTTCCTGCCGCTGAGAAGTTCACCCAGACACCAGTTTGTGGCAAGAAATGTCTTTCCGGTACCGGCCGGTCCCACGGCAAAGATGACCTGGGAGCTTTCCATTGCCCTGACGTACTGCGTCTGCTTCACGCCCTTGGGACAGATGGTCCTTGTTCCAACCATTATGACTCTGGATCCGCCGTCCTCCGCTCTGCCGTCCAGGGCCTTGAACTCCATGAGGATGTCCTGGCCTGAAATATCGTCGGATACGGCGCTCAGCTCAACAAGCCTGTCCAGAAGCCTTATAATAAGGTCCCCGCCTTCCGGCGATTGCGTGAACTCTATTCTGTTTCCCTTTACGGCCATGCGGCAGCCGGTGAGCTGCTCAAGGTATGGAATGTTGCAGTCGTTGGGGCCGCAGATCTGTCTCAGCGAGTCGGCGTTTTCAATTACATAACCCGATATCAATTCTATTTCTCCCATTCTTTTGTTTTCATGTTGTAGTAGTTTTCAACCTTCAGTTCGGGAATGTCGTTCCACTGTACGTAGACCGAAATTTCCGGAACCCAGACCTGCTTGTTGTAGCTGTCCGTCTGTATGGAGGCCTTTGCGTCCATGTAGAGGTTCCATGCACTCATATAGTGGACAATTGAGACCTTTACGTTGTTCAGTGCGAACGAGGTCTGGCTTCTTCCGTCACCGAAGAAATCAAATGACTTGAGAAGGTCTTTCCACAGAAGGTCGAACTTGAAGACATCGTCCTCGTAGTACTTGTAGAACCTGTTGTTCGAGGATGAGAAAGCCACGGACATGTCAAGGAATTCACTTACTGCAAAGTTGAACTGGACCGAGGCATTGAGGCTTGCCGAGTACTTGTTGGCAAAATCATAGTTGAAGTCCGTGGCAAAGGTTCCCTCAAAGCCTATCCTGTTCTTCCACCTGTAGAACGGTTTGACACTCTTCTTGAGAATGACGCGCAGGCGGTCCTTTGTGAAATCACTGTCCTTGAAGGACATGGATGCCGAGCATTCGTCAAACGAGAGCTGCACTGTCATCTTCTTGAATTCAAACTGCTTCTCGAACTCGGAAGTCTCCGAAAGGCTGAGCTTGTCCTTAAACAGTTTAAGACCGAAACTCTGGGTTGCCGAGTACCCTTCCCAGTCATCATAGGGGAATGTATAAGTGTTGTTCAGAGTGAACTTCCATATACTCTTGCTGATTCCAAGGTTCAGATGTGCCTTGCTTCCGTCAAGCATGTCATCCTTCTCATTGTAAAGGACAATGTCTCCGGAAACCGATACACCTGCATTCGAGAAGCTGAAACCCGGGGTTGTTGAAAGCTCCAGGGGTCTTAAGGCCTGCTCGGCACTCAGGGTGAAGTATCCCAGTCTTCTGGAAAGTTTGACTGAGTGGGCGGTTATGAAGGTCTTTGACCATTCAAGGGTCTCAAAGGTCTTTACCTCACTCTTTTCCGAATATGTGAACAGGTTTGCATTCAGAACATATGTAAGCCCGATTTTCGGGAAGTTTGCCGTAAATCTTGAGGGAAGTTTTGAGGTAACCGTCAGGTTGTCCTTCTCATCCCTGAGGTATGTATACTCGGGGACCAGGGAGTGGACAAAGGTCATCCACTTGCCCGGAACCGAACCTTCAAGTTTGAATGTTCCGCTCAGGTTTGCAGAAAGGTCATCCTTTTCCCATTCCTCACCCAGTGTGTTCTTGAGGTTTCCGGTAACGCTGTAGGAGGACTTGAGTTGTCCCCCTTCCCTTGTAAGTGTTTCAACGGTATTTACAAACGGTGCATTGTAGGGATTTATCCCATAGTACGAGGGAACTGCATCCAGATGCTCCATGTCCTCGTTTTCCGTGATGAAGCTGTACTCCTCATAGAATTCACGGGCAAGTTCGTTGGAATAACCCTTTTCCTTCTCTGTTTTGCTGTCCTTTCCGCGGAATTCAAAGATAGTTCCCGAGACCGTGGCCCTGAGGTTTGGCACCTGGGCCGATGTCACCTTGAACTTTCCCTCAGTGGGATTCCACTTCCAGTCAACCTGGGATTTCACGGAGTTTATGTTCAAAGTGAGAAGATCTCCGTAAGAGAACTTTGTGGAGCCCTCCGCAGTCCAGCTGTAGGTACTTGTGGAGGTATAGGTTGTGGGGAAATACTGGTAAGAACCGAATACCGAGTCCAGCCCCAGAACCGTGTTTCTGTTGAAATATGTGGACCTCATCTCCGGGTCCGAATATACGGGAAGGGACACCTTGAAGTTTGTGTCTCCCGTCTTGTACTGGGCGGAGAAATCCACCGCGTACCTTGTTTTCTTATAGTTTGAAGCCAGGGGCGTTTTTGTATATGAAACCATACCCTGGGACTCCAGCGTGAGCTTTTTGTCAAAGAGTATGTCCTTGGTGGCATAACCTGCGGCAACTCCGGCCCTCTCATAGACGTCTGCCATGAAGGAGAAATAACTGCCCGTGTCACGTGCCCACTTCTCAAGCGGAGACAGGGCTTCCTTGTCCTCTATCTCCTTGTAGATAAGTCCGTCACGGATTGTATCTCCTGAATCAGAACTCAGGAAACTGAGGACCGCGGTGCCGGCTCCCCTGAGACCAGTCTTGTCATCATCTGAATTGAGTTTGTCCTTTCTTGAGGATGTTGATGTTACACCGATAGCCGGGTTTACTCCGTACAGCTCATAGGTTGTATTCATGAACATACCCCTGGTGCTTGAGAAACCTATTGCGGGGTTGAAAGCAAGCCTTGTGCCCGGGTAGAAGAACAGCGGGACCCAGAGCACGGGCACCCTTCCTATTTTTATTGTGGCGTTTTCAAAGAAAATGTCGGACTCAAGAAGCGCAATCCTCTTTGCACTGACCGACCAGTACGGGTCCTTTGCCTTTGTTGCAATTACGCCGTCGGTGAAGAACACCACGTTCTCCTCACCGTCATAATGTATGGTTTTTCCCGTTGAGTAGAAATGAACTGTCTTGTCCTGTGAACTCTTGCGGTCGGACGAGCTGTTTCCGTAAAAGACAACAACGTCCATTGAGTCCCAGTTGAGTACAAGGCTCTCTCCGGAGAATGTATCTTCCTTCCCCTCCTCCAGCAGAACTCCGCCGGAAGCTTCAAGTATCTTTGCATCGGTGGAGATTACAATTGACCGGGCGGAGAGTTTTCTCTCTTTGGCATTTCCCCCTTCCTCATTTGTAACGTCAAAGGAGATGACAACATCGCCCGAAAGGGCAACCCTGTCATCCGAGACGGTCATTTCGTCCGCACTGACTATCCGGACCTTGTAGGAGTCCGCCGCAACAAAGCATGCAGTGAGAAGAAAGACTAGAATCAGAAGGGTTTTCCTTATATTCATTAAGCGTTCAAAATCTCATTCAGATAATAACCTGTGTAGGAAGCTTTGCAAAGAGAAACATCCTCGGGAGTGCCCTGTGCAACAATTTTTCCGCCGCCGTCACCGCCCTCGGGACCCAGGTCAATAATCCAGTCCGCAAGTTTTATCACATCCAGGTTGTGTTCAATGAGAACCACCGTGTTGCCGTTGTCCACAAGCCGGTCAACAACCTCCATAAGCTTCTTCACATCTGCAAAATGAAGGCCGGTTGTGGGCTCATCCAGCACGTAGAGGGTCTTTCCGGTTCCGATCTTGCTCAGTTCAAGGGCAAGTTTGATCCTCTGGGCTTCACCGCCGGAAAGCGTTGTGGCACTCTGCCCCAGGTGAATGTATCCAAGACCCACGTCCTCCAGAGTCTGAAGCTTTCTTTTGAGAACCGGGACCGATTCAAAGAACCTCAATGCCTCCGAGACGGTCATTTCAAGGACTTCACTTATGTTCTTTCCCTTGTATTTGACCGAAAGTGTCTCCTGATTGAAGCGCTTTCCGTGACAGACGTCACAGGTAACGTAGACATCCGGGAGGAAGTTCATCTCAATCTTGAGCGTTCCGTCTCCCTTGCAGTGCTCGCAGCGGCCTCCGGCCACGTTGAACGAGAAGCGCCCGGGTCTGTAACCCCTTGCCCTGCTCTCCGGAAGAGATGCAAACAGGTCCCTGATCTGGCCGAAGAACTCCACATAGGTTGCCGGGTTGGAGCGTGGAGTCTTTCCTATGGGGCTCTGGTCTATATGTATGAGTTTGTCAATGTTCTCAAGACCTTCAATACGTGTGTAAGGACAGTTGTCCGGGTTTTCCTTCTTTTTGTTGAAATGGTTCCTCAATGCGGGTGTGAGAATCTGGTTGAGTATTGTGCTCTTTCCGCTTCCGGAAACACCGGTAAGCACTATGAGTTTTCCGAGCGGGAAGTCAAAATCCACATTGTGTATGTTGTTTTTCCTGGCTCCGCGCACAATCAGGTGCATGCCGTTTCCGGTTCTTCTGACAAGCGGCACGGGAATTGTTATTTTACCGGAGAGGAACTGCCCTGTAATACTCTGCGGATTTGCGGCAACCTCCTCAGGTGTTCCCTGTGCAATCACCTCTCCGCCGTTCTCCCCCGCTCCGGGTCCCATGTCCACAACGTAGTCCGCACTTCTTATGGTTGCCTCATCATGCTCCACGACAAGTACCGTGTTTCCAAGGTCCCTGAGGTTCAGAAGGGTATCAATGAGTTTCTGGTTGTCCCGCTGGTGAAGCCCGATTGAAGGCTCATCAAGAACATACAGCACTCCGCTCAGGGCAGATCCTATCTGGGTTGCAAGCCTTATTCTCTGGGCTTCTCCGCCTGACAGAGTGGATGCGTTTCTGTTAAGCGTAAGGTAGTTGAGTCCCACATTCATAAGGAACTTCAGCCTTGACCTTATTTCCTTCATTACCTGACCTGAAATCTTTTCCTGTGAAGGAGTAAGATTCAGAGAAAGGAAGAAATCATAGCAGTCCTTGACGCTGAGTTTACATACTTCATTTATGTTCTTTCCGCCAACATACACCGACAGAGCCTCCGGCTTGAGCCTTTCCCCGTGACAGGCGTCACAGATCATATCACTCTGGAACTGGCCTATCCAAACCTTCATAGCCGGACTTTCAGTCTGGGCCCATCTTCTCTTGAGGTCATTCACAACACCGTACCAATGTCTGCTGAGGGACAATTTGCTGGATTTGTCCTCATAGTCCATGATAAAGCGCTTGTCCGAACCGTAGAGAACCTTGTCCAACTGGTCCTGGGTGAGCTGTGAGAACGGAGTGTCCAAAGTAAAGCCTATGCTCTTTGCAAAGGCCTCAAAACCCGCCCTGCTCCAGTTTGCATCGGGGTTCATGCTGGCAATAGCTCCCTGATTGAAGCTTTTGGACATATCGGGAATTATCTTTCTTACATCATATACTGTCCTGAAGCCAAGGCCCTTACACTCCGGACAGGCTCCGAACGGGTTGTTGAATGAAAACAGCCTTGGCTGAACATCTCCAATCGATATGCCGCAGTGGGGACAGCTGTTGTTCTCAGAAAAGATTTCGGATTTCTCGCCGCCGTCCCCCAGAAAAACAACCTCAACAAGGCCGTCACTCATATCCGTGGACTTTTCTATTGAGTCCGAAAGTCTGAGATGGTCTTTTCTGCTCAGTATGAGGCGGTCAATGACAATGCTGATATTGTGCTTGACCTGCTTGTCCAGCTTGATATCCTCATCAAGCATGTGCATCTGTCCGTCTACCTTAACACGCTGGTAGCCGGCCTTTACAGCATCTTCAAATATCTTCCTGTATTCACCCTTCCTTCCCAAAACAACGGGAGAAAGGATCATTATCCTGCTGCCTTCTTCTGCCCTTGCCCAGATTGCATCAATAATCTGATCAACCGACATGCGGTCAAGCTTCCTGCCGCACCTGGGGCAGTGGATCTCTCCTATTCTGGCCCAGAGGAGCCTGAAGTAGTCATAAATCTCAGTCACTGTACCCACTGTAGATCTGGGGTTGTGGGCCGATGTCTTCTGCTCAATTGCAATTGAAGGGCTCAGCCCCTCTATCATCTCAACATCCGGCTTGTCCATCCTGCCGAGAAACAGCCTTGCATACGAGGAGAGAGACTCCACATACCTTCTCTGCCCCTCCGCAAACACGGTATCAAAAGCCAGTGAGGACTTTCCGCTTCCGGAAAGCCCGCTAATCACTATGAGTTTGTTCTTTTCCAGCTCAAGATTAACGTTCTTGAGGTTGTGCTCACACGCACCGCGGATTATCAGTTTGTCTTTCATTCTATAGTTTCAATAAGTTCCAGCAGTTCCCGCTTTGCGGACTCTGCACTTACTTCTTTATAAATCTCTCCGTTTCTGTAGAGATACACCTTGTTACCTATACCGCTCACGGCAACATCTGCGCCCTTTGCCTCTCCGGGCCCGTTCACCTGACAACCCATTATTGCCACACAGATATCCTTACCCGTTGCAAGTATGTCATCCTGAACCTGGGAGAGGAAACTCTGGCTGTCAAAGCTCTTTCTGCCGCACATGGGACATGAAACAATCCTGACCCCTCCCTTCCTCAGTCCCAGAGACCTGAGAAGCTCAACTCCGGCGGTAACCTCATCCTCAATTCTTCCTGTAATTGAATACCTTATGGTTGCCCCTATGCCCTCTGAAAGCAACCTTCCCAGGGTCCATGTTGTTCTCACGCAGGAAGTTACGGTACCTCCTGCCTCGGTCACTCCCAGATGAAGCGGATAATCACCCTCAGACGCAAACAATTTGTATGCTCTGTATGTTGCCTCAGGATCGGAAGCCTTGAGAGAAACAACTGTGTTGTAGAATCCCAGATTCTCAAACCATGAGATATACTCAAGTGCGCTGTCTACCATGAGACGTTCTTTTGACACATTGTTCTCATTGCGCGGAAGTGAGCCGCTGTTCAGCCCTATCCTTATTGCAAGACCTGCATCCCCGCATGCCCTTACAATCTCTTCCGTCTTCCACCTTGCACCTATGTTGCCCGGATTAATCCTAAGCCCGGCAACGCCGCAGGAAATGCTGTCCAGTGCATTGCGGTAATCAAAATGAATATCCGCCACAACAGGCATGGGACACTCTTTAACAGCTTTTGCAAGTGCGTCATGCTCCTTCACATCAGGGTAAGAGATGCGCATTACATCACATCCCATGGCCTTGAGGACACCCATTCTGGATGCAAATTTTTCCTCAAGACGGGAAAGAGGAACATCATACATTGTCTGAACCGATACGGGGGCATCCGCACCAATGCGCAGGGAGCCCAGTCTAACTTCTCTGGTCATGTTGCAATCATATCAAAGATAGGCGTTTAAGTGAATACCTTACTAAACGCCTGATAAGATTTAAAAAAGAGGCTGTAACAAATGCGTTACAGCCTCTGAAAGCTTTATCAAGCAATGAGAATCATCTCATACCCTGGTCGTAGGGAATACCCTCTGCCTTGGGAGCCTTTGAGTTCTTGGAAGTAAGGGCAAGAACAATAAGGGAGATGATGTAAGGCAGCATGTTGTAAATGGTACTGGGCAGGTTGAGAGCTGCCAGGAAACCGAAGCCCATGTAGGTGTTGCTCAGTGCACGGAAGAAACCGAACATGAGAGCGGCAAGGGCAATTCTGGTGGGTTTCCACTGACCGAAGATCATAACTGCAAGGGCCAGGAAGCCGAAACCTGCAACGCCGTACTCGAAACGCCATTCGGAAACACCTGCCAGGATGTAGCAGATTCCGCCAAGTCCTCCGAGTCCGCCGGAGATGAGAACTCCGCTCCAGCGCATCTTGAATACGTTGATACCTACAGAGGCTGCTGCCTGGGGGTGCTCACCGCAGGCCATGAGCCTGAGACCGAACTTTGTCTTGTACAGAACAAACCATGCACCGAACAGGATGACCAGTGTAATGAACATGAACCAGTTGAACTCAAATGAACCGAAGTACATGATGAACTTCTTCTTTGGTTCAATGTACTGGATGATTGAACTCACGTCGTTGGGGTTGGCTGCGGTATTGATAGCCTTGACAATAACTGTTGCAGCAGCAGTACCAAGCATGTTGAGAGCTGTACCTACAATTGTCTGGTCTGCCTTGAAGTTGATTGAGGCAACAGCAAGCAGTGAAGAATAAACAACACCGACCAGAATTGCAAAGAACAGCACCAATAGTATGAAGATGAAACCCGGAAGGGAAACAGGCAGATATCTCATTGCGAGAGCACCGCCCAGAGCGCCCATTACCATGATTCCTTCAAGACCCAGGTTGATAACACCGGAGTGTTCCGAATAACAGCCTCCAAGAGCTACGAGAATGAGAACCGAGGCAAAAATAAGTGTATATTGAATAAGCAGAAGCATTATTTGTCACCTCCTTCATCATTGACATTGGCCTGTTTCACGTGGCGTTTGGCCTCACTCTTCTTGATCATGTTGTTCATGGTTGTCTTCATGAACAGCACGAAGCCGCACAGGTAGATGATGAGAGCACTGATCAGGTCAGTAATCTGTGAGCTGTACTTTGTCAGGTCAACAAAGGCACCGCCTGCCGTGATATGGGTAATGAAGTAGGATGAGAAGATTGTTCCTATGGGGTTCAGTCCTCCCAGGAAGGTTGCGGCAATACCGTTGAAGCCCATGGCGGGAACGGTTGACTGCGTAACTGCCCACTGCTCAAAGTCTGTCAGATAGTAGAATGCAGCTCCGAGACCTGCAAGAGCACCGGAAATGACAAGTGTAACGATGATGTTTGTCTTTTCCATCATACCGCAGTACTTTGCAGCATCCTTGTTGATACCTGTTGCCTTGAGCTCATAACCGAACTTTGTCTTGTCCAGGATGATCATGATTGCCACGGCAATAAGGATTGCAATAGGAATTGCAATTGTCACGTACTTGTCCTTGAACAGATTGTCCAGACCCATTGTGGGAAGAAGACCGGCCTTGTTGACACTTGCAATTGTAAGAGTGTCCTTTGAAGCGGGGTTCTTTACGGCAGTAAGGGTTGCGTTGGTGAAGTAAAGGACTATCCAGTTGAGCATGATACCCGAGATAACCTCGTTAACGTTCAGATAAGCCTTGAGAACACCTACAATTGAGGCAAGGGCAGCACCTGCAAGCATTGCCAGCAGAACGCAGGGAAGCCAGCCCCACTGCCACTTGAGTGCGGCGTAGATGGCTGCACAGATACCTGCACAGTACTGACCTGGTGTACCTATGTTGAAAAGTCCTACCTTGTAGGAGAACAGAACTGCAAGGGCACACATGAGAAGCGGTACTGTCTTAACCAGCGTTTCACCGAAGAACCTCAGCCTGAGGGTGGGATTCTTGAAGTGCAGGAAGTTCTTTATTACTTCCATGATCGAGGCAAAAGCACCTGCCGGGTTGATGAGAAGCAGTACTATGAAAGCAATCAGCAGTCCCAGGATGATACAGATGACTGATGAAACAAATGACTGTACACCGGGTTTTTTAAGGTAATTGGTCTTTTCTTTACTCATGCCTTCACCTCCATTCTCTTGGCGCCGGCCATGTAGAGACCAAGCTCTTCCTGTGTGGTCTTCTTGGGATCAAACTCACCTACTATCTCACCTTCGTACATGACCAGAATCCTGTCAGGTACGTCCATGACTTCATCAAGTTCGAGAGATACAAGGAGAACTGCCTTGCCGGAATCTCTTCTGTCAATGAGCTGTTTGTGGACAAACTCAATTGCACCTACGTCAAGACCTCTGGTGGGCTGGACGGCAACAAGAAGATCCGGATCCTTGTCTATCTCACGGGCAATAATGGCCTTCTGCTGGTTTCCGCCTGACATGGCTCTTGCCGGAGTTACGGGACCCTGTCCGCTTCTGACGTCAAATTCCTTGATCAGTCTTTCAGAATAACTGCGGATGTTGTCCTTCTTCAGGAAGCCTGACTTTGATGTGAATTCGGGTTCAAAGTAGGTCTGAAGGACAAGGTTGTTCTCAAGACTGTAGTCAAGAACAAGACCGTGTTTATGTCTGTCCTCGGGAATATGGCTCATGCCTGAGGTGTTTCTCTTTCTGATGGGTGCTTTGGAAATATCCATTCCGTTGAGCTTGATTGTACCTGATACAAGGGGTTCAAGACCTGTGATACCGTGTACGAACTCTGTCTGTCCGTTTCCGTCAATACCGGCAATACAGACAATCTCACCCTTTCTGACCTTCAGGCTTACATTCTTGACTGCGTTGTTGCTGTGTGCCTTGGAGGCAACTGTCATGCCCTCAACCTCAAGAACAACATCACCGAGTTTCTGGGGCTTCTTCTCAATATGGAAGTTGACGTTTCTTCCGACCATGAGTGATGAAAGCTCCTGGGCTGTTGTCTTTGCAGTCTCAACTGTGCCTATGTACTTACCCTTGCGCAGGATGGTACAGCGGTCTGCTACGGCCATGATTTCCGCAAGCTTATGCGATATGAACAGGATTGACTTACCCTCGGCCTTGAGGTTTCTCATGATCTGCATGAGTTCGTCAATTTCCTGAGGTGTGAGAACGGCGGTAGGCTCGTCAAAAATAAGAATCTCATTGTCGCGGTAAAGCATCTTGAGAATCTCGGTCCTCTGCTGCATACCTACGGTGATGTCTTCTATCTTTGCATCCGGGTCTACCATGAGACCGTACTTCTCGGACAGGGCAAGAACCTTTTTCCTTGCCTCTTCCTTCTGAAGAACGCCGTGGTTGTTGGGTTCTACACCGAGAATAATGTTATCAAGAACAGTGAAGCATTCAACAAGCTTGAAGTGCTGATGCACCATACCTATTCCAAGGTCATTCGCATCATTCGGGTCGTTGATCTTTACTTCCTTTCCATCCTTCTTAATAACACCCTCTTCCGGCTGATACAGACCGAAAAGAACACTCATCAGAGTTGATTTTCCGGCTCCGTTCTCACCCAGAAGGGCATGGATTTCTCCACGCTTGAGCTGGAGTGTTATGTTGTCATTTGCAATGATGCCCGGGAATTTCTTTGTTATGTTGAGCATCTCAATGGCATACGGAGTATCCACTTTTATGATCCCTCCCTTTGGATTACTTTTTATACATTATATTACAGGCAATTTGACAAATAAATAAAAAAAGACAGGAAAGAGGAACTCTTCCCTGTCCGATTTTTTCAAACAATCCGAAATTATTTGATTGTGCCGAAGTCCTGAACTGTGAAGTTCTTGGCCATCTTGGCAGGAGCAACTTCAATTGAGTTGTCAACTTTGATCTTGCCTGCGAACATGTCTGCAACAAGAGCCTTGTAGTTGTCAAGTGTGAAAGTTGCGCTGAACTGTGTGCCTGCACCTGTGGGGATTCCGACATAGTTGAGCTCAGGATCGTTTCCGATGAGACCGAGGTTACCTGCCTTACCTGCAAGTGATGCCCAGTTGTTGTCTTCACAGATTGTCTTGAGGGCTGCCTGTGCTGATGCATAGAGACCCTTCATGGCTGATGTGATTGTTGTTCCCTTGCCGTAAGCACCGTCGATGATACCGGCCTGGTCTACGTCAACACCGATAACCTTTCCGCCGACCTTGACTGCTGCTTCAGCTGCTGATGTGTAGATACCGCCGCCGCAAGCAAATACTGCCTGTGTTCCGGCCTTGTACCATGTATCCATAGCTGCTGTGATATCAGCATCGCCGAAGAACTGGTTGCCGTATGTGTACTTCAGCTCAACCTTTGCGCCTGTTTCCTTGGCTGCCTGGTCTGCACCCTGGACAAAACCGTAACCGTAGCGGACAACTGCGGGTACTGCCATACCGCCCAGGTAACCGAGCTTTGTGTAACCGAGCTTGACTGCTGCATAACCGGCCATGTAACCGGCGAGCTCTTCCTGGTATACAACTGCGTATACGTTTGCGGGAACCTTTCCGCCGAGGTCGAACTCAGAAACGTCAAGAGCGATGAACTTTGCATCCGGATAAAGGGGTGCTGCTTCCTGGACTGCTTCACCGAATGCGAAACCGGGAAGTACGATGACGTTGAAGCCGTCTTCAATGGCTGTCATGATCATCTTTACACGTTCTGCTGTGCTGTCTCCGGTGGGTTTGTAATACTTGAATTCAATACCCTTTGATGCAGCATAGTCGCGGCAGGCCTCGTATGTTGTCTGGTTGAATGACTGGTCGGTGATATCACCGTAGTCTGTGACCATGGCAATCTTATTAGCGGGAGCTGCTGCCTTCTGTTCTGCGCCACCCTGGGCAAAAGCTGTAAAAGCAACCGCGAGAACTACGAGAAGTACTAAAGCTTTCTTCATACTTTCTTTTCCTCCAAAATTTGTTTACGCCAGATGGCGCCTTTTAAATATTATAATCCAATTTCTGCAGTTTGCAATTCTTCTTTCAATCTTCAGGTACGAATTACTGGAGAAGAAGCAGGCAGAAAACCAGTGTGAACAGAGCAACTGTCTCAACAATACCGATGACGATGAAGTAGTTTGCAGT
Source organism: uncultured Spirochaetales bacterium (assembly GCA_947305945.1). GTDB lineage: Bacteria > Spirochaetota > Spirochaetia > Sphaerochaetales > Sphaerochaetaceae > RUG14846. Next base: position 8,266 of record CAMZFA010000005.1, on the reverse strand, counting down.
ACCCTTTCCGGTCTCACCGAGTGCATCTGCGGAAGAAGCTGCAACCTTACCCTGATACAGAGCTGACATACCGATTGCAATACCGCCGAGCAGACCCACAAAGAGGTACAGAAGAGCCCTGGAGGGATCTCCCTGATAAGCGGTGCGGATGAAGTTCATGAGAAGGAAGCCGTAAATTGTCTGTGTAAGCGGAGCACCTGAGAAAGCAACCATGATGAAGGGTGCCGGTTTTCCGTTGGCATAACACTTTTTCCAAGCTCCTACTGAAGAGAGGGCTGCTGCACCTGCACCGAAGCAGGAACCGAGGGCTGAAAGGCCCAGAGCACAAGCCATACCGATAAATGCAATATCCATAATAAATCTCCTTATGAATGCGATTACTTAGTTGAGACCCTGAAAGGGTCATATGCTGTTCCGGACCACTCCATTCCGAGCTGACCGGAGAATTCCAAAAGATTAAGTCTTACACCGTGGACAATAACACTGAGAAGACCCATGACAAGGTTCAGCGCATGGCCGATCACGAATACCAGAATACCCGCAATCTTCAGCCAGCCGTTCATACCCAGAGCCATATCATTGAAACTCTGTGCAATGGCAAGCGACGCAAGACCTACTGCAAAGAGCCTTATGTAGCTCATTATGTTTCCGAAGGCGCTTATGGTGTTCAGGAAGGTGGTGAACGCATCGGCAAGGCCTGCCTTGAGGCCCTGGCTGAAGGTCCTGTCGGGAGACATTCCACCGAACAGACACACCAGCAGGAAGCCCGCGGCTATGAAGGCCGCGCAGATTGTCAGATCCACCTCCTGGTTTATGACCAGAAGAAGCACCACGTAGTACAGAGAGTTGATTGCCATGAACCAGCCTATGTCGGCAATGAAGGAGCCGTCCCTCTCGGGAAGCTTGCGCACCACGTTCATGATACATGCCAGTGACAGCTGGATGGTTCCCAGGATGAAGCAGAACTTCATCATGACATTCTGCTGCTGGATTGACGTGTATCCGAAGTACTGCGGGTAGTTGGCAAATGACGGAATGACAAGTGCCTTCAGAACACCTATTCTCATTGCACCTTCCAGACCGAACCAGGTTCCGGTAAGGGTTCCCCACATGATTGTGGCTATGGAAACCACATATACAAGCAGGACCAGGTTGTTCAGCTTCTTCAGCTTCACGTGAAGCAGAACCGCAACGGCCAGAAAGCACATTCCGTATCCGGCGTCTCCTATGATCATTGCAAAGAACAGTGAGAAGAAGCAGAGGAACCAGAACGAGATGTCATACTCGCGGTAACCGGGAACGGTGCCCAGAATGTCGAACACAGGCTCCATCAGACCGGAGACCTTGGTGTACCTGACCTTGGTGGGAACGTACTCGTCGTCATCCGCCACGTCATCCATGGCATACGCCCATGAGCTGGCCTTTGCAGCCTCCTCGAAACGAGGGGCATCGGAGGCGGGAATGTATCCGCTGATCCATACAAGATCAGTGTCTGATTCCGTTGTCTTCTCAGCACTTGAGAACTCAATGTCGTTCTTACACCTGAGAAGCTGTGCCTTGTAGGTTGCAAGTTCCTTTGAAGCATCCTTCAGGAAGGCCTGGGCCTTTTCAATATTTGCATTGCATGAGGCAATCTCGGCCTCAAGTTCCTCAAGGCCCTTCTCCGGGAGTGTGAACTCCGTTGCCGGGAAGGATCTGGGAAGCTTCTCATCAAGAACTGCCACAGTCTCCATCTTCTCAACCGGAGAAAGCTTTACAAAACGCACCTTATCGTCGGCGGCAAGTGAAGCCAGTTCCTTTTTGCCCATGCGGTAGAAGTAAAGGGGAACGCCGTCTGCGGCAAGACCGGTCACCTGGGAGGGTACGAATGCACCCCAGGCCCTGATCCTGTCACTCTGCATTGTCAGCCTGACAACTGCATCGGCATTTTCCTTCTTTTCCCTGAGAGCCTCACTCACCCCTTTGTTCAGACGGATGAAGTGCTCATGGGAGAGGACCTGCTTCTCTGCTGAGGCTCCCTCTATCTCACAGAGGGCGGTGTAGTTGGAGGAGATATCCGCAAATTCGGCCGTAACAGCGGGGTCTGCGTGTTTCTTCTGTTTTATATGTACAACACCCAGGTCCCTCAGGCCGGAAAGAAGAGCCTTTCTTGAAGAAAGTGCGGAAACAACACACAGAGCTTTCATTTTCTCAATCATGCGCGTCCTCCCTGAAGTTTCTTCTTTGCTATCTTTCCGCGCACAACGGCGCTTGTCTGCTGGTCTCCCAGATAAATTCCTATGACCCTGATGTTCTCACGGGCCTGTGGAATCTTCACTTTTTCAAAAAGGTTTACACGCTGCGTTGTGGACTGCAGTTCTTTCTCAAGAAGCCTTGCACGCTCCTCCATGACCTTCACAAGGGCATCCAGACGGGCAATCTCCCTGAGTTTGACCAATGCGGTATCAACCCACAGCGGATAATCCTCAACTTCGTACTCTATCTCCCTGAACGTGAGATTCTCGAAGACGGGAATCTTCACGCCGGCAATGTTCTCTGTGCCGGAGAGTACGGACTCGGGTATAACCAGGTTCTCAAGTTTCTTATCATCGGAAAAGAGACGGTTTTCGGCAAAGACCGCAACCCATGAATCAAGGTTGCCTATCATCTTCTTCCTCTCAACCTTCTTTTCCTCCAGTTCCGCATAAATCTGGCGGATTACTATCTGCAGCTGCTGTTTCTTCAGCTGCAGCGTAGGCAGGTATCTTGTAAACTGCTTGAGCTGGTCTTTCTGAGTCTTCAGTTCATTCTTGGTCAGTTTTACAGCCATGTATCACTTACCTGCTTTATCCTTCGGCCAGCGTTCGTTTATGAGGTCTGACCTGAGACCGGTTTCATTGGGCTCGAAACATTCCGCAAGGATTTCCCAGCCGGTATCAAGGGCATCTTCAAGGGAAATGTTCACGGAAAGATCCATAAGTCTTGACTCGAACAGGTTACCGTACTTGAGAAGTTTCTCGTCCCAGTCACTCATCATGAAGCCCATGGATTTCTTCTCAAGGGATTCCTTGTAGGCGGCATAGAGCTTGATCATGCCGTCCATGAGTGAGCGGTGGTCGTCACGGGTGTCCTTGTTGACGTTCTGCTTGAGTCTTGAAAGTGATCCGAAGGGCTCGATATGACCGTTCTTGAGGTAATACTGACCCTCGGTGATATATCCTGTGTTGTCGGGAACCGGATGCGTGACATCATCGCCGGGCATGGTTGTCACGGCAAGAATGGTCAGTGAGCCGGCACCTTCAAAGTCAACGGCCTTCTCATAGCGTGAGGCAAGGCAGCTGTAGAGGTCTCCCGGGTATCCTCTGTTGGAGGGAACCTGTTCCATGGTAATGGCCATTTCCTTCTGTGCGTCGGCAAAGTTGGTCATGTCGGTAAGAAGGACAAGGACCTTCTTGCCGTCAAGTGCAAAGCGCTCTGCAACAGCAAGTGACATGTCCGGGACAAGTGTGCACTCTACTATGGGGTCGGCTGCCGTGTGGATGAACATGATGGTTCTGCTCATGGCGCCGCTCTTTTCAAGTGTGTCCCTGAAGAACAGGTAGTCATCATACTTAAGGCCCATGCCGCCCAGAATGATTATGTCAACCTCGGCCTGCATGGCTATTCTAGCAAGAAGCTGGTTGTAAGGCTCTCCGGAAACGGAGAAGATGGGCAGCTTCTGGCTCTCGACCAGGGTGTTGAACACGTCAATCATGGGAATTCCGGTGCGGATCAGGTTCTTGGGAACAATTCTCTTGGACGGGTTGACGGAGGGTCCGCCTATCTCAATCATGTTCTCGTTCAGTGCCGGTCCGTTGTCACGGGGAACTCCGGAGCCTGTGAACACACGGCCCAGAAGGTCATCCGAATAGGAAACCTGCATGGGTTTTCCAAGGAATTTGACGTGGTCACGGGTGTTGACACCCATGGCACCGGAGAAGACCTGAAGTGAAACAACATCACCGTCAAGTTTGATTACCGATGCATAGCTGTCTCCCACAAGTGCAAGGTCTCCGTTTCTGACTCCCTGGGCCCTGACGGTTACTACGTTTCCCACTATTGAATCAATCTTTGTATAAACTTTCTCCATCACGGTCTCCTCACTTCTTCCTGCTGTCTATAAGGGCCTTCAGGCTCTTTTCCTGTCTGGCAAAGGCCTCGGACTCCCACTCTGTGTTGTTCCAGTCGAGGAACATCTGTCTGAGCTCGTTGAAGAAGGCTCTGATTTCCTTCTTGTCGGTGAGGTTGAACTCCGTCATGAGGACCGAATACAGGACCTCGAACGTGTATCTCTGCCTCTCCGGCGATACGGCCTGGTCAATGGGATCAAAGGAGTTCTGCTGAAGGTATACGGCATCCAGGAACTCACCCTTCTGGTAGACAATGTAGTCCTCCGAAGAAGTTCCCTCCTCACCAACAACCTTCATCATCTGGTTGACCTCATTGCTCCTGAACAGGACGCTGCGTGCCTTGTCAACCTTCTCCTTCTCAACAATACCGGTGTACTTGCTCCATGACTCCAGGGGATGGATTGCCGGATACTTTCTTGAATCCGAACGCTCCCTTGAAAGGCCGTGGAAGGCACCTACAACCTTCAGTGTTGCCTGGGTTACAGGTTCCTCAAAGTTTCCGCCTGCCGGCGATACCGTACCGCCTATTGTTACGGATGCAACCTTCCCGTTCCTGAGCCTTACCTTACCGGCTCTCTCATAGAAGGCTGCAATGAGGGACTCAAGGTATGCCGGGAAGGCTTCCTCACCGGGAATCTCCTCAAGGCGTCCGCTCATCTCTCTCATGGCCTGTGCCCAGCGGCTGGTGGAGTCTGCAAGAAGCAGAACATCAAGTCCCATCTGCCTGTAGTACTCGGCAAGGGTCACGGCCGTGTAAACAGAAGCTTCACGGGCTGCAACGGGCATTGATGATGTGTTGCAGATTATGACCGTTCTTTCCATGAGTGAACGTCCTGTTCTGGGGTCAACCAGTTCGGGGAACTCCTGAAGAACTTCTACAACCTCACCTGCTCTCTCACCGCAGGCTGCTACAATTACAATGTCAACTTCGGAGTTTCTGGCTTCCATGTGCTGGAGAACCGTCTTGCCTGCTCCGAAGGGTCCGGGTGTGCAGAATGTACCGCCCTTGGCCACGGGCAGGAATGTATCTATACAACGTACCTTGGTTACAAGGGGTTCATCGGGTCTGAGGCGCTTGTCATAGCATGTGATTGCACGCTTGATGGGCCATGAGAAGACCATTGTAAGGTCCTTCTTGTTGCCTCTGGCATCCTCAACGGTGGCAATCCTGGCGCGGACGTTGTAACTTCCCTTGGGAACAATGTCCGTAACCGTCCACTCACCCTTGAAACCGAACGGAAGCATTATCTTGTGTTCGAAAAGACCCTCGGGAACACTTCCCAGGGCATCACCGGGGCGGAGCTTGTCGCCCTTCCTGACGCAGGGTGTGAATTCCCAGTCCCTGTTGGGGATGGGGTCAAGGTAGACTCCTCTCTGAAGGAAGAAGCCGCACTTCCTGGCAAGGTCCGGAAGCGGGTTCTGAAGGCCGTCGAAGACCTGTGTCAGGATTCCGGGACCCAGTTCAACGCTCATCATCTCACCTGTGAATTCGGCAACATCCCCGACCTTGATTCCGTTGGTCATTTCATAGATCTGCATGTTGGCAATGTCTCCGTTGACACGGATGACCTCACCTTTGAGCCTTGTGTCGCCCACAAGGATGAAACCTACTTCGTTCTTTGTTATGCTGCCGTCAACACGGACTGAAACCATGTTTCCGTTTACGCCGGTAACATATCCTTTTATTTTCTCCATAATGCACTCCGTTAAATGCTCATAATCTGCTGTTTCACACCGTCGAAGAGTCTCTCGAACTCCGCACTGCCCTTCTCCTTTTTGAAGACATCACGTCTCTCAAGGAGCTTGAGTTTGACCGCATAGCCGTACAGCACGTGGTCATCAAAGTAGTGCATGGCCACAAGGCTGTCCAGGTAGTTAAACTGTGCGTCGAGCATGATCTTCTCCGCGGCAAGCGGATCCGGTGCGTTCATGACAACTTCAATCATGTCACGTGTGCTCTGGTCCGCCTCAACGGTCCTGTCAAAGGGTTTTCCCAGTTTTTCCCGTCTTCTCTTGTTAAGTTCACGCTGCATCCGGGTATACCAGGTTCCCCACTCCTTGAGCAGGGGCCCCTTGTCCGAAGACAGGGTAAGCTGTTCCAGAACCTTGTAGACATCCGCACTGACACTTGCCCTGCACTGCTCCAGGAAGGCCGGATAGGTCATGGGCATGGGTGCGTCCGTTCTGAGGGAAGGAAGACTGGAAATCAGATAATAGTAAGATGCCACGGCAGTCTCCGTCAGATATTGATATCGCCCATGAAATGGGAAACGATTGATGCAAGCTCCTCATCGGAACAGTCAAGGAAGCCCGTGCCGTCCTTTGCAACCACGCGGAAACCTGCGTCAAGGTCCTGAACAGGCTTGAGCACCAGGCCCTTCTTCATCTGTGATGCAAGCTGGGCTTTGAGACTTTCCGATACCTTTGCAACTTCTACTGAAAGAGAAGCCGGATCCTGGCCCTCCATTGCGGCAAGGATGAGCTTTGCAAGTTCCGCATCGGATGAAACGGCCTTGGCAACATCCTGCTTCAGGAGTTTTCCGAGGCTGTCCTGAACGTCTTTCTTCAGTGAAAGCATGGCATCACGCTTTGCCTGCTGTGCGCTTACCTGGGCACTCTGGCGGAGAATATTGATCTCCTTTGTTGCGTCCTCAACGGTCTTCTGCGCGGCGGCCTTTGCCTCTTCAACAATTGCATCGGCCTGTTTTTTTGCCTCAGCAATGATCTGATCTGCCTCCACGCGGGCAGCTTCAACACCTTCTTTTCTGATAGAAGTCACCAAATCCTGAATCTGTAATTCCATTAAATCACCCCTTAGGCTGTTTATTACATAGTATATTTATTTATATTTCTTGGCAATCAAGGATTCTTTCCAGCTCCCGGACATCTTTCTCCGTTGTTGCCCAGCTGGTTGCAAACCTCACTGCCGTATGGTTTTCATCCGTTTTTTCCCAGAATTCTATGCCCACTTTCTGCGAAAGTTTTTTATAGAAACCGTCCTCCAGAATGACGAACTGCTGGTTGGTGGGTGAATCCAGAAGAAACTCATAGCCCCTGTCGGAAAGTGTTTTCTTCACGTCCATGGCCCTGTCTATTGCGTTTTTTGCAATCTCAAAATAGAGATTGTCCGTGAAAAGCACATCGAACTGGATTCCAAGCAGCCTGCCCTTTGCAAGAAGGGCTCCCCTCTGTTTCTTCAGTCCGGTGAACCTTGCCGGTCTGTTGCCGTGTGTGAACACAACGGCCTCTCCGCACAGGGCACCCACCTTGGTTCCTCCCACGTAAAACACATCCGCAATGCGGGAAATGTCCTCAGGCTTAACATCACAACGGTCACTCATCAACCCGTAACCCAGCCTTGCTCCGTCTATGAAAAGAGGAACATTGAAGTCCGTGCAAACGGCCTTCTGATCCTCAAGTTCCTTCAGGCTGTAAAGTGTTCCGTATTCAGTGGGAAAGGAGATGTAGACCATGCCGGGATACACCATGTGCTCATGGTTCTCATCTCCGTAGAAGAGTTCAAAATATTCCCTGACTTCCTTTGCACAGAGTTTTCCGTTGTGCTGGGGAAGTGATATGACCTTGTGGCCGGTAATCTCAATTGCACCGCTCTCATGGGCATTCACGTGGCCTGTTGCCGCACTTACAACACCGTCCGTCTGGGTGAGCATTGAGCTTATAACAAGCTGGTTTGTCTGTGTGCCGCCCACCAGGAATTCAACCTGTCCGTCCGGGCATGAGAAGGCCTTCTTTATCTTCTCTGCGGCCGATGCGCAGAAACGGTCATTGCCGTAACCGCGGACCGGCTCCATGTTGGTGCGCTCAAGTTCCCTTAGTATGGCGGGATGGCAACCTGTGTTGTAGTCACAGATGAAGTCAGTCATTTGCATGCCTTCTGTCGGCTTCAATGAGGTTCTTTATGGACTCTACCGCAAGTTTGATGACAAGTGATGTATCATGGAGTTTGGGGTTGTCCAGGCCGAGTTTCTCCCTTTCCTGGTTTCCCACTACAAAGAACATGGATCCGCATCTTACCCTGAGGTAGGAGGCGACGGTGAACATTGCCGCACTCTCCATCTCAGACGCCAGGACTCCCAGGCGTTTCCATGCCTCCCACT
>CAMZFA010000004.1 GCA_947305945.1 uncultured Spirochaetales bacterium | reverse complement strand
CAAACACATACTCGTTATTGACCTGAACAACAGTACCGGTAACGAGCTGACCGTCTTCGATTCCATCAAGAGACTTCAGATACTCCTCCTGCATAAGTGACTGCATCTCAGTATCCTTGTTTTCAATTTTTTCTTCCATTTTCTTTTCTCCTGATCCTCTTACTACATTTTCAGTAGTATTATTTATACAAGATAACACTTTGTCACAAACTTCCTTAATGGTCAAGTCCGAGGTATCCACATATACGGCTCCGTCGGCCATTTTCAGCGCTCCAACAGGCTTGTTTCTATCATTTTCATCACGCTCGGCAAGCTCTGCGAGAACTCTCTCATAGGGCATGGCATCCGGATTCTGGTCGTAACGGCGTTTTGCCCTGATTTCCGGACGTGCATCAAAGAAAAACTTGTAGTCGGCATCCGGGAAAACAACGGTGGTCATATCCCTGCCTTCGGCTATGATGCTCATCCTGTCCGTCAGTTCATGAATCCTCTTGTTGACAATGGACCTGACCTGGGGAATGACTGAAATATAGGATGCATTGAGGTCGATTTCAGGTGTATGAAGAAGGTCCTGAACGTCCTCTCCGTCAAGATTGAAACGGCCGTTGACAACATCGAAAACAGCGTTTTGAGCTGTATCAATGCACGCCTGAGGGTCCTTCATGTCAATTTTGTCACGAATTGCCTTCAGTGTTACTCCGCGGTAAAAATTACCGGAGTTCAGATAGTAGATTCCCAGTCTGTCCGCAATGGCTCCTGCAATGGTGCTTTTCCCTACTCCGGCAGGTCCGTCAATTGCAATAATCATATTCTCCCCTCCGCTGCCCTTCTCAGGCCCTCAACTTCAGCACGTGTGAGCTTGCGGTACATTCCGGAAGGAAGATCTGCAAGTTCAACGCTGCCTATGCGGACTCTGATAAGGCGTTTGACATTGTATCCCATAAGGTCAAACATGTTTCTTATCTCACGGTTCTTTCCCTCTGTGAGGACAATGTGAACCTCTCTCTTTGAAACAAGTTTGTAAGATTTTATTCTATAAGGTTTTATCTCACCTCTGTAAGCACTGTCCAGATCCTTTTTCACAAGGTCCCTGTCTGTGCGCACAATGTACTCCTTCTCCGTCTGCGAGGAAGGATGCGTGATGAGGTTTGCCCAGTCACCGTCATTGGTGAAGAAAATAAGGCCCTGGGAATCCTTGTCCAGACGTCCCACACTGAACAGAAGGTCCCTGTCCTCAATATCAATCAGGTCTCTGGCGTACTGCGTCTCAAAAGGATCCTTGTTTGTGCAGACATAGCCGCGCGGTTTGTTCAGGGCAAAATAGTAGTCACGTTCATGTACTTCCATGAGAACATCGTCTACATAGACAATGTCGTTTTCCTCAACCTTTGTACCGGCCTCGGTAACCCTTTTGTTGTTGACCTTCACCCTGCCTGCCTGTATAAACTGCTCGCAGGATCTTCTGGATCCGGCACCGCATTTGGCAAGGTAAACCTGAAGGCGTACAGGATAATCAATTTTCATCAGACACTTCCTTCTCAAAACGCTGCCTGTCTATGTCAGACAGTCTGGGCAGGTTCTGAATGGAGTCAAGGTTGAATGTGTAGAGAAACTTCTTTGTGGTTCCATACAGACACGGGTGTCCCGGAACATCCCTTCTACCCACAACCTTTATGTAATCTCTTTCTCTCAAAAGCCTTATGACGGCATCAGAGGCAACGCCCCTTATCTTTGTGACCTCTGCTCTGGTCACCGGCTGGGAATAGGCAATGATGGAAAGAGTCTCAACAGCAGAGCGTGTCAGCCTTCTGTCAACCTTCTTGCCGTAGCAGCGCCTCAGTTCATCATTGAGGTCCGAGCACGGAATGAAGGACCAGGTCTCGGCATTCTCAATCAATGCAAGACCGTGGTATGACTTGTAGTATTCCTCGGAAATCTCATCAAGGCAATTTCTTACTTCAAGAGCACTTATTCCTGTCATTTCCTCTATTCTCTCAACTGACAGGGGCTGGTTTTCTATAAAGAGAACCGCTTCGACAAGTCTTGCATTGTCACTCAGTGCCATACTCTTCCTCCTCACGTCTGGTGATTATCATATCAGAGAAAGGCTCATCCTGTCTCACATGTATGGTCTTGTCCTTCACCGCATCAAGAACGGCCATGAAGGCACAGATTATGTGCATGGGAGAATTATCTTCCGAAAACAGACTGGAGAACTTAATGCTCGGATATTTATCCAGAAGCTCAAGCATGAGTGCAGTCTTCTCCTTCTCGGTAACCTCTTCATAAACATTGAAAACCTTCTCATCGGCCACCCTGCTTTTGAGAAGCCTCAGGAAGGTATCAAGAAGATCCTTGGCCTCAATGTTGTCCCACAGCTCACTGTCCGAGAAAGGCAGAATGAACTCTGAAGGTTTTCTGTCGATTGAAAGACTGTTGTCAGTCCCGTTTCCCATGAGAAGCTCTGAATACTTCTTGAAGCGTGAATACTCGAGCAGCCTTTCAACAAGCTCCTCACGCGGGTCGGTATAGTCTTCCGGGAACTCAACTTCCTTCGGGAGGAGAATCTGGCTCTTGATCCAGATCAGGTCTGCAGCCATGCGGTAGAAATCAGACAGGTCCTGAAGGCCCACCTGTTCCTCACGGTGGATATAATCCAGAAACTGCTCGGTTATCCGAGCAATGGGAATGTCATAAATACTGACCTCATTCTTCTGAATCAGAGCCAGCAATACATCAAGAGGGCCGTCATGACCCTCTATATGAAACCTTACGGACATCAGCCTTCGGCTTCCTGTTTGTTGTCAGTATTGAAAAAAATGCTTCTGATCCGGGCCTCAAGATCACTGAGAACCTGCGGGTTGGCCTTGAGATAGTTTATGGCATTTTCCCTGCCCTGTCCTATCTTCTCTCCGTTGTAGGAGAACCATGAGCCTGTCTTCTCAATCAGGTTGCACCTTACAGCACCGTCAAGAATACCGCCGGCATAGGAAAGGCCCTCGTTGAAGAACAGGTCAAGCTCAACCTTCCTGAAGGGAGGTGCAACCTTGTTCTTCACAATCTTCACGCGGATTCTGTTTCCTATGAACTCGTCCGAACCCTTGGAAATGGACTCTATTCTCCTGACATCCATTCTGACTGATGAATAGAACTTCAGTGCGTTTCCGCCTGTGGTGGTCTCCGGATTGCCGAACATGACACCTATCTTCATTCTTATCTGGTTGATGAAGATGATGGTTGTCCTGCTCTTTGCAAGAATACCTGTGAGTTTTCTCAGAGCCTGGCTCATAAGACGGGCCTGAAGACCCATGTGGGAATCTCCCATCTCGCCTTCAATCTCCGCCTGGGGAGTAAGGGCTGCAACAGAGTCCACAACAATAATATCCACGGCACCGCTTCTTACAAGGGACTCGGCAACCTCAAGGGCCTGCTCTCCGCTGTCCGGCTGTGAAATCCAAAGATCATCAGTATTTACGCCTATCTTTGCAGCATAGACGGGGTCAAGGGCATGCTCGGCATCAATGAAAGCGGCAATTCCGCCGGCCTTCTGTGCCTGGGCAATGGCATGAAGAGCCAGTGTTGTCTTTCCGGAGGACTCGGGTCCGTAAATCTCTATGACCCTTCCGCGGGGATAGCCGCCTACTCCCAGAGCTTCATCAAGGAGAATTGAACCGGAGGGTATGACCTCAATGTTCTTTGCAATTGAGCTTTCCCCCAGTTTCATCAGGGAGCCCTTTCCAAACTCCTTGTCAATGTGTACGCGAGCGGCTTCAAGAGCCTCCATTTTGAGTCTTGTAACATCATCTGTTACGGCAGTTTTTTCTTTTGCCATTTATAATCTCCTGTATAAACAGTAGTGCGGTCTTATCAGAACAGTTCATCCGAATCCGCAATGACGGTGACAGGTCCTGCATTGGTATAACTGACCATCATGTCGGCTCCGAACTGACCGTGCTCGGTGTGGATTCCTTCCTGCTTCATCATCTCAATGAACTTTTCATAGAGGTAATCTGCATGATCGGGCTTTCCGGCCCTGTCGAAGGAAGGCCTGTTTCCCTTGTGCAGGTCTGCATAGAGGGTGAACTGGCTTACAACAAGAGCACTACCTCCCGCGTCCTGAACGCTGAGGTTCATCTTGTCATTCTCATCACGGAAGATGCGCAGCCTTCTTATCTTGTCAGCCATCTTCCTGCATATACTCTCATCATCGGAATCCTGAACACCGAGATAAATCAGGAGTCCCGAATCAATCTTTCCGATAAGCTGTCCGTCAACGGTAACCTGAGCGTTGACAACACGCTGGACAACAGCCCTCATTATCAGACTCTCCTTGAGAGACTTTCGGTAAAGGCCTTCTTGTCGGGATTTGCAAAGAATGCCGAACCGGCAACTGCAACGTCAATTCCGGCCTTCTTCACATCAAGTGCTGTCTTCTCATTCACTCCGCCGTCAATCGAGATGAGATACTTCCTGTCACCTCTCATGTCACGGAGCTGTGAAACCTTCTTCAAAGTATATGGAATAAGGCTCTGGCCGCCGAAACCGGGGTTCACGCTCATGACAAGAACAAGGTCCGCAATATCAAGAACGCACTCAATTGCACTTACCGGAGTTGAAGGAACAATTGAAACACCTGCAAGACAACCCAGGCTCTTGATCTTCATGAGAGTCCTGTCCAGATGCAGGCATGCCTCACTGTGGACGGTAATGGCCTGAACACCGGCCTTTGCAAATGCCTCAAGATGATCCTGCGGATTGCGGATCATGAGATGTGCATCGAAAAACAGGTCAGAATGCGGCCTTATGTCGGCAATGAACTTGGGGCCGAAGGTGATGTTGGGAACAAAAGAACCGTCCATGACATCAAGATGAACCCAGGGTGCTCCGGAGTCCTTAATCTGTACAAGGGCTCCCCTTATGTCCGAAAAATCAGCAGAAAGCACCGAAGGTGCGACCATTATTTTTTCCATGTCCTAATACTAACATTTAGTTTTCATTTTGAGAATATTCAACAAGGCATTTTTGGTAAAAAATCTTAACAATTGATAACATTTATAAAAGTTGATTGTTTTGCCCGATTGGTGTATATTATTGATGTACGCAAGAAGTAGAAGTTTTCCGAGCAGACAGAAACCGTCTGCCCGGTTTGTTTTACATTGTACGCAGAGGTGGAAACAATGAATGCTAAGAAGGTCAAAGACTTAATAGGTAACGAATTATGGAATGCAACAAATACTTCCAACGTAAAGTTGGGAGACTTTGAGAGTGTTGAGGAAGCCATAAAGAAAATCAAAACTCCCGAGGAAAAGGCTGACTTCAGGGAGCTGTGTGCACAGGACACCGATGAGGAGAATGTCAAATCTCCCGTCATTCCCCGCTACCTCCGCTCGGTTCTGGGCAAGCATCCGGTTGATGATCGTTTCATCTTCAGTGTTTTTGACGAGTACTTCCATGACAACAAATGGAACGAGGTATTCTATCTGGGCAACAAGATTCTCTCCTTCAACGAGAGTCCCTATATTCTCAGAGCGCTTGCAGAGGCCTATGAGATAAAGGATGACCAGGAGAACAAGGTGAAGATGTGGGAGCGTCTTATCAAGGCCGACCATAACGAGACCGAGGTATTCTACAAGTTTGCAAAATACTATGAGGAAGCCGGTGACGAGCAGCAGGCATTCAACTGCTACCACAGGGCCATTCTCAGACATATAAACGCCTCACAGCTTGAGGATGTGAAAAAGCTATGGCCCAAGGTATCGGCCCTCAAGGGCGAGAACTCCGTTTACCTTACCCAGCTTGCGGAGAGAATTGCACGTGCAATGGGCAATTACCTTGGAGTGCAGTTCCTCATGGAAGTCTATGAACAGGGCAATTTCGACCTCAATTCCAAGATCCATATCCTCAAGACCGTTCTGGACTTTGACAATGACAACGTCCAGGCTTCCGAGCAGATTGCAGCCCTGTTCAAGGAAAAGTACAAGGACAATCCGCGCCTTGAATACTGCCTTGAGAATACAGGACTTACTCACAATTACATGAACAGCAACCTTGCCGTTCAGAAGTTTGAGAAGGAAATCCAGTTTGTTGTAAACGCCTTTGTATGGCACAACTCCTGGAAACTGGGCCGTATCAAGAGTATTGAGAAGGATGATATGATAATCCAGTTCATGACCCGTAAGGAACCCCACAAGATGAGCTGTGAAATGGCCTTCTCAAGCCTCAGGGTTCTGCCCAAGCAGCACATCTGGGTCCTCAAGGCCGGTGCAAAGCCCGAGGCAATCAAGGAAAAACTCATGGGCAATACCGAATGGGGCCTCAGGATGCTCCTCACCTCCTTCAACGGACATACATCCCTCAAGCAGATCAAGGAGGAACTTGTTCCCTCCGTCCTCAGTGAGAGCGAGTGGTCAACATGGCAGAGTGCTGCCAAGAAGGAGCTTGCATCCAACCCGTACTTCGGTCTTTCCGCGGATAACGCAAATGAATATGTACTCAGGGAAACTCCCATAACCTACGAAGAGAAAGAATTACAGCTCTTCCAGAGGGAAAAGAGCTTCTTCGGAAAGTACGGTGTCATGAAGGACTTCATCAAGAATGACGGAGACCTGGATTCCGAGGAGTTCATCAAGATTCTTTCATACTTTGAGAAGGAAGTCTCACAGAACTCCAACAATGCAATCTGCGCACTGCTCATTCTCAACTGGTGCAGAAACAAGCTCGGAATGACCTACATCCATACCATTGTTGAGTTTGCAGACCTGTACAATGACCTTGATGCTGAGAAACGCAATGAGGTTTACGGCTCAATTGATGATGCGGAGCTTAGAAAACTCTACGTTGAGAGTGTTGTTGAGAATGACCCCTCATGGCAGGCTTCACTTGCAGCCCTTCTTCACGTAAATCCCTCAATGCAGCTTCTTGAGACAATTCAGGAAGGACCCAAGAAGAGAATTCTTTCGGATATTCTTGCAGATGCCGTGCAGAACTGCCAGTCCGATCCGGACCTTGCCCTGTTCTTCTTCAGAAACTACACGGATGAAGACTGGAAGAAGGCCAGATATTCATATGAGGAGATTCTCGAGTCCAAGCTTTCACTTCTCATCTATGTCAGCGGAAAGGTTTCCCATAACGTTGATACACAGGAGAACAAGGCAAGACAGAAGGTTCTCATTGAGGATCTGTTCAGAAAGAACCCCATCACCGACTATCTGAAGAACTGCGAGACATCACAGGCCAGAAGGGTCTACTCTTATGTTTCCAACGTCCCTGGTCTTGAGGAGAAATACCTTCTTGAGGTCAAGCACGTCATTCTCTCAACCAGAAGTGACGCCAAGGAAGTTCTGGACATGAAGGCAGAACCTGCAGCTGCAAGGCTCATCCCCAAGGGCTTCCTCTGTACAAGGTCCATGTTCGTTGCCAAGACTGCAGAGCTTGAGCACATTATGAACGTTGAGATTCCGGAGAACTCAAGGGAAATAGGTGTTGCAAGAGACCTTGGAGACCTGAGGGAGAATGCCGAGTACCAGTATGCAAAGGACAAGCAGACCAACCTCAACGCCATGATGAACAAACTCACGGATGAGATTGACATGGCCAAGATCATTGAGAAGGAAGATGTTGACACCACTTATGTGGAGTTCGGAACAAAGGCCGTGTTCACGGATAATCTGAACGGAGGCAAGATGGTCCAGACCCTCCTCGGTCCGTGGGAGTCCAACCCGGAGAAGAACGTTCTCAACTTCCAGGCTCCGCTCGGACAGAAGATTTACAATATGACCGTTGGTGAGAACAGAAAGTTTGAGATCAACGGTGTGAAATATGACCTTACGGTAGACAGCATTGAGCTTGCAGACTTCTGATCAGAGATAATAATCAGAAATAAAAGGCAAGTTCTTTCCTGAGAAATGGCCTGAAACGGCCCTTCAGGGTACGGATGTCTGAAACGGGAATCCAGCGCAGTTCATTGAACTCGCAGGCCTTTGTTTCAGGCATCTTTTTTATTTCAAAGTAATAACTTGTCCAGGAGAAGAACGGAATTTTCAGGGACCAGGATTTTTCCGAAGACGGTTTATCAAGGGATATGCCTGTCTCCTCCATGGTTTCCCTGATTGCTGTCTGAAGATCGGATTCACCCTTCTCATTACCGCCGCCGGGTATGCACCACGTGCCTGTAAAAGGCTTTTTTGCCCTTGTTCCGAGTAAAACCATGCCGTTGCAGACTATTACTGCGCCTGCACCCCTGTACGGAAACCTCATTTTCTGTTCAGGCCTCCGTCTGCATAGAAACGTGCAAGATAGTCCTGCTTGAAAGACAGGAAGCGGTCTTCCTCAATTGCCTTTCTTACCCTGAGCATGAGGTTGTAAAGGTACGTAAGATTATGTTCGGAGGCAAGCATTCCTCCAAGCATTTCATTACATTTGAAAAGATGGTGCATGTATGCCCTGCTGTACTTTGAACAGGCGGTGCAGTTGCATCCTTCATCAATGGGACCGTCATTGAAGCGGTTTGAGGCACGCTTGAGGTTGAGCATTCCGTCATCTGTAAACACAGTGCCGTGACGGGCCTCCCTTGTGGCAAGAACGCAGTCAAAAAGATCTATTCCGTTGGATACAGCCTCAAGAATATAATCAACCGTACCTATTCCCATGACATAACGCGGCTTTGCATATGTTACTTCGGCAGCGGTGATCTCAAGGAATTTTATGAATTCTTCCTTGGTCTCCCCTACACTGAGCCCGCCAATTGCAATACCGGGGAAATCCATGGCACTTATGGTCCTTGCGCTCCGGATTCTCAGGTCCTCATAGAAACCGCCCTGCACTATGCCGAAAAGGTTTCCCCTGAAGGCTCTGCCTGTAAGTTCCTCAAGGCTGTCACGTCTGTTAATTGACCTCTCGGCCCATGCATGTGTTATATCCATGGCCTTGAGAGTCTTTCTCCAGTCAATTCCGGGAGGAGAACAAATATCAAGAACCATGGCAATGTCCGAGCCTATGACCTGCTGGATATCCACAACCTTCTCAGGAGTGAATTCATGACGGCTACCGTCAATGTGGCTCTGGAACTTGATTCCCTCATCATAGATCTTCCTGAGTTTTGAAAGAGAGAAGATCTGAAAACCGCCGCTGTCCGTCAGAATATTGCCGTCCCAGTTCGAAAACCTGTGAAGACCGTCAAACATGGACAGGACATCACAGCCCGGACGCAGATAAAGATGGTATGTGTTTCCGAGAATAAGGTTGTACCCTATATCCCTGACGGTACTGTGGTACATACCCTTGACCGTACCGTTTGTTCCCACAGGCATGAACGCAGGAGTCTGCACACTTCCGTGTCCCAGGTTGATGACACCTGTTCTTGCACTGCATTTTGCATCTTTATGTTTCTGTATGAAAAAATCCGACATAATCAATTCCTTGTAAGATAGGCGGCAACTCCGCTGAGAATTAGAACAACAATAAACGGAATCAGAGTTCCCAGATAAGGGGCAATAATGCCCTGTCTGGACATCATCATAGTCATCATTCTGACAACATAGTATACAACGGCCACGGCAACAGAGAATACAAGACTGAAGAACAGTATATTCTTCTTGAACCTGTAGTTCATTGTACAGGCAATAATTACAAGCACCAGAACCGTCAGTCCGCCCAGCACCCTCTCATAGTATGATGAGGCCATTTCGGCATACTGTTCGGGATTGAGGTATTTCATTCTGTTGACATAGGCCTTGGCAATTCCCAAAGGCATTTTTGAAATGTCATTGGAAAGGTTCTTGAACATATCCGGTTCAAGACCCAGATGCTCCTCATAGTAGGATGAAATGACCTCGGTGTTCAGCATGCTGCCGTCCGGCGATGATTTGTAGACCTTGGCATCCTGAAACTCCCACATCTGCTTCTCGTCATTCCAGACAGCCCTTCTGGCATCCGTTCTTTCAATGACGTTGTCTGAGAAACTGCGGATGAATGTAACATTGTAAAGAGTCTGGGTGGAGTTCACATATCTTGAGGCATAGACCATGTAGGACTGTGTCATGTCACTGAGGGCTATGCGGTAGTTGTCATCAGGTCCGCTCTCCCCCGTTGTCACAGCCTCCTTGAGCTTTTCCTTCTGCGAGGAACACGGCAGTCCCACCCTCTCATTGAAACCGAACCAGAACAGTGAAACCGCTATTCCGCAGGCAATAATGGGAATGAGGACTTTTCTGTAGTTGATAGTTGAGTTGAGAACCGCAATTATCTCGTTGTTTGCATGAAGCATTGACAGAAAATATGTCACCGAGAAGAGAAAAGACGGTCCTATGGTGAAAAGTATGGACTCAGGCAGATACAGAAAGGTAAGCCTGACCACATCAGAGGAACTTACATTGTAGGAGACATAGGTATCCAGATTCCTGAACAGATCCACGCCCATCATCATTACGGAGGCAAACAGTGTTACCAGAAGACCTACGGAGAGAATTGAAAATACTATGTAACGCCGCAGTATCTTCATGACTTTGAGTTCCTCTTCTGAAGAAGCATGGATGCAATCAGTACCAGGAAATTGGGAGCCCAGA
The DNA here is from genome assembly GCA_947305945.1 of uncultured Spirochaetales bacterium. GTDB lineage: Bacteria > Spirochaetota > Spirochaetia > Sphaerochaetales > Sphaerochaetaceae > RUG14846. Next base: position 25,097 of record CAMZFA010000004.1, on the reverse strand, counting down.
GGAACCATGCCGGGTTTGCCGGACTGACAATTGCCCTTGTATGAAGATAATAGAGCAGAAACCAGTAGATACAGGCAGCGAACATTGACAGCCCGAAGCCCGTGAGCCTTCCGTATTTCATTCTCACAAAGGAAAGAGGAAATGCGATGAGCACCAGGAAGGTGCACGCAGCAGAAAGGGCAAGCTTTTTGTTGAACTCAGCCCTGTAATACTGATAATAGAAGGAAAAAGCCCTGTAATTGTTATCCCTCTCATATGAATCAAGCAGGTAGTTGATATTCATAATATCATCAATATCAACATGCTCCTTGTTCTCAATCTCATACAGAGCATCACCCAGATTTCCGGCTGAACCGGACACACGCTCCCCGTGCTGGACCTTGATCTGCCTGTCTTCCTCCCTGCGCTCGGCAATTACTCCTGAAAGCTCCCTGATGGACATCTGGGAAGGTGTGATGGGACTGTAGCCGGAAGCCGAGGATGAAAGGTCAAGAAAAAGTGTCATATGTCTGGCCGAAGACAGGGAATAAGTCTGCTGTGAATCCGCATCGGTAATCAGGATGCGCGGATTCTCAAGGTCAACCCTGTAGATGAAACGGTCCAAGTCAACTATTGAAATGCTGGCCTCTTCGGCCGATATCACCCTGCTGTCATTCCTGTCACTGTCATCAAAGATAAGAACGTCATGCAGGACATTGTCCTCCACCACTCCGTTGGATATGACCCTGTCACCGAACCTTGCAGAGCTGTAGCTCTGAAGCTCAACGGTGGGAATCTTCTGCAGTATTTCACCGTACAGGGTGCGGTACTGCTTTGCGGTGTAGGGAATGAAGAAATCGGCAATAAGGAACGTAATTGCCGAAAGCACAATGGAGATGACAAGTATGGGACGGAAGATACGGCGTGTATTGATTCCGCTTGCGCGCATGGCAAGGATCTCATTCTGGGATGAGAAGCTTCCTATGACCATGCTGGCGGATGTGAGGGAACTGAAGGGCATGGTGTACATGAGGAACTGGGGAATATAGAGAATCACCAGTGTAATCATGTCGGAAATGCTTACGTTCTTTATAATTATCTTCTGGGCAAGAACCAGGATCTGGTTGATGAAGAAGATGAAGAAGAAAAAGGCAAAGGACACAAAAAAAGACAGAACGTACTCACGCCCCACATAAAGGTCAAGTAAGGTGTATCTGCCTTTATTTCTCATTCTCAGACTCCGGTTGAACCGAATCCTCCCGTTCCTCTTTCCGTATCATCAAGTGTTTCGGTTTTAAGAAAACCGGCCCTTGTACACGGTGCAATGACCATCTGGGCAATTCTGTCCCCGTCATTGACGGTAAAGGGACTTTCGGAGAGATTCACAAGGATAACCTTGACCTCTCCCCTGTAATCCGCATCAACGGTACCCGGTGTGTTGAGAACCGTAATACCCTTCTTTGCGGCAAGACCCGAGCGCGGCCTTACCTGGGCTTCATAACCCTCCGGTAAAGCCATTCTCATTCCGGTGGGGACCATGGCTCTTCCCATGGGCGGTATCTCGATACTGCCCTGCGGAAGGAATGCACAGAGGTCTGCACCGGCTGCAAGGCCGGAGGCGTAAACAGGTTCACGCGCTCCGTCCTCAAGCATTATTCTCACTGTACAGTTTTCAGTCATTGTTCTTGGACTCAGTCCTTGGCTTTCTCGGGAAGCGGGGCTTGTTGGAGTCTCTTCTGGGTCTGTCTGACCTGGGAGCTTCCTTCTTCTCTCCGTCCGGATCAATTGCATCAATATAGGACAGGCTGAGTCTTCCGCCGGTGCGGTCAATCTCAACAAGCTTCACAGGGATTACCTGACCGACTGAAAGAACGTCCGAAACATTCTCAACCCTTGTTCTGGCAAGCTTTGAGATGTGGCACAGACCTTCCTTGCCGGGAAGAATCTCTACAAATGCACCGAAGTCCATGATGCGCTTAACGGTACCCTGGTAGATTTTGCCTACCTCGGGCTCCTCGATTATGGCCTTAACCATTTCAAGAGCTGCCTGGGCGCTGGCTGTGTTCTTGCCGTAGATGATGACTGTTCCGTCATCGTCAATGTTGACCTCAGCTCCGGTTACCTGGGCAATACCCTTGATTGTCTTTCCGCCTGTACCGATAACGGCACCGATCTTGTCCTCATCAACCTTGGTTGTCAGAATCTTGGGGGCGTACTTGTTGATTTCCGCTCTGGGAGCTGCAAGTGTCTGCTCCATGATGCCCAGAATGTGGTAACGTCCTTCCTTGGCCTGCTGAAGTGCCTTGCTCATGATTTCAGGTGTAACGCCGGCAATCTTGATATCCATCTGGAAAGCTGTGATTCCGTCACGTGTACCTGCAACCTTGAAGTCCATGTCTCCGAGGTGGTCTTCCTCACCCAGAATATCTGAAAGAATCTGATATCTGCTGTAGTCTGCACCTTCGGTGATCAGACCCATGGCAATACCGGCAACGGGCTTGTCAATGGGAACACCTGCATCCATGAGGGAGAGACATCCGCCGCAGACGGAGGCCATTGAAGATGAACCGTTTGATTCCATGATCTCTGAAACAACACGTACTGTGTACGGGAACTCATCCTTTGCAGGAACAACTGCCTGGAGGGCACGCTGTGCAAGATGTCCGTGACCGATTTCCCTTCTGCCTGTTGTAAGACGACCTGTCTCACCTACAGAGTACGGCGGGAAGTTGTAGTGCAGCATGAAGTTGCTGTAGTTCTTGTCACCGTCAATGTTGTCAAACAGCTGCTCGTCCTGAACTGTTCCGAGTGTTGTGACTGCAAGGCTCTGTGTCTCTCCTCTTGTGAAGAGTGCGCTTCCGTGTGTCCTGTCAAGAACACCTACCTCGCATGTAATGGGTCTGATCTCGTTGACCTTTCTTCCGTCGATACGGACTCCGTCATTGAGAATTGATGCCCTGAGCATGTTGTATTCCATGTCATCGAACATCTTGGCAAGCTCTTCACCTGCATCCTCATGCTCTGCAAGAAGATCTGCAAAGTGTTCCTTCACCTGTTCCTTGACTTTTCCTACTGCAAGGGATCTGACCTGCTTGCCCTTTACGAAGAATGCTTCCTTTACCAGCGGGGTTGTGTACTCCTTTACGGGTTCGAGCCATGAGAGGTCCTTTTCCTCAGCTGTGAGAACGGGAAGTTTCTCCTTTCCGGCAATGCGTCTGAGCTCAAGCTGTGCATCACAGAGTTTTGTGATGACCGGCTGTGCGGCGGCAATGGCATCGAGCATGTTCTGCTCGGATACTTCATGGGCACCGCCCTCAACCATTGTGATTCCGTCCCTTGTTCCTGCAACTACAATGTCAAGGTCAGCAATTTCAATCTGCTGGAACGTGGGGTTGATTACATATTCACCGTCAATGAGGGCCACACGCACGCCTGCAATGGGTCCGTTGAAGGGAATATCCGAAATAGTTACAGCCGCGCTGGCGGCGTTGATTGCTATGATATCCGGTGTATTGATCTGGTCTGTTGAAACAACAGTAGGTACAATCTGGATCTCTCTTGAGAAGGCCTTCTCGAAAAGAGGTCTCATGGGGCGGTCTATAAGACGGCTGACAAGAATCTCCTTGTCCTTGGGCTTTGATTCTCTCTTGAGGAAACCTCCGGGAATCTTGCCTGCTGCATAATATTTTTCATTGTATTCCACTGAAACCGGGACATAATCAAGCAACTGGCTGGGTTCATCCGAACAACAGACAGTGGCTATTACTGCGGAGCCTGCATAGTGTGCAAATACTGCTCCGTTTGCCTGCTTGGCAATTCTGCCTGTCTCAAAGACAAGCTCGTCATCTCCAAGCCGGACTGAAACTGTTTTTACTTCTGACATAAATTTCTTCCTTAACTTCTTTAACTTCTTTTTTCTTTCACCGGACACAAGATACAGGGGCCATATGAACGGCCCCTGGTAATCTCTTATTTTCTGAGTCCGAGCTCTGCAATGAGCTTGCGGTACTTCTCAATGTCATTGTTTCTGACATACTTGAGAAGTCTTCTTCTCTGACCGACCATCTTGAGAAGACCGCGGTTTGATGCGTGATCCTTGGGGTTGGCCTTGAAATGCCCCTGCAGATCATTGATTCTTGCTGTGAGAAGTGCAATCTGAACTTCTGCAGCACCTGTGTTGGCCTCATTGCCGCCGAATTTGACAATAAGTTCCTGTTTCTGTTCCTTTGTAACCATCTTTGTTACTCTCCTGAAGGAAATGATATTCTGTCCGGTATGATCCGTGCATGCAGGTCAAGAACCAGACCGTCTTTTCCGATTACCGCTTCTGCATCACAGTCCGCAGGACCGGACATTGGTGCAGATTCAGCAATCCCTGCAGCTTTCACCTCATAGGCTCCCGCTTTGGGCAGAAGCTGTCTGAAAGCACGGATACTGTAAAACAGGCGGTTATCAGCCCTTCTCTCAAAATCCACGGACCTGAGGTCAAGACTGTACGCTCTGCCAAGCAATACGGATGCATACTCCGTATCACCTGTAAGGAGACATCTGCGCACCAGAGTGCTGCTTACCTCGGTTCCCTTGACAAGCACCGGGGGAACAACCTCCAGAGAAGCAGATGAAGTGTATTTCCGAAGCAGTTTCTCCAGTTCTGCGGGACCGGCACTCTGTGCAGGATTTCCGCAACGGAAACTGTTTCCTACAATCATTGCCTCAAGCCTGTACGACGTACAGAGCAGGGCCATGAACTCCTCTCCTGAAAGTTTACTCATATTGTCGGAAAAGTCAATTACAGCAAGGCTGTCAACGCCTTTTTCCGAAAGAATTTGACTGAAATCCCCAGTGGACATCAGGGCCGGCAGTTTCTCCTCCCTGCCCTTTTCCATCTTTGGGTTGGAACTGAAGGTGACAACAACACTTTCAACACCCTTTTCACGCGCCCTTGCAACACAGGTGTCTATTATCTTCTCATGACCTCTGTGAAGGCCGTCAAAGACCCCTATGGTGAGCACGCATCTTCTGTTTCCGTATGCCGGATCGGCAAAATCAAAGATCCTCACTTTCCGTACTCCCCAAGACGTGAAAGCAGAGCCTCCGCCGTGCCTTCATCAAGTTTCTCAAGAGCACCGGTATTGTTCCATGAAACAGCATCATCCAGGGAAAACGGCCCTATCTTTGTTCTCTCAAGAGCAGATACATAAGCCCTTGAAGAGCAGGCAAGTGCCAGATCACGGGCGTAGGATCTTACGTATGTTCCCTTTGAGACATTGAGTCTTACGGTCAGATAGGGAGAACTCCAGTTCAGTATCTCCGCACTGTGTATGTAAACGGGTCTCTTCTCAATCTGAACATCAACTCCTTTTCTGGCAAGCTCATAGCTTCTTTTTCCGTCAATATGGAGGGCGCTGAATGCAGGAGGAGCCTGCATGATCATTCCTGTCATGCGGGCCACGTTATCCCTGATTGTCTCAAAAGAAGGAACATTTGCACGTGAAATTATGTTTCCCTCAGGATCCAGGGTGTCCGTCTCAACGCCGAACTCAATCACCGCGACATACTCCTTGTCCAGTCCCATGAATAGCGGAACCTTTTTGGTGTATTTTCCGCAACATGCAATAAGAAGACCCGTGGCAAACTTGTCCAGGGTGCCGCAGTGACCGGTCTTTCTGTTTACGTATTTCTTGACGTATCTGAGGCTTGAAAAAGAAGTGACCCCGCTTTCCTTGCGGATGAGGGTCACCGTATTCCTGTCATTCACTTTTAACAGACTCCAGAAGGTCATTCACCCTTGCCGCCTCACGCTGAGTGGTATCTGCAATGAATGTGAGTCTGGGGGTGTTGCGTGTCTTGAGAATCTTTGCAAGTCTGCTCTGGATGTAACCCGAGGCACTCTGAAGGGCCGCAGTACTTTTCTCAAGCCTGCTGTCCTCCAGACATGAAACGTACAGCTTTGCATAACTGTTGTCCTTGGAAAGACTTACTCCTGTTACGGATGTAAATCTGCTGAGGAACGGATTCTTGATGTCACCGCTTACAATCAAGGTGTTCACGGCCTCCTGAATCCTGGATTCAAGCCTCTGTGCGTTGTAGTTGTCCATCAGATATACTCTCCGGTGGTCTCAAGTTTTCTGGCAACTTCCTGAATCTCAACAAACTCAATGATATCCCCTTCCCTGAGGTCCTGGAAATTCTCAATTCCTATACCGCATTCAAAGCCTGCGGCAACCTCACGGGCATCGTCCTTGAAGCGCTTGAGTGAGGAGATCTTGAGAAGATCCTTGGAAAGCTGGATGTTGTCACGCACTACGCGGCACCAGCTGTTGCGTTTGACAAGACCTGTAAGAATGTAACATCCGGCAACAAGACCCACCTTGGGTACCTTGAAGACCTGACGTACCTGTGCGGTACCTATATCCACCTCCGTCTTCTCCGGAGACAGCATGCCTTCCATTGCAGCCTTCACATCATCAACAACGTTGTAAATGATGTTGTACTTTCTGATCTCAACATGTTCCTCATCGGCGCGGGCCTGTGCCTTGGGCGTGGGCCTTACGTTGAATCCAATTACTATGGCAGGATTCTCTGAAGCTGATGCAAGGTTGATATCGTCTTCAATAATTGCACCTGCTGCGGCACGGATGACCCTGACATTGATCTCATTGTTGCTGAGTTTCTCAAGAGCCAGCTGAAGTGCTTCAACAGAGCCCTGAACGTCACCCTTGATGACAATGTTGAGTTCCTGCTTGTCGCCTTCATGCATGACGTCGAACATGTTGTCCAGTGTAACCTTCTTGAACTTGTTGGCCTGGTTCAGGCGCTCAAGCTCCTGTCTCTTGGAACCAATCTGTCTGGCCTGCTTTTCGTCTTCACAGACCTGGAACGGATCACCTGCGCTGGGAACATCCGAAAGACCTATGACCTCAACGGGGGTTGAGGGACCGGCGCTCTTGATCTTGCGTCCCTTGTCGTCGAACATGGCTCTTACCCTACCGGAGTAGATTCCGGCAACGTAGTAGTCACCCTGCTTGAGTGTACCGCGCTCGACAATGACCGTGGCAACAGTACCGCGGCCCTGGTCTATTCTTGCTTCAAGAATCTTTCCTTCGGCACGGCAGTCGGGATTTGCCTTGAGTTCCATGATCTCGGCCTGGAGAAGAATGGTTTCAAGAAGTGTGTCTATACCTTCCTTCTTCAATGCTGAAATCTGGCAATACATTGTGTCTCCGCCCCATTCCTCGGGGATAAGGCCCTTTTCGGAAAGCTGCTGCATGACCCTTTCCGGCTTGGCTTCCGGAAGGTCTATCTTGTTGATTGCAACAATTATGGGACACTTTGCAGCCTTGGCGTGGTCAATTGCCTCAAGAGTCTGAGGCATGACTCCGTCATTTGCGGCTACAACAAGTACTACAATATCAGTCAGCTGTGCACCTCTTGCCCTCATGAGGGTAAAGGCTGCGTGACCCGGAGTATCAAGGAATACAACATCTCCCTTTCCGGGAATGTTGACCTTGTAGGCACCTATGTGCTGGGTAATTCCGCCGAACTCACCGGCAACAACGTTTGTCTGCCTTATGGCATCCAGAAGTTTTGTCTTACCGTGGTCAACGTGACCCATGACCGTGACAATGGGAGCGCGGGGAACAAGATCCTCTTCCCTGTCCTCTTCACGGGTTATGACGGTTTCCTCGTAAAGATCAATGATATGTACCTCACAGCCGTATTCACTTGCAATGATCTGTGCTGTCTCACTGTCAATGCTCTCATTCATAGTAACCATGGTTCCCATTGAGAAGAGCTTGCTGATTATCTCGGAAGCCTTGATATTCATCTTCTTGGCAAGATCACTGACCGTGATTGTGTTCATGATGTCAATGCTCTTTGCCACAACGGCAGTAGGCTCGGAGGACTTCTTCTTGCCGAACTGTTTGAGCTCAAACTCGTCCTCTGTGGTCTCGTGTCTTCTGTCCTTGCCCTTGTCCTTTGAATAGACGCGCTTGTTCTTGCCGTCTGCCATGGGTGCTGCAGGGGTGAAGCCGCCGCGGCCTGCGCCCTGACCGTTACCCTTGGGACCGCCGAAACCGGGTTTCTGGAAACCGCCCTGTCTGTCGGTTTTCATTCCTCTGTTGCCGCCCTGGCTGGATTTGGGAGTATATACACCCTGGTTGGGCTGGTTTGAATTTCTCTGTCTGTTGACCTGGATGCGCTGTCCGTCCCTTCCGTATGTAACACCGCCTACTGAGCCGACCTGTCTTGAACCTGAGGATCTTGCAGGAGCGGTGGGATTGATGGGCGGAAGATTTCCGGCCGCCTTGATGATGACCGGGCCGTTGTTGATTGTGGTATTTGCCGCAGCGGAGGGCTTTCTTACAACACGCTGTGCAGGCTGTTCCTTTACAGGGGCAGCCTTTGCGGGAGCGGGTTTGACAGGCTCTGTACGAACTTCAGCAGCAGGTGCCTGTTTTGCGGGAGCCGGCTGGGCAGCGGGTGCTTCCTTGACAACAGGAGCCTCGGGAGCCGGTGCAGGTACAGGCTCAGGAGCGGGAGCCGGAGCCGGCTGGGCTTTTACAACAACCACCGGTTTCTTCTTCACCAGAAGAACCTTCTTCTTTTCCGGAGCCGGGGCCGGAGCTGCGGGAGCTACCGGAGCCTGCTGTGGAATCTTAGTCTGTTTGATAAGTGTTACCTTGGTTTTGTTCTCTTCAGCCATTCTCACTCCTGATTATCATCAACGGACTCGAAACTGATGCCAACGTGGCAGTTGGGACACTCTGTCATGCCCTCTGACAGCGGATGTCCGCAGTTGGGACATACAAAGCCTGCATCTTCGGTCTGTTCTTCATCTTCAACTATGTCAATGTTCTCCCTGATTACGGTGTTGATGGTCTGAATCTCCTCATCGGAAATGTCACCCATCTCCCTGAGTTCATCCTCTGAATACTCAAGGAACTCCTCAACAGTGAGAATGTCATGGATTTCAAGCTTTTTGATAATTGCAGCATCAAGGGGAAGATCAGAAAGGGGAATACCCTCTTCCGTATCGGAAGCATACTCAATCTGAGGCTCTTCCTGCTCCTCGGGAATCTCAAATGCAGCATCTGCAGCAGAACGTGCCTGCTCAAAGATATCCATAGCTTCAAAGTCTTCCTGTGTCTTGACGTCTACAATCCAGTCACACATCCGGTTGACAAGACGCACATTCAGGCCCTGCTTTCCAATTGCAAGTGAAAGCTGACCGGGATCTACAATAGCCACGGCCATCTTCTTGTCAAAGTCCGTAACGTAGATCTTCTCGACCTTGGCCGGAGAAAGGGCGTTGGCAATGTACTCAAGCGGATTGGGATCCCAGCGGACAACGTCAATGCGCTCATCATCAATCTCACGCATGACAGCCTGGATTCTTGCACCCTTCAGACCTACACAGGTTCCTACGGCATCAACATCACTCTTGATGGGCCATACTGCAACCTTGGTTCTGTAACCGGGCTCACGGACAATCTTGATTATTTCAAGACTGGGCTCCTTGGCACCAAGTTCGGGAACGTTGAGGTAGAAGAGCTTCTTGATGAAGTTCTCATGTGTTCTTGAAAGCAGAACGCGGATGTTCTTGTCATTCTTCTCATCCGGCTTCACGCTCTCAACATAGCAGCGGATCTTGTCATTCTTCTGATATGTTTCCCTGGGGCTCTGGTTCTTTTTGGGCAGATAACCGGAAGTCCTTCCAAGGTCAACCATCATGTCTCCGTTGTCATGAATGGCCTGGACATAGCCGTTGATGATCTCACCCACCTTGCCCTTGAATTCGGAGTAGAGTTCTTCCTTCTGGATTTCCCTTATCCTGCTTGTTGCTCTCTGCTTTCCGGTCTGGACGCTGCTTCTGTTGAAACTGCGCGGATCAATGGGAATGAGAAGCTCATCACCGGGTTCTGCCTCATCGGAAAGTTCAAGAGCCTCCGAGAGAGGAATCTCAAGAATGTTGCCTTCTTCATAGTCCTCATCCTTGACAACCGTTCTTCTTGAAGCAAGCTCAAATGATGAGAGGTCATCTGCAAATGTGACAACCGCATTCTCGTCTGTCTTGTACTTGTTCTTATAGGTAGCCTTCAGTGTCTGTTCTATGGTTTCAAGAACAAGCTCACGTGTCATACCTTTTTCATTCATCATTGCCTCTACGGCAGCTTTAAACTCGGACATCTCTATCTCCCTGTGTTTTTAATCCACTTGTAATCAAGTCTTGCCTTGTGGATATCTTTATATTCTGCAACAATTTCGTTACCGTCATCGTCCGTAAGGACAACTGAGGTTCCTGTGCACGGGCCAATGGTCCCGCTGATCCAGTCCCCGGCGGCAGTGCTGTAGATCTTCACCTGTCTGCCGCGGAAAATCTCAAACTCCGCATAGTCCCTGAAGTTCCTCTCAAGGCCCGGCGTACCGGTTTCCATTGAAAGAATGTCACGTCCTATGGTCAGCTCAAGCAGGCTCTGGACGGCACGGTGGAAGGTTTCCAGGTCATCTATGGAAGTTTCCCCGTCATTCTTCATGACCGTTATGACAACCTTTGTCTCGGCAGGCCCGCAGATGTTCTTCTGAACCTCCACGATTGTCATTCCCAGTCCGTCGGCCGTGGGCTTCAGGAGCTTGTAAAGTTCATTGTCTTTAAGTTCGTTCTTAAGCATTTTCTCCGTAAAAAAAGGAACCGTGCTATTTGCCGATTCCTTAAAACAAAGTTTTAATCTATCTACGTTGATAAATTTAATGCTATTGCCGGAAAGTGTCAATATAACTATCTTTGGTACATGTTTATAAACCGCTGCCTTTTCTGCAGTTCCACGGTCAGCTTTCCCGCTTCCCTCTGCCCTTCCTGCCGCACAATTGCAGATGCCGGAAAGTTTGACAGCTTTGCCGTACGCTGCCCCGGGTGCGCAAGGCCCCTTGTATCAACCTTGTACAAATGCCCTGCTTGCACCGGAGGCAACACACAGCGCATCTTCAGCATCTATGACTACAGATCACCCTTTTTCCGGCACATACTCGAGCAGTGGAAATTTGAGGAAAGAAGGGACTTCTCAACGCTGATAGCAGAGGAGTTTTACACGGCACTTAAACAGGACTTCCGGGACCTTAAGAACATTGTCATTGTCCCCGTTCCCTGCTCCCGTGAAAGCCTGAAGAAGAGGAAATGGGACCAGATGAAGGACATTGCCCTCTGCCTTAAAAGAAAACACGGGCTTGAATGCCTGTTTCTGATTGAAAACAACCGCAGCGCTGACAGACAGCAGAAAACACTGGACAGAAGCCAGAGGATAAACGCCAGTGAGGGCAAATACTCAATCAACATGAAAACGGCCTCAACGGCCGATACCTCAAAGACCTATATTGTTATAGATGATACAGTTACCACAGGTTCCACAATCAGAAGCTGCATGAATCTTCTCAAAGATAACGGATTTGAAAAGGTACAGGCCTTTACTCTGATGGCAGAGCTCTGACATCCTCACCAAGTTTTGAAAGAAGGAGCATGGCCTGGATGGGCGTAAGGGAATCCGTGTTGCACTCCCTCAGGGTCCTGAGAATCTCCTCCTCCGCAGGGTCGCGGAATGAAGAAAGCGTAGTTTCCGGAGCATCGGAAGTGAACAGGCTTGAAGTCTGGGGACCGTAGTCTGCAAAATGACGGTTCTGGAAAGACCTTGCATCCCTTATCACCGTATTGGGAACTCCTGCCATCTTTGCAACATGTATGCCGTAACTTGAGTTTGCAACACCCTCACAGACCTTTCTCAAAAACACTATGCTGTCACCCTTCTCCTCAACCTGAAGTGTAAGAAGCCTGATTCCGCTTGTATCAACCATTGTCAGTTCATGGTAGTGTGTTGCAAAGAGTGTTCTGCAGGACTTTTCCGAAAGGTTTTTCATAACAGCCCAGGCAATTGACATACCGTCCTGAGTGCTGGTTCCCCTTCCAATCTCATCCACAATGACAAAACTTCTCGAAGTGCAGGTTCTGAGGATGAAAGCAGTTTCCTGCATCTCGACAAGGAAGGTTGATTCTCCGCCCGAGAGATTGTCAGATGCTCCCACGCGGCAGAAGATTCTGTCTACAAGCCCTATTCTGGCCTTTTTTGCCGGAACAAAGCTTCCCGCATGGGCAAGGAGAATAATCAGGGCATTCTGCCTGAGGTATGTTGATTTTCCCGCCATATTGGGACCTGTGATGAGTGAAAAGCGCACACTCATGTCCAGATCATTGGGAACAAACTTGCCCGGACCCAGCATCTTCTCAACAACCGGATGCCTGCCTTCCTCTATTTCAAGAACATCATCCTCGCAAACCTCAGGACAGGTGTAGGAGGAATCAACGGCAAGTGTGGCAAGTGCCTGATAGACATCCGTAAGGTTCATGAAAGAGCCCATTTCATTGAGAACATCCGAAACCTGATCGGTAAGCTCAAGAAGATGCCTGTAAAGCTCCCTTTCCCTCTCCTCGGCAAGTGCCTGTGCAGAAAGAATTTCATGTTCAAACGTTCTGAGTTTTTCTGTTGTGAAGCGCTCTCCGTTGACAAGGGTCTGTCTTCTTATGAAGTAGTCCGGAACCTTTGAAAGCTGTCCGTTGGGGACCTCCAGATAATAGCCGAAGACACGGTTGTAGCCCAGTTTCAGGATTGTAAGACCGCTGTTTGTCTTCTCTTCCTCAAGATAACGCCTTAGAATCTCATCACTGTTTCTGTATAGCTGCCTCTTTTCATCCAAATCTGAATCATAGCCGTCAAGAATCACCTCTCCGGCGTTGAACTGGCCCAGAAACTCAGGATTCACGGCTCTTCCTATCCCGGCGGCAAGCTCCACGGCCCTGCCCACCTTCTCATCATCACAGAGAAGGGATGTGAACATGCTTCTGTATCTTTCAGGATTCTCTCCCACTATTTCAATGAATGTAAGGACACTCTGCCTGATTGCAGTAAGGTCATGAGGAACGGCCCTTCTCAGGAAAACCCTTGTTGTGAGCCTGTTCAGGTCCATGGCACCGTGGATAAGGTTTCTGACCCTCTTCAGTTCCTCACCGTTTTCATAAAAATAACGGACGTGGTCCTGTCTTTCCCTGATTTGAGCAATGTCCCTCAACGGAGATGAAATCCATGACCTGAGCAGTCTGGTTCCTCCGTATGTTCTGCATCTGTTGATTGTGGAGAAAAGGCTTGCCCTTGAACTTCCGTCATGAAGGTTGGAAAACAGCTCCAGGTTCCTTCTGCTGGACTCATCAATTCCAACGTACTGCATGTCGCTGAAAAGCCTGTAGTCCGTAAGATGTCTGACAGAACCCATGGAGGTCTCCTTCACGTACCTCATAAGGGCACCTGCAGGACAGACCACGTTGTCAGTGGGTTTAATACCGAATGAGGCCAGACTGTTCACACGGGCTTCTTCACAGAGCAGTTTGTAACAGGTATTACGTGTGAAATGCCAGGGCGGAAGCTTTGTGACCATTACACCGGCACCGTCCAGGGCGTCTTTCAGTTTGGCGTCCAGAAAATATTCATCATCGCAGACAAGAATTTCCCTGGGTGAAATCTGTTCAATCACACTTCTCAGAGCCTGTATCCTGTTGTCCTTGTCCAGGGGCCTTAAAATGAAATCTCCCGTGGAAATGTCACAGTAGGCACAGTCTGCTCTGAAAACAGAGAGCACAAAGTTGTAGTCGGGACTTCCCAGAAAATCCTCATCAACAACAGTAGCAGGAGTAATGATCCTTACCACTTCCCTTTTTGCAAGTGTTCTTCCGTCAGCCGGAATTGAAGTCTGCTCGCAGACTGCAATCTTCTTACCCAGTTCCAGAAGTCTTTTAATGTAGTTTCTGGCTGCATGGAAGGGAATTCCGCACATGGGGGAATCTCCCTTGTGCGTCAGAGTGAGATTAAGCAGTGAGGACACCTCCACGGCGTCCTCATCAAACATTTCATAAAAATCACCGAGCCTGAAAAACAGCACCATGTCGGCATAGGATGCCTTCATTTCGCGGTACTGTCTCATGAGCGGTGTATCAGCCATTTTCTTCTCCGGTAATCAGATAATTGAAGTTGAAATGGCAAGGACAAGATTCAGGCTGTTGAAAACCGAACCGTTGAGCCATTCAAAACTGTCCGTGCTGTTTGTATAGACGGCATCCTTGACAAGGTACAGTCCCAGCGGGAAACCGGAGATCTTGAGCCTCAGTCCTGCACCGGCGGCAAAATACCAGTCCGGCTTGTTGAAGTTCTCAAGCTTCTCTGAAATGGCCGTTGCGCTTGCAAACACCTCGAAGTTGAGAATGTTCTTCACCAGCGGATAGCTTATCTCAAGCATGTTGTCCCAGAGGAAGGACTGACCTGTCTTTGAACTGTGTCCGCGGGCAATTGTCATACCGTCAATGTAGAGCATCTCATACTTTGTTGCACCGAGCTTGGCGTCATGGAATCCGAATCCCGGATTGGACGGATCATCCTCGGCACTGGCATTGTAGTACTGCGGGAACATGAAGTTCATGTTGGAAGAAAGGGCCATCATGATGTTCTTTTCATTTCCCTCCTTACCCACTTCCGTGAGCTTCACATAGCCTGCGGCCGATCCGCTGAGCTTTATGTAGTTGGAAAGACCGCCAAGAATACCTCCGGCATATGTCACGTTTGCACCCAGGACATAGCCCTTGGTTGTGTTGGTTATGTAGTCTCTTCCGTCCCACTGGACACCGGTAGAAATCTTGTTGGAGAACTTGAAACCGTCTTCGGCATACTTGGAGATGAGTTTCTCATAGGGAATGAACTTGCTGTCAAATGTGGCATGGTTGATACCAATGCTCACTCCACCTGAGACAGAAAGTCTTCCGCTGTCGAAAATCCATGTGTAACCCGTGTTCCAGCCTAAAGTTATGTTGATGAGCTTGTACTTCATCAGATACTGCTTTGCCGGAGTTGCGAACTTGTCCTTCTTCCAGTCTGCATAGCTGTTGTAACCCAGAGGCCATACTGACTCATCGTTCCAGCCGGAGTACTGTGCGCTGTTGGTTCCCTTCTGAAGCTCATCCGTGTAGTTTGTGTTTGCAACACTGAGCGAGATGGAGTTGGACCATCTGCGGTTGAACATCCAGCTGTCACCGAAGGTGATTGAAGCAGACTGAGAATCCGGGGAAAGAGTTGTTGAGACACTGAGGTTCTGACCTCTTCCCAGGAGGTTGCGGTCTGCCCACTGAAGGAAGCCGGAGACCGGGAAGCCCTTTACGGTTCCGCCGAAGGTGGCACCGAACTGGACATCCATCTGGTTGCCCTCCTCAACCTTGAACTCAATGACAACGGAGTTTTCCTTCTCACCGTAGTACATATCGTAGTTAAGGTTTGAAAGAAGACCGGTGTTGTACAGGTTCTGGGCACTAGTCTGGAGCTTTGCCTTGGAGAAGATATCGCCTTCACTGAAGGAAAGCTCTCTTCTCATTACATATTCCCTGGTCTTTGTAAGACCGCTGATGATAATCTTTTCAATAACGGCCTGGGGACCTTCCACAATGCTCACGTGGAATTTGATTGTCTTTGTCTCCTCATTCCTTTCCTCGTTGATCTGGATTCTGTTGGAGATATAACCGTTGTCATAGTAAATGTCGGCAACGGCGTTGTACTGCTTCTCAACCAGCGAGAGGTTGAGTATGTTGCCTTCCTTGAGAGTAAGGACCTTTGCAAACTCTTCATCGGGAAAGATTGTGTTTCCGCTTACATCCATTCCGCCGTAGTACCAGGTCTCACCTTCCTTTATTACGAAGGTCACCTTGACATCACGGTAGGAGGACTCCTTGCCCTCCTTGGGCGGTACATCCTCAATTCTGGTATCCGTCACTTCAGCATCAACATAACCTATTGTCTGGTAATATGTTACAATTGAAACTGCATCCGTATTGAGCTTTGCCAGATCAAGATAACCCTGGTTGAAAAGGCTCTTTGCCTTTGAGGAGATGTTCTTCTTGAGAACCGAAGGAGTGACGTTGTCATTTCCCTCAAAGTCAATCTCAACAATCCTGGACTGGATTCCCTCCTCAATTGTGTAAAGAATGGAAACCTTGTTTGTCTGCGGATCTGTAACATGAGAGTACTTTACAGGAACGGTTCCGAATCCCTTCTTTGTGTAGACACTCTGGATCTCTGAGAGAGAAGTATCAAGAACAGCCGTATCCGAGAGATTGATGAAACTTCCGGCCTTTACGGTTGTGAGAGCACCCAGAAGGTCTGATTTTCTGACCTTGGAATTACCCTCGAACTTCACCTCGGAAATAAAGGGAAGTTCGGTAATGCTTATGTATACACGTACCTCTGTATCAGTTGATTCAATGGCACCGGCACTCATTGAGGCAATGCCGTTGACCTCAAGCATCTTCTTTTCTATCTCGGTAATGACCTGTTCCGTAAGAACCTGTCCCCTGTAGCTGTAGAGAATATTTCCTACATCAACGGAACTAGCGTTTTTGAGGCCCTCAAGGTCAAAACCGGTAATCTTCTTTCCGACCCACCACGGATCTTCTGCAAAAAGGCAGAAAGACAAGAGGAAAACAACAAGTGCCGTAAGTAATTTTTTCTTCATATGAACCAGTCCTCCGATTCAGAATCACAGGAAGAATCTCTTAGTGAAACTGAAACCAATATTATCCAAAAAGCTGAATATAGACAACTCGGCCGGTCTGGTGAACACACTGAAACTGCCCAGCACATTCTCCCAGTCAACACTGAGTTCAACGTCTATTTTCAGGCTGTCCGAGTACTCCGTACCCGAAGAGCTGAGAATGAGGGATGTTCTTCCGAACAATCCCGATCCGAAGTATTTGCCTGCAAACAGGGACGTTCCGTCCAGATAGTTTGCAACAAAGTTTCTGTTGTTTGAATTCTTTCCCGGAAGGGAATTTATTATCATGTTCTGCAGTACGAACGATCTTATGCTCAGCATGTCCAGTTTAAGGGCATCTCTCATGCCCGATGTAACCGAGAAACCGTTGTTGAAATAACCGAGGGCGGAGAAGGCATCGGCAGCGGCGTAAGCAACGCTGGCAAGAGACTGCAGCGTAATGCCGTCAGAGGTTTCAGGCACAAGCGTGTGGCCCAGGAACTGCATTATTTCATTCTGGCTCATGGCAGGCGTGCTTTCAAAACGCGGGACCATGTTGTCCAGGGTTGCATTCTGGAGAATCAGGTAGATGTCCAGCTGTTTTCCGTCAGAATCGTACTCACGCAGCCGTGCCTCCAGATCAAGGTTTACGTCAATAACCTTGTTGGATTCGTACGGCTTTTTAAGGGTGATCTTTCCGTTTGTGATATAGAAATCGTTCTGGAAATAGAAGATACGGCCCGTCTTGAAGGACAGGGAACCTTCGGCCTCAAATGTCCTTGTGGTTGGGTCACTCTTCAGATTCACCCTTTCCCCCTCGTTGAGAGTGAAGTTAAGTATGGGGTTTTCCCTGGCCGGATATGAGAACTCCACGTCCTTTCCGGTTGTAATGAACATATTGACCTCAGGTTCACCCTTGATATTGAAGAACCAGTCCGGCATGTTGTCAGGGAACGTGAATCCTATATCCAGATTATCCGCCTTTATGTCTCCGGCAATGAGAATGGGACCTGCGTCCATATTCTGTGACAGTCGGAGTTTTCCGGTTACAAGACCTCTCAGAGTGAGCGGGAACTTCTTCTGTACATAGATTGGAATCCAGATCAGAAGAGGATCACTGCCTACATCTATATCGAGATTGAAATCATGAATCTTCAGGTTCTGGATTTCCATGTTGAACTGTATGACGGCATTGAAGAACTTCTCGGTTTCGCTGTTGTATCCGAATGCCGGCGTAGGTGCAACTGTAAGGGTATGATCATTGACGGAAATAATCATGCTGTTGGAGATAATATCCTGACCTGGAACCCAGTAGAGCCCGAGTTTGAGTTTTGACAGATAGAACATTCCGTAGAATGACGGGTCTGTACCCGGGCCCTTTACAAGAATGTCACCCTCAATCACGCCTTCGGAGATATCAAAACGCGGCTCCTGAAGGAAAAACGAGACGACAGGAAGAGGAAGAACCACATCCGTAACCATCAGGTCAACATTTTTGCCGACCTGACCCCTGGCATTGAAGGAGAAGACAAAATCAGGACTTATTGAAATATCAATCAAACCGCTGGACGGCTTGATGCTTCCGCTTATGTAGTCACCGTCAAGATTCAACTCATTCTGTCTGAATGAAACCTCGGTAACGGAATCATTGAGTTTTATCTTATCCCCTATTCCGGCGTTTCTGAGTCCAAGGCTAATGCTTCCGTATGCATCAATTCCCGTATAAGTGAGGAACAGAGCCCTGATGGACTCAAACGTGGAGGCAATATCAAGTGTGGCAGTGAACAGCATCCGGTCTCCCAGTTCGGATTCCACCGTCCTGAAAAGATGTGCCGAGCCGTTCAGGTTCCTGGTCTCAAGATCCACGGCAATATTGAGGTCTCTGTAGTTGACCAGTTTTGTAAAACCTTCCTTTCCGGTGAATGTGAGAACTCCGTTCCTGAACTCCGCCTGGAACTGGGTATCCCACAGGGACATGTCGGCATAAAAGCCCTCTCCTCTCTCTCCCAGCATGTTCAGGACAACGGGAATGTCACTGTCCAGTTTGATATCCGCACTGTAGTTGTTGTTGCTGAGAATGAGGTTCACGTGACCGTCCGCATTCTTCTGGCTGAAACGGGCATAGCCTGAGAAAGCCGATGTATCAAAATTTATGACATCGGAAAGGCTCCTGTACTCCAGGTATCCGAACCCCTCATATTCAATTTTGGTATCCAGACGGCCGAAACTGAAGTATGTTGCCTCAACCCTGTTGTTCAGAATACTCAGGCTGAAACCCAGTTCGGCAATATCTGAAAGTGCAATCCGCGCATCGTCAAGTTTTATCTCATACCTGCTGTCGGCAAAGCTGTACATCACGCTGAAGGCTGCAGAGCTTTTTACAACAAGGTTATTTCTTTCCAGATGGAACATTGTGTCCCTGATGACACCGCTGCCTGTAATGACGGAGTTCTCTGACAGGGAGAAACCGGCCTGGATTATGGGTCCGTTTGCAGTCATTATGAGATTCTCAGTATCAATGACTATCTCAACGGGAACAGTCTGGTAAGGGCTCTTGTAGTAGGAACTTGCGGAAATGATGTGCTCACTGCTCCACTCCACGTTACCTGAAATACTGCTGCGCGGAATGAAGGAGAAAGTACCGTTGTACAGATAGGATCTGCCGTTTTCCGCAAGGGAGAAATCAATATCGGCCACGGTGCTTCCGTTCTTTGTATTCACCATTGAGAAAACACCCTGGGGCAGTTTTGTATCCCTGTCTATGACACCGGTATAGGAGGCCCTGAATCCCATAACTTCAACGGAAAAAACAGGAACATCCATCTTCTGCTCATCAAGACTGACCGTTGTTGTCATATTGGCCCGAATGTCTTCCACGCTGCCTACTTTGAAATCACTTCCTGTAAGGTCCATGGAAAGATCTCCGACAAGAACACCGCTTCTGTTCACCGAGAGGGCTATTGAACCGTCAATATGTGTCTTTTCAGTAATATTGCCGGAAACGCTCTTTCCATATGAATCAAGAAGATACGTATAGGGATCAGGTCTGAAGTCAGTGAAATTAAGCTTGATATCGGACTCAACGCTGTCCGCATCATGGTTGAGTACGGCATAAAGGCCCTTGCTTCTGAGCTCGGCCGTAATGCCTCCGTTTCTGAAAGTGCCGTTCAGGGAAACGGGAACAGGAACAGCCCTGCACACGGCCGATTCAATCTTAATGTCAGCAGAGGAAAGCTCCGGGCCTGTAAGTTCCGCTTTGGCACTGAATGCAGTGCTGAAGACTCCCACGGCTTCCACCGATGAGTTTCCGGAAACATAGTTGGAATCAAAACTGAATGCCATTTTCCTTGTTTCCGGGTCCTGCCCTTCCATACGGAAAGTAATATCTATATCCTCTGATTCCAGTCTGTCCAGATATGCGGAGAAAGTACTGTCATAAACGTTGTTGACAAGTAAATGCCCGGAATTCACACGGGCGTTAATGAAGCTCCTCTGCACAGTTGAGATATTTACAACTGCTTTTGCCTCCTTAAGTGAAAGATCTGCCCACTGTGAGGCAATATCGGCACGTGAGGTGCTTATGGAAAGAACAGTGTCCTGTTCCCTCTCAAGCGTGGCATAGACATTTACGGATTCAGAAAGAATTGTCAGCTCATTGTAAAGACCGTCAAGACCGGTAAGGTCAATGTTCAGTTTTGCCATGAACTCGGTAAGCGAATAGGAGGCATCGACATCAAGGCTGCCAAGCCTGACATAGTTGTCATCCATCTGTGCATAAATACCGCCAAGCTTTGCAGAAACCCTCGGATTGACCAGAAATTCCCTGAAGTTTCCCAGGTCCGCATTGAGACTGTCCAGGGAAACAACGGCATCCAGAGACTCGGAGCTGCCCTTCAGATTCCGGGCGGAAATAATAACCGCATAATCACCGGAGGTTGAGGCAACAATGCGGCCTGAAGTCAGTTCATCACCGCCTTCATTGCTTCTTATGCTTATCCCGTTTGTCCCCACCTTCATGGATTTCACATCAAAGTTCTCATCCGTCCTGACATTTACGTCAAAGACCGACGGCTCCATTGAGTACCCCATGAGGTCAGCGGAAACGGTGAAACCGGTGAGATTGACCGTGTATCCGACCGAACTGAACATGGAGGGCTTTGATGACCGGGAGCCCATGTGCTCCTTGAAGTAATCCAGAAGGCTGTCCGAAACAAAGGCCCTTCCGCCGTCCGTTGAGACCAGAATGCTTTTTACGGGTTTTCCCCTGATTATTCTGAACAGGTCTGCAAGACCGACCGAGAACCTCACGTTGTCCGCATGGAAAACATTCTGTTCCCCCAGATCAACGCTCACATCGGAGATAACAAGTGTCTTGAGCAGGTTCTTCTCAACCTTGCCAAGTCTGATCTTGAGTTCTCCTGTACCGGAAGAAGCATACTCGATGAATCTGCCAAGAAAGTCCTCACCGAATGAAGACGGTGCATACAGCAACACCCCCAGGGTAACAGCCATGACAATGGCAAGAGAAACAATAACAGCGGCCAACGTCTTTCTGAGTTTCATGTTCAACCGGTTTTCCGTATAATTTTATCAATTGAATTGAAAGTGCTCAATTGATTAATATGACTATCCTGTTATAAACTCAAAACAACACCGGGGGCAATTTGTGACAGAAATTCTTGATAATTTTGCGGTTCTTGAAGGACTTGACGGGGCAGGCACCACAACACAGCTCAGGTTGCTTGAGAAAGACCTCCTGCAGAACAACATTCCGGCCTTCATCACCCAGGAGCCCACATCCAACCCCACCGGCAGACTGATCAGGCGCTTTCTCTCCGGTGAACTGCCGGCTTCCCAGTCAACAATTGCCCACGCTTTTGCCACGGACAGGGATGACCATTTATACAACCCGCAGTACGGAATCATCTCCCGCCTCAAAGCCGGCGATGTTGTGATCTCAGACCGTTACCTCTTCTCCTCAATTGCTTATCAGGGAATAGGTTATAATCTGGATGCAGTAAAAAACCTGAACTCGGTATTCCCCCTTCCCCGCTACGTGATCTACGTTGATACACCCGTTCAGGCCTGCATGGACCGCATTGAATCCCGCGGCTCCGAGAAGGAGATTTATGAGAAAAAGGACTACCTGAACAGGGTCCGTGAAAACTACGAGAACTGTTTCTCATCCCTGCCTGAAGGATGCATCCTTATCAGGGTTGACGGAACTTCGGAAATAGAACAGATTTTCAATACAATAAAGAGAGGCTTACATGCACTGTACGACTAAAATCAACAATTATTTTCATTATGTAGGTTCAAGTGACCGTCGCCTTGAGCTCTTTGAGAACGCCTACCCCATCCCGCGCGGAATCTCCTACAACTCATATCTGGCCCTTGATGAGAAAACAGTTCTTCTGGATACGGCTGACAAAGCTGTTTCCTCCGTTTTCTTTGAGAACATAGACTATGTCCTTGACGGAAGAAAACTTGATTATGTGATCATCAACCACATGGAGCCGGACCACGGGGCAACACTGGGTGAGCTCATAACAAGACACCCGGAAGTAACAATTGTTGCCAATGCCAAG
Organism: uncultured Spirochaetales bacterium; assembly: GCA_947305945.1. GTDB lineage: Bacteria > Spirochaetota > Spirochaetia > Sphaerochaetales > Sphaerochaetaceae > RUG14846. The sequence goes on along the minus strand of CAMZFA010000004.1, from coordinate 2,922 downwards.
ACTGTTTCAATGATCAAGCAGTTCTTCAGCTTTGACGTAGACAGCCGTCTTCTCCTTGTGAAGGAAGGAGATACACTTTCAACCGGAGACCTGAACTTCAGGTTCTTCATGGCTCCCATGGTCCACTGGCCGGAGGTCATGATGACCTATGAAAGCACAACAAAAACCCTCTTCTCTGCCGATGCCTTCGGAACATTCGGCGCCCTGAGCGGCAATGTCTTTGCAGACAAGTACAACTTTGAGGCCGAGTGGCTTGATGACGCCAGAAGATATTACACCAACATTGTAGGAAAGTACGGTATTCAGGTTCAGATGGCCCTCAAAAAAGCTGCAGCTCTTGATATTGCAGTAATTGCTCCCCTTCACGGTCCTGTCTGGAGGGAAAACCTCGGATGGTTCATTGACAAGTATTCAAAGTGGGCTTCCTACACGCCCGAAGAAAAGGGTGTTCTGGTACTGTACGGCACAGTCTACGGAAACACCGGAAATGCAGCCGACATCCTTGCAACCATGCTTGCGGAAAAGGGTGTTTCCAACATTGAGGAACTTGATGTATCAAAAGTCCACCCCTCCGTTGTTGTCTCTGAGGCATTCAGATACAGCCACATTGTGTTTGCTTCCTCAACTTATAATGCAGGCATCTTCACTCCCATGGAGATTGCAGTTACGGACCTCAAGCTCCACAACCTGCAGAACAGGAAGTGCGCAGTATTTGAAAACGGCACATGGGCTCCTTCCGCAGCTCCAAAAATCCGTGAGATTCTTGCCGGAATGAAGAACATGCAGGTAATTGAGCAGAGCCTTCTGGTCAAGTCCTCTGTAAGCAACACAAATCTTGAGGAACTTCAGGCCATTGCGGACGAGCTTGCTTCCGACCTTGTCTGATAATCTTGTCTGATAATATTTCCGGGGACTGTCGTATAATACGATGGTCCCTTATTTTATTTGTTGCGGATTGTTGCAATCGGATGATAAAATTACATCGATATAAACAAAACCGGAGGGATAAATTGTCTAACTGCGCAATCGAACTGAGAAACATCGTTAAGCGGTTCGGAAAGGTTGTTGCCAATGACGGAATCAATCTCCAGATCAACTCGGGTGAAATCCTCTGTCTTCTGGGAGAGAACGGTTCCGGTAAAACAACGCTGATGAACATGCTTTCGGGTATTTATCAGCCGGATGAGGGAGAGATTCTCAAGGACGGAAATGTCATTTCCATCAGATCCCCGAGAGACGCCTACTCCTACGGCATTGGTATGATACACCAGCACTACCATCTGGTAGATGTATTTACGGCAGCTCAGAACATTATTCTGGGACTTGAGGACGAGAAAATGGACCTCGGAGCCGTAAACGACAAGGTAAAGGAAATATGTGAGCGTTACGGCTTTGACATAGACCCCAGAAAGAAGATCTATGACATGAGCGTCTCACAGAAGCAGACAATCGAGATTGTCAAACAGCTTTACCGCGGCGCAGAAATTCTTATCCTTGATGAGCCTACTGCAGTTCTTACACCCCAGGAGACGGACAAGCTGTTTGCAGTCCTGCGCAATATGAAGAAGGACGGAAAGGCAATAGTTCTCATCACCCATAAACTTGCAGAGGTTATGGATGTTTCCGACAAGGTTGCCATCCTGAGAAAGGGTAAGTACATAGGCACAGTCAATACAAAGGAAACAAACCCGCAGGGTCTTACCGACATGATGGTAGGACGTGCCGTTACCCTCAACATTGACCGTCCGGTGTTCGAGAAACCGGAGGACAAACTTGTTCTCAGGGATGTTACTGTTCTTGATGCAGACGGAATTCCCAGACTTGACCACGTATCATTTACCGCCAGGACAGGAGAAATTCTGGGTGTTGCAGGCATTGCCGGTTCAGGCCAGAAGGAACTTCTTGAGGCCATTACCGGCCTTCAGTATGTCACCAAGGGTTCCATTACGTTCATCAATGACAACGGCACTCCCGTAGAGCTGGTGGGCAAGACTCCCATGCAGATCCGTCAGGTCGGAGTTGGAATGGGTTTTGTTCCCGAGGACAGACTGGGCATGGGCCTTGTAGGTTCCATGGGTATGACCAACAACATGATGCTGCGCTCCTGGAGACAGGGCAAGGGCGTGTTCTTCAACAGGAAAAACCCCGAGAATCTTGCAAACAAGGTTTGGGAAGAGCTTGAGGTCGTTACCCCAAGTACGGAGTTCCCCGTAAGACGCATGAGCGGCGGAAACATCCAGAAAGTTCTTGTAGGAAGAGAAATTGCCTCAAGACCCCCGGTACTTCTCACCGCATACGCAGTGCGCGGTCTTGATATCAATACATCATATGCAATTTACAACCTCCTCACCCGTGAGAAGATGAACGGAAGCGCAGTCATGTACGTAGGAGAGGAACTTGACGTTCTTCTCGAGCTGTGTGACCGCATCCTGGTTCTCTGCGGCGGAAAGGTTTCAGGCATTGTAGATGCCAGAAAGACCACCAAGGAGGAGATTGGTTTCATGATGACCACCGTAGGCGGTCTCAAGGGAGGTGAAAAATGAAAGAAAACAAGACTCCCCTAATCCGTCTTGCCAAAAGAGACGGAATAGACCCGAAGAAGGCCACAGCCATCAGAGCCGGCTCAATTGTGCTTGCACTGATTCTGGGAAGCATCCCAATTGCCCTTACAGGTGCAAATCCCCTTCAGGCCTACGGAATCATGGTCACAGGTTCTGTCAGCAATGCAATTTATCTCAAGCAGACAGTCAAAATTGCCATTCCGCTTCTGGTCTGTGCTCTTGCAATTGCCCCCTGCTTCAAGATGAGATTCTGGAACATCGGAGCAGAAGGTCAGCTGACATTCGGTGCAATCTGCGCCTCTTATATTGCAATCCACATGGGCGGAAAGGTTCCCTCAATTGTTGTTCTTACACTCATGGC
>CAMZFA010000003.1 GCA_947305945.1 uncultured Spirochaetales bacterium | reverse complement strand
TTTCCCACAGTCAACGGAAACGCCGGATTCATGAGGCAGAATGAGAACACAAGCGCAAAGAGCATGGAGGCAATGACCGGCATGCTCAAGCCGCTTTTCGACTTTCTGCATATCATGCCGGATACCGGTTCCTCGGATCCCGAGTTCATGTACTCAACCGGCATCTCAATCCAGGAAGCCTTCAACCCGGCAATGATCACCAACATAAAGATTGCAAAGGAGAAGTACAACAACGGACTTCTGACCTGGCAGCAGACAAGGGACAGCATTGCCGTCAACATAAAGAAACTCTACTATGCTATAGTCCTGCAGGAGCAGGCACTGGAAATCCGGAAGGCAACCTCGGATGCCCAGTATGAAAGATACATCCAGGCAAAGACGGACTATGAAAACGGTTATGTCCCGGAGCTGTACGTACTTCAGGCACAGGTGACTTACAACAACAGCCTGCCGCAGATAAACAGCGCACGTGCCGGTGTTGAGTCCTCAAAGCGCCAGCTGGCCATGCTTCTGAATCTGCCCATAGACACCGCCCTGGTGCTGACGGACAGGATAGACACCGCCTATGTGGTGGTTGATGAACAGGAGCTTCTGGCCCTTGCCGGCGGCAGGTATGACGTCATGGCACTGGAAGGACAGCTGAGGCTGCTCAACCTCCAGGAAAAAGCCCTCAAGCAGTCACTCTTCATCCCCAACCTGGCGTTAAGTTACTCGGTCCAGCTCACACTTTCGGATCTGGACAATGACTTCTGGACAAGGGACAACTGGACCGACAGCGGTTCATTCTCCGCCACCGTGGCGTGGAACCTTTCCAACCTGCTTCCCTGGAGTTCCTCAATGCAGAGCCTGAAGGATCTGCAGGACGGAAAGAAGAAGCTTGAGCTCTCAAAGACCCTTCTCACCGAGAACGCAAGAATTGAGATAATGGGCCTTGTTGACAAGCTTGAGCAGAGCAGGGACGAACTTGAAAACACACAGGGCACAATAGAACTTGCCCGCAAATCATTCGACATGACGCAGAAGGCCTTTGACAACGGCTCCACCGGAGCACTTGAACTGCGTGATGCCGAGAACCAGCTCAACCAGGCCATGCTTGCAGAGCTAAGCAGCAGATACAACTACCTCTCCGCCCTCATTGACCTTGAGTATGCGGTGAACCGGGAGATAAGATAATGAGAAAAGCACCAGTCATCATACTTGCGGCCTGCCTTCTGTTTGCGGCCGTATCATGTTCAAAGCAGACTGCATCTTCACAGGAAGCCGCAACTGAACAGGACAACCTTACTCCTGTCAGCACAATCCGTGTATCAACGGACAGCATAACGGACTCAAGGAAGTTCGGCGGCACGGTTACGGCAAAGGACACGGTGTATGTCATGCCGTCGGTCACCGGTGAACTTCAGAACGTAAGCGTCAAGGTGGGTGACAGGGTTGAAAAGGACCAGGTTCTGGCCCAGGTTGATGCCTCACGTGACGGTCAGACCTACAAGCCCAGCCTGATCAAGGCGCCCATAGCCGGAATTGTCACATCATTTACAGGCGTTGAGGGCTCCATGGTCGCACCGTCAAGTCCCGTTGCCGTTATAGAGAACCTTGATGACCTTGAGATCACCATATCCGTCATTGAGCGTTACTCAACCCTGATCAGCCTTGGCAACAGGGTGCTGGTCAACTTTGACGCCATTGAGGGTGAAACCTTTGAGGCCGCAGTCACATCCCTCAGCCCGACAATCGACAGCAGGACACGCACAAGGACGGTCAAGGCCCGTCTGAATGTTCCCGAGCCCCGTGTCATTGCCGGAATGTACGCCAACCTGAATGTGATCATAAACACAAAGGACAACGTGATTGTTGTTCCATACAGCGCCCTTTCAACCGGCAATGACGTCACAACATGCTATGTAGTGCGTGACGGCAGGGCAGTGAAGACCGTTGTCACAACGGGAATCAGGGAATCCGACAGGGTTGAGATTGTTTCCGGACTCAAAGCCGGTGACCTTCTGGTTGTCAGGGGTCAGGGCCTTCTTGCCGACGGAACACCTGTCAGGATAGTGGAGTAGGAGGTCACATGTCTGTAGCCGGAAAATCCGTGGCCAAGCCGGTCACGGTAGCAATCATATTCATAGTTCTGGCAATTCTGGGCATAAACGCCTTCACCAATCTGCCGCTTGAACTCATACCCGATATGGACATTCCGTACCTTGTGGTTTCCACATCTTATCCCAATGCAAGTCCGGAGGAGGTTGAGGACAAACTGACAAGGGTACTGGAAAGCGCGCTCTCAAGCGTGACCGGACTGAAGAACATAACCTCCACCTCAAGTGAAGGCTCCTCATCCATCACGCTGGAATTCGAAGCGGGAACGGACCTTTCGGACGCCGCGAACAATGCCAGGGACCGCATAGATCTTGTGAAGAACTACCTGCCCTCGGAAGCCACAAGCCCGCTCATCATCCAGATGGACATGACCATGCTTCCCGTCATGGTCATAGCACTCAGCTCCCCGTCAAAGACAACGGACGAGCTGAAGCTTCTTGCCGATGAGACAATCTCGCCGCTTCTTGAACAGATCGACGGCGTTGCGTCAACGTCCGTCATAGGCGGCCGCGACAGGAAAATCCGCGTTGAGATACCCAAGGACAGGCTTCAGGCCTACAACCTGACCTTCTCCCAGATTGCCCAGATGGTTGCCGCCCAGAACAGCAATGCGTCCGTGGGAAGCATTACCGAGTACGGCCTCACGTACACCATCCAGACCTCCGGCCTGTTCGCCGATATTGAGGCTATCGGCAACACCGTGATAAGTTATGTGGCCACCCAGACCGGCGAGGTGAGGCAGATAAGGCTTGATGAGATTGCCGAAATCAAGGACACGTATGACGATGCCTCCACGTACTTCACCTATCAGGGCCGCGAATGCATAGGCATTTCCGTTTCCAAGCAGAGCGGAAAGAACACCGTTCAGGCCGCACAGAAGATAAAGGACCGCATTCCGTCAATCTACAGGGCCATGCCGTCCGACTGTGAGATCAACATAGTCTATGACTCGTCCGAGCTCATATCCGAGACTGTGGACCTTGTTTCAAATTCAGCCCTTCAGGGTGCCCTTCTGGCCGTCCTGATCCTCCTCATCTTCCTCAGGGAGTTCAAGTCCACCGGCCTTATTGCCATCTCAATTCCCCTTTCGGTTCTGGTGACACTGCTTGTCATGTACTACTCAGGTCTTTCCCTGAACCTCATGACACTTGCCGGCCTTGCCCTGGGCATAGGCATGCTTGTGGACAGCTCAATTGTTGTCATTGAAAACATTTATTCCTACAGACAGAGGGGCGTGAAACCCAGGGTGGCCTCGGTTCTGGGAACCGATGAAATGGTAGGTGCACTTCTTTCATCCACCCTCACAACCTGCTGTGTCTTCATCCCCATGGTTCTCTACAAGAACAAGCTGGGAATCCTGGGCTCTGTCTTCGGCCAGCTGTCAATCACCGTCATAATCTCGCTTCTCACCTCGTTTGCTGTTGCAATCACCCTGATTCCGGTTATCTCAAGTACCTTCAGATTCAAGGGCCCTGCACGCAAGCAGACAAAGAGCGCCTTCATGGAGAAGACCGACCGGATCTACGAGAAGTTTGACAACGCATATGCAAAGAGCGTTTCCCGGGTCCTCAGACACAAGATCCTGCTCATTGCCGTAATTGCCGCCCTGTTTGTCTGGGCCTGCATCCAGATTCCCGTGGTGGGCTTCTCGTACATGCCCGTCACCGAGAGCAAGTCAATGACAGTTTCCGTGCAAATGCCCACAGGCACCTCCATTGAGGAAACCAGAAGGGTTGTCACCTCGATTGACAGCCGCTTCAGGGAGCAGGTGAAAGGTCTTGATATGGACGCCGTAATCATAGGGTCTGGTCTGCTCTCCATGGGCTCCGGCTCCAACGGTGCCAGCATGATCTACACCTTCCGGAATGCTGCAGACCGTCAGGCTGACTGGGATGACCCGGACAGCGCCGCCCTTGTAATTGATGCAATGAAGGATGACTATCCGGAGGCCGTAATCACCGTTTCCGGAGACTCCTCGGTCATCTCCATGGGCAGCGATTCCTCAGACGTTGACATAAAGATTTCATCCACTGACATGGATGCCGTCAGGCAGACTGCCCTGGAGATTGAGGCCCTTCTCAAGGCTGAGGCCTCCGGCATGCTCAAGGATATTTCCACAAACATTTCCGAGGGCTCGCCCATGCTCTCAATTGACTTTGACCGTGAGAAGATGAACAGCCTGGGAGTCACTGTTGCCGCGGCAAACGCGGAGATACGTGCCAATATCGGCGGCATGACCGCCGCAAGATACAGGGAGAGCGGCCATGACATTGACGTGGTCCTGACCCTGCCCGTGGCCGACAAGCAGACGCGCCTTGATTTTGAGGACATCATGGTGGCCACGAATTTCGGCACCCGTGTTCCCCTGGCAAGTTTTGCAACAATCAGGGAGGACCGCACCGCCACATCAATCATCAGGGAAAACCAGTCGCGTGTTCTGCATGTTACCGCCTCCGCGGTAAACACTGCTTCCACAACTGAAATCCAGAAACTTGTCCAGACCATGGTTGAGGAGAACATACCCCTGCGCGAGGGTGTAGTCATTTCCTACAGCGGAAACTATGAGAGCATGATGGAGACCCTGAAGGTCTTCATTGAGATAATCTCCGTTGCGGCCCTGCTGGTCTTTGCCATCATGGCGGCCCAGTTCGAGAGCTTCCGCAAGCCGTTCATTGTTCTCTTCACGCTTCCCCTGGCCCTGATAGGAATTGTTATGATCTACAAGATTGTGGGCGGTCTTTCCTTCACAGTTGTCACCGCCGTAGGTGCCCTGATTCTGGTGGGTATTGTTGTCAACAACGGTATTGTTCTTGTTGACTACACAAACCTCATGCAGGAGAGGGGAATGAGTGTCTTTGATGCCTGTGTGGCCGCAGCCCGCTCGAGACTGCGCCCGGTCCTCATGACAACCCTCACCACCGTTCTTGCCCTTGTGCCCATGGCCTTCTTTGTCAAGGAGGGCGGCGAGACAATCCAGCCCATAGGTCTTACCATATTCGGCGGTCTTACATTCAGCGCCCTCATGACGCTCTACCTCATGCCCGTTCTCTACTACCTGTTCTACCGCGGCAAGGAACGCAGGGCAGAGAAGAAAGCCGCGGCAAATTCAAAGGAGGGAGACAATGAAAAGGCTTGAATTCATTATGGATGAGTCCATAGCAGAGGACTTTTTCTCTCACTGTGAGGAACTTGGCGTGGGCTCCTCCTACACCCGCATTGACAACGTAACCGGCAAGGGCCGTCTGAACCCCCGCATGGGAGATTCCGTATGGCCCCAGCTCAACACATGGATCATGATTATCTGCCCGGACAGCGAAGTTGAGGTCTTCAGAAAGATAGTTGATGAGATAAGGCTGGACTTCCCGTCCGAAGGTCTGTTCTTCTGCTGCACTGACTGCGAATTATTCTGAACGGAGGCTGGAGAGAAGTGACGGAGTTCCATATAGTTTTTCAGACAACCCTGACAATGCTTCTTTTCATGGTCATAGGCTATCTCCTGGTGAAACTGAAACTTGCATCACCGGAGCACGGCAGGTCAATGTCTGCAATTCTGGTCTACGCCGCCATGCCCGGTCTGCTCATAGCCTCCTTCCAGGAGATGGAGTACACAGCGGAGAGTGCAAGACTGCTCCTGATTTTCTTCCTTTCATGTCTGGGCATCCAGATTCTCATGTTCTTCCTCATGTACCTTGTTTTCGGAAGGAAGTTCAATGACGGCAAGTACAGAATCCTTTCAATTGCCTCCTGTATGGGAAATGTAGGCTTTTTCGGCCAGCCGGTAATCAAGGCTCTCTTTCCGTCTTCTCCCATCGCAATGTGCTACTGCGTCATGTTTGCTGCAAGCATGAACCTCCTCATTTTCACAATAGGGGAGTTCATGATCTCCGGTGAGAAGAAATACTTTTCATTAAGACGCGCACTCCTCAACCCCACGGTATTTGTTCTTCTGTTCGTAATCCCCATGTACCTGCTGCAAATCCGGCTTCCCGGGGTTCTGTACAACGTGGCCGCCTCCCTGCGCAGCATTTCCGCACCGCTGTGCATGCTTGTCATGGGTTTCCGCCTGGCCGCAATGAAACCTTCACAGGTTTTCTGCCAGCCCTTCGGTTATCTTGCAGGCTTTTTCAAGCTGATTGTATTTCCGCTCCTTGCCTATGCAGTCACATTGCTGCTTCCTGTTGACAATCTGTTCCGCATGACCATGCTTGTAACCGCCGGAACCCCGTGCGCCTCCGTAATTCTCTCTCTTTCCGAGGTTCACAACTGTGAGCAGGACAAAGCGGCTTACTCAGTTTTAATCACATCAATTCTCTGCGTGGTGACCTTACCCCTCCTGACCCTGGTTTTCTCCTGACATCAAACACATAAGAAAGCAGATTGCCTTTTCCCAGTCTTCTATTGTGCAGTCATGACCGCCGTCCCTGACGTGGTAGGCAAGAAGATCCCCCTGAATTGTGCGGCTGTCGGAGGGGAAGGTTGTGCTCTCAAGACCCCTGAAACCCATTATTTCATGAAATGCGCTGACAAGGACACAGGATTCAAATTCCTTCTCCGGGCATGACCAGCGGTCTTCACGTGCACTGCTTATGTAAAGAGGGCGGGGGAAGATGAGTGAGAGCATCATGTGCTGGTCAAAGGGCAGCTCCTCCTCGCGGCCTGCATATTTCTTGAAGTTGTCACAGGACCACTGGGGATAACGGGTGGTGATGTCTCTGATTGTTTCCCCTGTTTTGCCCCTGTGCATGGCCGCTCCGCAGCAGCCGGACTGACAGGCATATACGGATGTGAAAATGTCATATTTTGCCGCTGCCCAGAGGGCTGTTCTGGCACCGCGTGAAAAACCGCTTACAGTAACGCTTTCAGAAGAAAAACCCATCTTGTGTATCTCATGTGCAACAAATGCTGCCGCCCAGGCCCAGGCGTCAATTGTACACCAGCCGTTTGAACCCTGCGGAGGAAAGAGGCTCATTATGTCATGCGGACCTTTTTCCGTGCTGTCCGCAGACAGTTCATCAACATTGCACTGAACTGCAACAAAGCCGCTTTTGACAAGAAGCGCGGCGGGGAAGACAGAGCCGTCTTTGAAACTGTACCGGGGATCCGAGAGAATCTTATCATTGCGGGAGAATGGGTTTATGTTGAGAATTACAGGTGCATCTTTGCCGTGCTCAGGATTATAAAATATGGAGAAACTCATAGAGCAACTGCTGTTTTCCAGGGACATGTCCAGCCTGTAGGTTTCCCTGACATGCCCAAGCCCCTGCGCACTCTCAATCAAACTGCATGAAATTCTGTCAAATTTTATTTCCGGAGTCCTGCCGAACATGGTGTCCTCAATAAGGGACAGAATCTCAGCACGGCGGGTTTCCCAAAGGTTTCCCCAACGAGAGAGGTTATTCTGACTGATAATCTGCGGAATCACTCTATTGTGAATACTTCATTGAGGCCTGTAACTGTGAAGACCTCCATTATTCCCCCGGGGACGTTTCTGATAACCATGGCTCCCTTCTGGGCGGACATGGTCTTGAAAGCCTTGAGGAGAACTCTCAGACCTGCTGAAGAAACATATTCAAGTTTGGAGAAATCAAACACAAGGGAGCTCATCCCGGCAAGTGATGTACCTATCTCCCCATCAAGTTCGGGTGATGTGTTTGTATCCAGTCTTCCCTCGATTGTGTATGTAATTTCCTGTCCGTTGACTTTTCTGTCTACTTTCATATGCATTTCTCCGGTTGCTGATATTTTATCCCTTTTATTTTTATTTCTCAACCGCAGTTCCCGTACTTTACAAAAAATTGCGTGTTCACTAATATCTGTTGCTGGTTCAAAAGTAGATTATGACAGAATTTGTATTGATTTCCTTTGCCCTCATAGCAGGGCTTCTAATGACCCGTCTGTTCAGAAAAGCGGGTTTCAATTTTCCTGATGTAACGGTTTTCCTCATCACGGGTCTGCTCATCGGCCCTTACGGGCTCGGAAGACTTGGTATCGAGGGGCTGGGGTTCACCACAATGGAGAGCGTGGCCCGTGTGGATTTCATTTCCAAGGCGGCCCTGGGCTTCATTGCGTTCTCGATAGGTAACGAGTTCAAACTCTCCCAGCTTCAGGGAACCGGACGCCAGGCAACAATTATAGGAATACTGCAGGCCTTTGCGGCCATGGTCGTAACCGACATTGTACTTCTGGGTGTTCATTTTCTCATGCCCGACAAGCTGAGCCTGAGCGGGGCAATCACAATGGGTGCAATTGCAACCGCAACGGCCCCCGCTGCAACACTGATGGTTGTAAGGCAGTACAAGGCGCACGGAAAACTCACAAGCCTCCTGCTGCCCATAGTTGCACTGGATGACGCGGTAGGCCTTGTCCTGTTTGCAGTCTCATTCGGAATTGCCCAGGCCCTGATCAGCAGCTCGGTCAGCCTTGTGGCCGTACTGGTCAACCCGCTTGTTGAAATTGCCGCCTCAATTGTCCTGGGAGCCGTGATGGGCGCCGTTCTGACAAAACTGGAGGAGCTCTTCTTCTCCAACACCAACAGGCTCTCGCTCTCCATTGCCTTTGTGCTGCTCACAATTGCACTGGCCACCGTTGAGTTTGAAATCGGGGCCGTCACGGTCCGCTTCTCATCCCTGCTTGTCTGCATGATGCTGGGCACGGCGCTCTGCAACCTCTGCCCCCGTTCGGGCGATATCATGAAGCGTTCCGAGGGCTGGACCGCTCCGCTGAACGCCCTGTTCTTCATCATCTCCGGTGCGGAGCTTGAACTGGGCGTGTTCTCCGACCTCACCGTTGTGGCAATAGGTGTGCTTTACATAGTTGCCCGTTCAATCGGAAAGTACTTCGGGGCCGGGGAGAGTGCAAAAATCAGCGGCTGCGACCGCAACACGGTCAGGTACCTGGGCTTCACGCTTCTGCCTCAGGCGGGCGTTGCCCTGGGAATGTGCAACCAGGCCGTCACGCTGGGACCTGTTGACGGAAAGATAATCAAGAACATAATTCTTTTTGCGGTTCTTGTTTACGAGCTTGCAGGCCCGTCCATCACACGCTGGGCCCTCACCTGCTCGGGGGATATCCAGGAGACTCCGGACGTCAAGAAGACCCACGAAAGGTTCAGTACTCCCAAGAACCACAGCGCATATTGATCTTCTTATTGAAGTATTTTAAGAAATATGCTAATTTTGCCGGGATTATTATAAGTTGAAAAGAAATAAATGAGGTTTTGAATGACAGAATTATCCAAGATGAGGAATATAGGTATCAGTGCCCATATTGACTCGGGAAAGACCACGCTCAGTGAAAGAATACTCTTCTACTGCAACCGCATTCATGCAATTCACGAAGTACACGGAAAAGACGGCGTGGGAGCTACCATGGACAGCATGGAGCTTGAAAGAGAAAGAGGAATCACCATTGCCAGTGCCGCAACGAGCGTACACTGGAAGGGATACGATATCAATGTTATAGACACTCCGGGCCACGTTGACTTCACAGTTGAAGTGGAGCGCTCCCTCAGGGTTCTGGACGGTGCAATCCTTGTCCTGTGCTCCGTAGCAGGTGTACAGAGCCAGAGCATTACCGTAGACAGACAGATGGACCGCTACCGCGTTCCCCGTATTGCCTTCATAAACAAGTGCGACCGTGTAGGAGCAAACCCCTACCATGTAGTTGAGCAGCTGAAGGAAAAGCTCAAGCTCAACGCAGTCATGATGGACCTGCCCATAGGCCTTGAAGACAGGCTTGAGGGTGTGGTTGACCTTCTGAGAATGAAGGCAATCTACTTTGACGGCCACAACGGTCAGGTCCTCAGGGAAGACGAGGTTCCCGCAGGCATGCTCGAGGAGTGTCTTGAAAGAAGAGCCATGCTCATTGAGGCTGCCAGTGACTTTGATGATGACCTGATGGAAAAGGTTCTGGACGGCGAGGAGCCGGAGATTGAGCTGATTGAGAAGGCCGTCAGAAAGGGAACACTCTCACTGAAGTTCTGCCCGGTATTCTGCGGCTCGGCCCACAAGAACAAGGGTGTCCAGGTTCTCCTGGACGGTGTATGCAAGTACCTGCCCGATCCCACTGAGGTTGAGAACCGTGCACTGGATCTCAATGACAACGAGCGTGAGGTCCTGCTCAAGGCAGACCCGGAGCGCCCGGTTGTTGCCCTTGCATTCAAGCTTGAGGACGGACAGTACGGCCAGCTGACCTACATCCGCGTATACGAAGGCTGCCTGAAGAAGGGTGATGAGCTTGTAAACACAAGAACCCACAGGAAGTTCAAGATCGGAAGACTGATCAAGATGCATGCAAGTGAGATGGAAGACATTTCCGAGGCAGGTTGCGGAGACATTGCAGCCCTGTTCGGAATTGACTGCGCAAGCGGAGACACATTCTGCGGCGGCAAGGTCAACTATGCCATGACATCAATGTATGTTCCCAATCCCGTCATCAGCCTTGCAATCATTCCCAAGGACAAGAAGAGCCAGGACAACATGTCCAAGGCAATCAACCGCTTCACAAAGGAAGACCCCACCTTTCAGTGCTACGTTGATCCCGAGAGCAACCAGACCATCATCAAGGGTATGGGAGAGCTCCATCTTGACGTTTACGTTGAGAGGATGAGACGTGAGTACAAGTGCGAGGTAGAGGTAGGAAAGCCCGAGGTTGCATACCGCGAGACAATCACGAAAAAGGCGGAGTTCAACTACACCCACAAGAAGCAGACGGGCGGAAGCGGACAGTTCGCAAGGGTTGCCGGTTTCATGGAGCCCATCATTGCGGTCCCCGGTTCCGAAGAGGAGCCCAAGGAATACGAATTCATCAACGAGGTCAAGGGCGGCGTCATTCCCACCGAATACATCCCCTCCTGCGACAAGGGCTTCATAGCGGCCATGAAGAAGGGCCCCCAGCTCGGCTTCCCCATTGTGGGCGTTTCCCTTACGGTCAATGACGGTGCGTTCCACCCCGTCGATTCCTCCGACATGGCCTTCCAGACTGCGGCAATCGGTGCCTTCAAGGAAGCTTTTGCTAAGGCCAATCCCGCAATTCTGGAGCCCATAATGAAGGTTGAGATCCAGGGACCGTCCGAATTCCAGGGCGCAATTTTCGGAACCATCAACCAGAGAAGAGGTATGATCATCAGCTCAACGGAGGACAACGGAAACTGCATTGTAGATGCCGAAGTGCCTCTTGCGGAGATGTTCGGTTACTCAACCGTTCTCAGGTCAATGACCCAGGGCAAGGCGGAGTTCACAATGGAAGTGTGCCGCTACGCAAAGGTTCCCGCAGCAATTTCCGAGGAACTGAAGAAACAGGCTGCGGAGAAGGAAAAGAAGAAATAATAGGGACAAAACAACCGATGCTGTGCTATAATAAGGCATCGTTATACGGAGTAAGGTTGCTCTTCCCGGGGAAGAGAGCCCCAGGAAGAAGCGGCCTTGCTTTTTTACAGTCCATTCGGAGTTTTTATGGAAATCAGAGAACTTATCAGCAAAAGCCCCATCAGGGCATTTGAGGACGCACTTGACGGCGGCCTGGGCAGAGGCAATCTCGGTGTTCTTGTTTCACGTCACGGTGTAGGCAAGAGCGCATGTATGGTTCACCTTGCACTGGACAAGATCATCCAGGACCTCAACGTGGTCCATGTTTCTTTCGGTGCCAATGTCGAGCATATGATGAACTGGTACAAGGAGGTCTTCAGGGAGATTACGGACTTCAGAAGCCTTGAGGATGCGGTGGATGTTTATGAGACCATCCGCAGGAACAGGGTCATGATGAACTTCTCCCAGGAGAATACATCCGTTGAGACCATAATCAACAGCCTTCAGACACTTATCAGACAGGGTTCCTTCAAGGCGGACGCAATTTTCTTTGACGGCTACAAACTCACGGTTGCCGCCGAGGATGATGTCAGGAAGATCAAGCAGTTTGCACAGGAGATGAACGTTGAGGTATGGTTCAGCGTTTCACCGGTAAGACCGGACGTCAGGTTTGACGAGTACGGTGTTCCGGAGAGCATGGAGCCCTACAAACCCATCATTGATGTGCTTGTCGGTCTTCACTACAACGACGAGAGAAGCCGCGTAATCATGACAATTGTCAAATGCGGTGACAGGGAGATTCCCAGACCTTCCGGTGTGTCTCTGGATCCCAAGACAATGCTTATTGACGGCTGAGGTTTCCCGGCAGATAAATCAGCAGAGAAAACCTTTGGTTTTTGATTCTTCAAGATATCGCCCGAGTTCGCTCGGGCTTTTTATTCCTTCGGGGGTCACAATGCCCGTTATGAGGGAGGGTTCGGTCATGTCGAAGGCAGGGTAGTAGCCTTTGATGCCTAGGCCCTGCGCGGCGGTGCGCACCCCCATGGCCCGGAGGGTGAAGTCCGGGTCGCGCATTTCGATTGTGACGCTGTTGTGGTCGGGGTGGCCGGCGTCCGGTACGCCTGTTACGTAGACCGGTATTCCGAAGTGTTTGGCGCAGATTGCTATCTGGCTGGTGCCCACCTTGTTGAAAACGTAGCCGTCCGCGCTTATCACGTCTGCGGCGCAGGTGAATACGTCAACGTGCTCGTTGGCCATCACAAAGGCCGGCATGTTGTCTGTTATGACCGTTGTGTCAAATCCCATCTCCGCGCAGACCGTGGCGGTGAGCCTTGCCCCCTGGAAGTACGGTCTGGTTTCCGGGCAGAACAGCCTTATCTTTTTCCCGCGGTTTCTGCACTCAAGGAGCATCATGCCCACTATTGTCTCGGCAAAGCACTGTGTCATGACCGTTCCGTTGTCCGGGAATGTGTCCACCAGGTGTTTTGCCGTGTTCTTTATGCTTGCATAGCGCCTGTTGTTGGCCTCAACCACGTGCCCGCGTATGGCAAGGTCCGCACGTTCTCCGCGCCTGAGTGCCTCTTCCGCCACCGGAATGCAGGCCTGGGTCACCTGTGTCAGTCTGTCCTTTGTGGTGGGTCTTGCGCTTGTAATTGTGCGCGCTGCCTGATGCAGGTACTCAAGCTGTTTTTCCGCTCTCATGTCCCTGCATTCCCATGCGGCAAGGGCCATTCCCATGGGTGCTGCAGTGTAGGGGCCTGCACTCTGGGTGACCATGTCCCTTATGGCCTGCATCACATCCGTGTGGCTCCTGCAGATTACAAAACTTGTCTGCGCAGGGTAGATTCTGCGGTCAAGGATCCTGACTGTTCCTTCCTCATACCACGCAATGTTTTCATATCTGAGCATGAATGCAAGGTCTTTGTCCTGTCTTTCCATGGTTTTGTCCTTTTGTTGATGCTTCACGCTTCTTCCAGGAGGACTGCGGCCTGTGCCATGACGGCATTTGAACTTCCCAGTTCCCCCAGCATGTGCTCGGCGGTCTTGGCCTTGACGTTCACCATGTTCAGGTCAAGGTCCAGTGCCTCGGCAATTGTCTCACACATCCTGTCCTTGTAAGCTCCAAGTCTGGGGCTCTGCAGAATTACGGTGCAGTCCACGTTAACTATCTCAAAGTCGTTCTCGCGCAGTCTGTCGTTTGCAATGCGAAGGAGAACCACGGAGGATATGCCCCTGTATGTCTCGTCCGTATCCGGGAACATGTCGCCTATGTCCCCAAGGCCGGCTGCTCCGAGCATGGCGTCTATTACTGCGTGAATGAGGGCGTCTCCGTCGGAGTGGCCCGCACAACCCTTGTTGTTCTCAATATAAACTCCGCCCAGTACAAGGTCCCTGCCTTCAACCAGGGGGTGAATGTCCCAACCAGTTCCGACTCTCATTGACCGGCCTCCTTGGAAATATCCTAAAAATCTTCTCTTGAATCAAAAGCAACGCAGGCGCCCCTGCATGTCGAGCAGTTTCCGGTGCAGCCTGTAATCTCTTCCGGATCTTCTTCATCCGGGTTGCCGTTTTCAGCCCCGTCATTTTCCGTTCTCAGGTCCGAGCGGTAGGTGATCTTCCTGTTCTTCTCACTTCCGTTCACAACCGCAACCTTGAAACCGGCGGCGGCAAACAGGCCGGCATCGTCAGTGTATTTGTCCGCATCCGGAGAAGAGGCGGCCTTTGCGTGTGCAAGGTACAGGTCCTTCAGTTTGAAGCACTGCGGCGTCTGGACCGTGTAGGCTCCGTCCCTGGGAACCGAAGCGGTGTAAAAACCCTCTTCATCGGCACGGATTATTGTGTCCGTTATTTTCAGGGCCGGTACGGAGCCGCCGAACATATGGGCATAGACTATGCAGTCCATGATTGTCTCTTTGTCAATGAAGGGTCTGTCCCCGTCATGGACGGCCACCACGCAATCCGCGTACTCTTCATACTTCATCAGCTCTTTCAGGCCGTTGAAGACAGAGCCGCGGCGGGTGTCCGAACCGGGCACTATGTACACCGGCACACCGCGCCCGGTAAGGTCCTCCAGAGCTTTTTCCGTCTGATCTTCCTCTCCCGCCCTGCATGTGACAACACAGGCACGGAGGTTCGGCACCTCAAAGAACGGGGCGGCAGAGCGGTAGAGAACGGTGTGTCCGTCAATGGTGAGAAATTCTTTCTTTGTGTTTTTCCCGGCGCCCGGATACGGCCGCCCCGGAGCGGAGGCGTTGAAGCGCGTGGAAGAGCCGGCTGCCGTTATGATTACAACGTTCCCGGGGAACATTTATTTCTCCAGACGTGTGAAGATTTCTTTTTCAACATCTTCGGGATTCCTGTCCAGCGAGAAGGCGCACTCGTCAATGAGGAGCCTGAGCGCATTGTCATAAAGCTTGCGCTCCTGAACCGGCAGTTCCTTGATCTTGCTCCTGTGGTACAGTCCCTGAACCACCTGTGAGATGGACATGATCGAACCTTCCTTCACAAGGTTCACGTTCATCTGGTAGCGGGCCTTCCAGTCCACATTCACAGGTTCGTATTTGTCGGAAATTGATTCCAGTGCGGCCTTTGCCTCCGCCGGCTGGACCAGCCCTCTAATGCCTATCTCCTTTGCCCTGTCAACAGGAATGCTGACGGTCATGTCCGAGATGTCCAGATAGATGACATAGAAGGTTTTTGTCTGGTCTTTGATAGTCCGTTCGCGGATGTCTCTGATTACGCCAACACCCTGAAGAGGGTAAACAACGTGGTCGCCGATATGAAATTCTGTTTCCGGATTCATGGCCCCATTATACACCGAAAAAAGCGCTGAAACAAGAAGAGTGGAAAAAAGAAGTACTATGGGTTATAGTTCAGCCATGACAGAAAAAAACATCAGAAAATGCGGATTGCTCATCCATCCCACCTCATTCCCGTCACCGTTCGGAATCGGCGATCTGGGAGCCGAGGCACGTGAATTCCTGAGAACCGCCTCGGACGCCGGAGTCAGACTCTGGCAGATACTTCCTCTGGGCCCCACGGGATACGGGGATTCGCCCTACGCATCGCGTTCCTGCTTTGCAGGCAATGAGTACCTCATAGACCTCAGATCCATCCCGGGCATCAGAACCGTCTTCACACCCCCGGAGAACTCGCAGTACGGCAACGTTGACTACAACTCAGTCTACGGCTTCAAACTGCCCCTCCTCAAGCAGGCCGCCGCAGAATTCCTGAAGCTCAACCCCAAGGACAGACAGTTTGCCGCCTTCTGCAAGGAAGAGGCCTTCTGGCTTGAAGACTACGCGCTCTACCGCGCCCTCGTGGACGAAAAGCAGGACTCCAGATGGTTCGTCTGGGAGAGCGGCCTCAAGAACAGAAACGCAAGAACCCTTGAATCCTACAGGAAAAAGCTGGCCCCCCAGATTGCAATCTGGAAGGCGCTCCAGTACTTCTTCTTCGCCCAGTGGAAGGCCCTCCATGAGTATGCCTCCTCTGTCGGAATCTCCATCGTCGGCGATATCCCCATCTTCGCTGCCTCGGACAGCGTGGATGTATGGGTGAACCGCAGCCTGTTCAAGTTTGACAAGGACGGCAACCAGAAAGCCGGTGCCGGTGTCCCGCCGGATGCTTTCTCCCCCGACGGTCAGCTCTGGGGCAACCCCGTCTACGACTGGGACGTCCACGCAAAAGATGACTACGCCTGGTGGAAGAGCCGCATGAAACACATGCTGAGCATGGTTGATGTGGTCCGTATCGACCACTTCCGCGGCTTTGAAAGCTACTGGGAGGTTCCCTCCGGCAGCAGCACCGCAAAAGAGGGCAGCTGGCTTCCCGGCCCCGGCATGAACCTCCTGAAACACTTCAGGAAGTACTCCATAATTGCCGAGGACCTGGGCATAATCACAGATCAGGTTGTTGAGCTTCTGGACAAAACCGGCTGGCCCGGAATGAAGATTGTCCAGTTTGCTTTCGAACTGCGCGACGGCTGGATTGCCACGGGCAACCCCTACCTGCCGCACAATTATCCCAAGAACTGCGTGGCCTATTCGGGCACCCATGACAACCAGACCACCCGCGGCTGGTTCAACAGTCTTTCCGACCAGTACCGTGACATGGTGCGCCGCTACTTCCAGTGCTCCGACGAGGAGGTTGTCTGGCAGGTCATGCGCAGTCTCCTTGCCTCCAGCGCAAACACCGTCATCTTCCCCGTCCAGGACCTTCTGGGGCTGGATGACAGCGCCAGAATGAATGCCCCCTCAACCGTGGGCACTTTCAACTGGTCCTGGAGGATGGAACCCGGTGCCCTCCGGCCCTGGATGACAGACAGGCTGAGGGAATACATAAGGCTCTACGGCCGGTTCATTTGAAACAGTGTTCAATCAAAGCCCTGAGGTGCGCAGTACTGATGGGCTTTTCATTTGTCTCAAACGTCAGAATCAGATTCTCCCCCGGATAAACCCCGTTTTTCTGGTATTCTTCAATCTTCTGCAGATTGTTGTTCCTGTATTTCTCATCATCCATCCTGCCCAGATGCTCCCATAAAAGCTCTTTGCCCGTCCCGGTGTTCAGAATTGTAAAATCCGGGTACCTCCAGCTCCCGTCTCTCAGATAGTAAATCCTTTCATAGTCATACGGCACATTCATGCTGTGCAGCATGTTGGCTATGATCAGCTCGCTCTTTGACCTGACAATCTCACCCCTCTCGGTTTCATACTTCTCGCTTTTGGGATATGTGTTATGCTCTGCGAACCGCCCCTCCTCGTAAAAGTCATCAATCATCTTTTTCTGACTGCAGGTTTCAGGAACCGCATATTTTCTGATTGCCTCAGGCAGCTCTGCATAGATATCCTGCTCATCTTTGACACTGTTCAGGAGCTTTTGAATCTTTTCCAGCTTTGCAATCTGCCCCGGCAGCTCCTGCTCCAGCTTCCTGTAGTACCTCTCCTGACAATATTTCCTGAGCTTCTCCTCATCTCCTGTTTTGATGTATTGTATGTTTCCTGATTTCTGAAAGTAGTATCTTGAAGTGCCGTTTTGAGTTTTTATAATTGCAAAGCCGTCAGGCTTTTTCCTTTCTTTTATGGATACAAGGTCATTTTTAATGTCTGTAATCATTTCGATCAGCGGTTTTTTAATTGTTTTCAGATTCAAAGATTAACTCCTGTTTTGTTTTTAATCTCAAAAGTAATTTCTTATGGTTTTCAGATGAATTTTCATCTCGTGAACCCTGTTTTTTGTTTTTCAGATAAAAAACATGCGCAAAGAAACTGCACATCAGCCGTTCACATGTTGAAATTGTACTTTTTCATCATTGTGGAGACGGTTTCCAGGCAGTTTGTGAAGGCAAAGACACAGATTGTGATCCCTTTCACAACGGGGCCCTCGGCAAAGACAGTGGCAAGGGTCCCTGCTGCGGTTGTCAAGGCAAAATCCGCCTTGGGAACCTGGATCAGCTGGTTCAGCCAGTCCTTGAGGGAGCGCTTCTGCTCCTCTTCACTCATGCCGAACTTGTATTTCTCATAGATGGTCATGATTGTCAGTGCAACAAGACCGGCACCTATTGAGATTGCAGCAGCTGCGGAGACCTTTCCCCATAAGATCACGTCAGGGATGACTGCGTAGACTATCCCGGCGGTCAGTAAGACCACGGTGCGGGTTACAAGGCTTTTCAGATCCTTGAAGAATGCCTCTTTCTGGCTCTCGGGGAGGGCCTTGCTGTATGACAGAGCAGCTTCTTCAAAGGCTTTCTCTATCTCTGCGGCCTGTGACTCAAGTTCGGAGAACCGGCTCTCCGACATGAGCGGGCGGGCGTTCTCCATGACGGTCCTTGAGTCGGCCGAGCCGTCCACGTTGACCGTGTAGCAGAAGTCAATGTAGCCCGATCCGCCCTGCTCACGTTCTGTGAGATCCACAATCTGACGGCCGGTCATCCCGGTGCCCTTGGCTCCGCCGTTTTCAATGCTGGCCTGGAGGTCCGGCTCGAGATTGGGTTTTACAAATTCCATTTCCCTGTCAATTGCCTCCGAGACAACACTCTTGACCGAAGAGGAGGTCCAGGATGAGCGGGTCTCGGAGCCCGACATGTTGCATGAGCAGGCGGTGAAAAGAATTGTGTAAAGCAACACGAGAGCAACAAGAGCTCTGATGAAATCCGAAGTTTTTCTGTAGTACATTTTGTTCTCCTATAACAGTTTGATTCCGCACAGCAGGCGGACTCTGAAGTTTTTGTAGCACGGGAAGATTCCAAGTATTTCCGCGTACTCGTCTTTGAAGGCGCCAGAGGGGTCCCTGACGGCAATCTGGGGCTCCACAAAGCAGCGGTCTTTGAATCTGAAGGTCCAGCCGGAAACAATCTCATTGAGGGCATAGTATTTCCCCTGCCTGTATCCGGCCTGGATCAGGTTCACGCCCAGGTTGAAGCCGCAGTTGTCAACCGGGTACCCGGTAATCATCAGGCCGCAGTCCGCCATCCAGGTGCCCTTCTTGAATGTGACGTTCACGGGGAGACGGAGCTGGAAGATCTGCGAGATGTCCATGCGGATGTCTGCATTGATCTGGTATGAGCCGGTTTTCAGGAAGTAGTCCTGAGCTGAAGCGGCATCTGCGCTGATACTGATCGGCGGCAGTCTGAAGCCGGAGCCGTCAGAGGAATCAGCGGACCGGTTGAAGAGGCCTGCCCGGAGCATAAGGGTGCAGGCTGCGAAGAGGACCGGCAAGGTCAGTAGTTTTTTCATAAATCACCTCCTGCAATCTCGTAGATTGCAATATCGCCGTCTGCGGAGACGGCAAGAATATGGTCGGGTCCGGCTGCAATTGAGACGGCCCCGAAGGGTACCGTGGCGCTGCCCAGATGCTCTATCACGGTGCCGTTGGATTTGAATGATGCGAGCGTGTCGGGTGCGGTGAGTACGTAGAACAGGCCTTTGTCCTGGACGGCCTGTATGTCCAGCGCGGGGGTGGCCGAGGTGCGTCTTTCAATCCACGTCATGCCGTCCTGGGAGGAGAAGAGGGCCAGCTTTTTGCCGTCGGAGAGGATGAGGATGTTGTCCGAGAGGAAGACGGCGTGTCGGATTGTCTGGAAGCTTGTGGTGTTGGCCTTCCAGACCGAGGTCCTGCCCAGGCCGTCGAACGAGGCGGCGTAGAGGGTGCCCGTGTTCTGCCCGGCGCAGATGACCGAGATGTTGTTTGCCTTGATGAAGGCGGGGTTGAAGATGTTTTCCGGCTTGAGCATTCCGCAGCGCGTCTTGATGCCAAGTGTATCCGTCACCTCTATCAGGACCTTGGTGCCGGCGGAGGGGCAGAAGAAGATGCATGTGTCTTCCCCGTAAGGATTTATTGAGCCGCATCTTATGTCGTTCAGATTTACATACGGCGAGGTGAGCGTGCCGCTTACAATCTCCGGCTTATCCCCGTAGAGCGCGTATTCAAGCTGGCCGTTCTTCAGGCGCAGGACGTTCACATCCGTGGAGCTGCCGGTAAATCCCGCAAACTCCGAGCGGTAGTCGGCCCACATGCCGCTCATATAGGACAGGCGTGACCACAGGCTGTCCTGACAATCCAGGGTCTGCTCCACTGTCAGCACGCCGGATTTGAACGAGATGAGCTGGAGCGTGCCGAACCCGGGAGAGGCGGAGAGGAAGTAACTTCCGGCAAACGGCCTGACAATCTGGTTTGCATTCAGGTACAGCGGCCCGCTGTCTGCGTGTTCAATTACCGACGAGTAGACGGCGCAGCCTTTTTCACCCATGGGCTTTGCGGTGAACCTGCCTGAAGCCGAGGTGACACCGCCCGTTGCCGGGTCTGTTATCACGGCGCTCAGTGTGTGCGAACCGGTTTCCGGGACTATTGTTATGCTGTTGCCCTCGGCTTTAAGCGCAGCCGGCAGGGAAATCTGTACCCCGTCCAGGTACCACGTCACGGTGTACGCCGATGAAGCGGCATAGTAACCTTCCGGCACCACGGTCACGGTGTGGCTTTCCCCGCTTGCCATCAGGTCGGCCAGTCCGCTCAGCTTTGCCGAGGTGCCGCTGTTCCCGCTGCCGTCAGATGCAAGGCTCACAGTCCCGGAGGTCTTCTCGCCGCTCACAATCACCACCGCCTCGGCAGCCCCGCCGGTGCGCACGGAATTGCACATCAGCTCCGCGCTCAGGATATAGGACCCCTCGTCAAGCTCCGAAACGGTCCACGAGCAGTAGGAAACGCCGGATTGTGGACTGAACGTCTGCTGCCTGACCAACGTGTTGCTGCCCGTGCTGCTGCCCGTGCCGCTGTCCGACCCGCCTGAAGCTCCGGCGGCGGCCAGCAGCGATGCCTTAAGGCTTACCCCTGTAAGCCCGCTGTCCCACTCAAATCTTATCTGCATTGAGCCTTTACCCGCCACCGGATCCAGAATCACGGTCACCGGTTCCTGGTCGGAAGTCAGGCTGGCATTGGTGCTGCCTCTGGCAAGTTCCCTCCCTTTTGAACTGTAGGCGGTTGCGGACAGGCTCCAGTTGCCCAGCGGCATGCCCTCCAGAATGACGGATGAACTGGTTGAGTCCATAGTGAAGGACTTTCCGCCCGGGCCGGAGCCGCGGACGGTGTACCGCGTTATGCGGTTGACCGATTCATCCGGTGCAATGGTCTTCGGTGTCTTGCCGTCGTTGCTGTGCAGCAGTATCCGCATTGTCCCGGTCCCCGCCTCCTGCGAGCAGGAAACCAATGCGGAAAACGTCAGGCACAACAGCAGGCACACCGCCATGATGAAAACGAGTCTCGGTTTCATAAACCCTCCTACTTATACTTATGTCGGTTTACGGCATTTTCCTCCCCCCGTTTTTTTCACCTTTTTGAATCAATTTCATTGTTATTCACCCGTTTCTTTCATAAAATTTGCCTATGGACAAAGTTTTGAAAGTACTGATTCTGCTGCTGTTCGTAGTGGTTGTTTTCGGCCGCGGGTACTTCCCCTCGGATGCACTCTACTGGTCGGTCTATCTCGTTATGTTCGCACTGGTTGCACTGCTGTGGTTTGCCATGTTCTGGGTGTCTCTGAAGCGCGCAGCCAGGGTTCTGGGCAGGACCCCGGATACCTCGTTTTTCGTGGGAAAAGTGGGCCCTGACGTGCGTGATGACCTGCAACGCGGAAGAATGTGCTTCTCAGACGGCCGCATAAACCTGATCTCCCGCAATACGGACGGAACCTTTTCCGCGGTCTGGTCTGTGGATATTTCAGACATAAAATCAGTGGGATTCGGCAAGGTTGCCGGAGTTCGCAAGGGCTTTACCGTCCACACTGAGTATTCAAGCGTCTCGTTCACCAGCGTGAAACTCTTCAAAAACAGAAGCCTGCTCTACAATGCCCTGGGATGGGACATGAAGGAGGAGAACTGATGTTCCGCAAAGAACTTTTGGAACGCTTTATCCGATACGTGAAGACTGATACCATGAGCAACGCCCACGTTGCCCGCACAAAGCACCCTTCCACGGAGGGCCAGTGGGACCTTCTCAGAATGCTTGAAAAGGAACTGCGGGACATGGGCCTTGAGGATGTTGAACTTGACTCCTGCGGCTACCTTCTGGCCCGCATTCCGGCCAATATGCCGGACGTTCCCTGCATTGGTTTCAGCGCCCATGTGGACACTGCGTCGGACGTGATGGGAAACGGCGTGAAGCCCCGGGTGATTGAAAGCTATGACGGCGGGGACATTGTCCTTAAGTCCGGCCTTGTGATCAAAGCCGCGGAAAATCCCGAGCTTGCGCCCTATAAAGGCACGACACTGGTTGTCTCCGACGGCACCACGCTTCTGGGAAGCGATGACAAGAGCGGCGTTGCCGAGATAATGACGGCTGTGCACCGCCTGGTTGAGAACCCGCAGATAAAACACGGAGAGATTGAGATTCTCCTCTCTCCGGATGAGGAAACAGGCTTCGGCATGGACTTCTTTGATGCCTCACGCCTTCACAGCACCGTCCTTTACACAATGGACGGCGGCACAAGATATGAGATATCCTCCGAGTGCTTCAACGCGGCAAGCGTTGAGGTGCGCTTCAAGGGCGTGCCATACCATCTGGGAGACGCACGCGGCCGCATGGTAAATGCCCTTACAATGCTCTGTCACTATGTTTCCTCCCTCCCTCAGGCCGAAAGCCCTGAGGCAACGGACGGCAGACAGGGTTATTACTGTGCCCATGAGGCTGAGGGAAATGTGGAGAAAGCAAAGCTGAACCTCCTTCTCAGGGACTTTGACTATGATGCCCTGAAGGAAAGAATCAGGGTGCTTGAGAAGCTGGCCTCTTCCACGGAGGCCCTGTTCAGGGGCGGAAAGGTTGAATTCAGCTCCGAAATCAGTTATCTGAACATGGGAGAAAGTGCCCGCAGCAACCCGAAGGCCCTCCAGGCTGTTTGGGATGCAGGCAGAGCCCTGGGACAGCCGCTTGAAGACAGGGTGATCAGGGGCGGCACGGACGGTGCCCGGATTGCCGCGGCAAGGGGGATTGCCTGCCCCAATATCTATGCGGGCGGTCACAATATGCACAGCTGCTGTGAGTGGGCAGCCCTTGAAGCAATGAATGATGCCGCATTATTATTGCTGGAGATAGTGAATCAGTGGACAAAATGAAAAGACTTTTATTATTGATTGCAATTACCCTCTGCCTCTGCCCTGTGTGGTCGCAGAGTGTTGAATACATTTACAGGAACACGGTTTCAAGTACTAACCTTGAGGACCCCGAAAGGGGCATGGTATATGTGACCGAAGACGGAAGCATCTTCATTGTTCAGTCGGTCAGCAGCGGTGCCGCCATGCTGGACAAGATATATACCAAGGGGGTTGTGGAAAAGGACACCGAGCTGTTCAACAGAGGGGTGCTGACCACGGTATCGGCCTCTGTCTCAATGAACAGGGCCATGGCAAGTGCAAGTGTGACAAGTGCACTTTATCCCGTTCAGCCATCGGTTGCCGGCGGTTACTATTACAAGCTCAAAAAGCCGTTTGCAATGGCGGGCTTTACCGTTGATATTCCGCTGAGCAAGGTGTTCCCAACTTCATTCACCCTGCTGGAAGATGCGTCGGTGGGCGGTTTTGCCTACGTGGGCGCCATAGTCAGAAAGCCGCTTGCCTTTGCCGCGGTTTACGGCGGCGGGTACAGGCACAGCATAGGGCGCTTTCTTTGGGGCGTTGATTATTCGAGGATGACCGGTTTTGCCTCAGACCTCACGCTGAAGGACGGGACGGTTTCCGTTGTTCTGGGGGTCAGGCTTTGAGAAAGCTCCGCACCCGCATTTCAGTTCTGATTCTCCTCGTTCTCTGCCTTTCCGGCTGCAGCCTGATGAAGAGCCTGGAGTCCGGCCTTCCCCTGTGGTACTTCGGCTCCAGGAACACCAAGACACAGGTCTTCTTTGTGGGCGAGGGAACGGCTTCCACGCAGAGACAGGCGGAACTGATTGCGTTCACGGACCTTACGGACAAACTTTCCTCCTACCTGGGAACACCCACATCAAGGTCTGTCTACAGGGAACTTTCCACTGACGGAACCATTGCCGCCTACGGTCTTGCCGTGTCGGAAAGATTTGTGCGCACCGGAGAGGACGGTAACGTGATGGTCCTTATCCGCGTGGTTGCTGACAGGTCAATTCTTGACAGCTTCAGAAGCCCGGAGGCCGTTGAACTTGGCACAAGACTTGACCGAATAGAAGCCCTTATCCTCAAGGGCGATGAAGAAATAAAGCAGGGCCACGATATCACCGGCCTGAGATACTACCTGCAGTCCATGGTCCTTTCCGGAAAAACGGATACCAGAAACCTCAGGAAGGAGTACAGTTTTGATACCATCCTTGATGAGGTTCTGTACGTTCTGGGAACAATTGAGATGACAGTTCAGGACCCGCATCCGGAAATACCCTCATGCACGGTCAGCGTCAGAAGACGCGGAAGCTTCATCAGCTCCCCGGTTGCCGAGTGTCCGGTCTTCACATCCTTTGAGGCTGTTGACGGAAGGTACGAGACCTACAATGATTCGTACGTTTTCAGCACGGATTCCAAGGGCCTTTTCCACTTCACAGCGGTAAACCCGAACATTCTTGCATCCGGCACGGTCACCTTCATGCTGGGTCTTTCAGATGAGATCAGTGAAGTGGCCGAGGTATCCGAAAGTGCCGCAAGGAAACTCAGGGAGGCCATGCTGGACACCAGCTTCAACTTTGCATATCAGAAAAAACACTCCATGGGCGTGATTGCCGTCACCGCCCTGGAATACTCTTCTTCGGGACAGTATATTTCGGACGGAACAAGTACGGATTACATTGCCGGTCTGTTTGAAAAGGACGGAGCGCAGGCAATCAGCAGCCCCGCCGAATATGATCTTCAGGATCTGTTCCTTGTGGACAGTGCCGCAAGCAGGTTCCCGGATGCAGGTGTGCTTTTCCTTTCCCGTTCGGGAATTATAGAGACGGTTGTATCCGATACCGGCGTTACCGCGGTTTCCATGGAAGGCTCGGTAACACTATACAACCTCAGGGATTCCAGCATTGTCTATTCAAGCGGAATCGTCTACGCAACCGGCTTCGGCAACAGTTTTGAAGAAGCATTTGAGAACGGCAGAAACACAATCTCGGACATTTTCTACTCACTGGTAAAGGCTGTTTATGTTTAATGAAATCAGAAGAACCGTCATGAAGTCATATGACGGAGAGGGAATCTATTATGTCCATGACCTTACCGGCATGGAAGTCTTTCACCTGAAGAACAAAAGCACTGAGCTCTGCGGGGATTTCATATTTGCAACTCCGTCTGAGGACAGCAAGGGTGTTGCCCACATTCTGGAGCACACGGTCCTGTGCGGCTCGGGCCGTTATCCGGTCAAGGATCCGTTCAGCCAGCTGATCAACTCCAGCCCCAACACCTTCCTCAACGCCATGACTTTCACGGACAAGACCATGTATCCCTTTGCGTCTCCGCTGAAAAAGGACTTTGACATTCTGTTCAACGTTTATGCCGATGCCGTATTCAACCCCCTGCTAAGAAAGCAGTCCTTCGAGCAGGAAGGAGTAAGGTTCTTTGACAAGGGCGTGGACGGTGTGGTGTTCAACGAGATGCGGGGTGCGGACAACTCGGAGGACTCCATTGTAAGCAATGCCATAAACGAGGCTGTCTTTGCCGGTACTGCTGCAAGCTACAACAGCGGCGGAGACCCTCTCTGTATAACCGGACTAACCTATGAGGAGTACCTTGCCCGTTACAGGAAGTGGTACAGCCCTTCCAACTGCCGCCTTTTCCTCTACGGAGACCTTGATGCCCGTGAGTATCTGGACAGGCTTGAAAAACTGTACCTCGGAAAGGAAAACCTGGGCAGATGGAACAACGGAAAAATTATTCCGAACCCGGAAAAATATAAGCTTGAATTTAATTCTCCCATACGCAAAACGGCATTATGTCCGTCCAAGACGGCAGCCGGTGCCCTTGTCACTTGGGTGACCGGTCCGGCGGATGACCCCTTTGCCGTTCTGTCGCAGTCAATCCTGACAGATATACTTCTGGGCAATCCCGGCTCACCGCTTTACAGAAAGATTATCGAGTCAGGTCTTGGTGAGGATCTGAATCCGCTTTCGGGTCTGGACTACTACAGTCCGCTTCTTACATTCTCCGCAGGCTTCACAGGAGCTTCGGAGGATAAGATTGAGGAGATTGAGAACTTCCTTATCGGGACTCTGAAGAAGATTGCCTCTGACGGTATTGACCCTGTTGAGGTGGAAGGGGCCATGAGAAGGCAGGAGTTCCGCCTTATGGAGATCCAGGGAAGCGGACTTCCCTACGGAATCAACCTTGCCGTCAAGTGCGGTAACTACTGGACAAGGGGCCTTGCCCCGGAGCCCGCTCTTGATGATGTTGCCCTCTTTGAGAGACTCAAGGGAGAAGTTTCAAAGGGCCGTTATTTTGAAAATCTCATTGAGAATCTTCTTGTGTCCAATCCCCTGAGATGCCACACCACAAGTTCATACGACCCTGACTTTGAGAAGAACCTTCAGGCAAAACTTGATGAGAGGTTCAGGGAATTCCGCAGTGCCGCGGATCCTGCGGCTCTTGAAAAAGACGAGAAGGAGTTCAATGAATTTCTGAGCAGGGAGGACAGCCCTGAGGCTCTGGCAACCATTGAGAAGATTGACCGCAATGATCTTCCCGAACAGATAAGACCATATGCCCTTGAGAGTGTGGAAGGTCTTCCCTTCCAGCTCAGGAAGTCCTGTCTTTTCACAAATTCAGTGGTCTATGCGGATATGGCTTTCCGCACGGATTTCCTGACTGAGGAGGAGTGGAGAATCCTTCCCCTGATGATCCGCATGCTTCAGATGTGCGGCACCTCGGACATGGACTACACAGAGGTTGGAAGACAGATGAGAATGGTCACCGGAGACTTCTCGGTAAGCCACGGCTGCAGCCGCCTCAATGACGGCACAACCGCCTCCTATGTCATGGTCAGAGCCAAGGCTCTTGGCCGTTATTTTGCACAGGCCATGGAGCTTGTCATGCACCTTCTCAGTGATGCGGATTTACGGGATACCGGCCGCATCAGAGACTCCCTTACGGACCTTCTCACAGGCTTTGAACAGAACTACCAGTACAGTGCCAACAGCTTTGCATCCATGTATGCCTCATCTGCTGTTTCCGAACCCATGCTCATCATGGATATTGTGGGCGGAACCCGGGCATGGCTTAACATGAAGAGCCTCAGGGAACTTGATGAAAAGGGCCTTGGGAAGCTTGGGGAAGACCTTGCAAAACTTGCCGGAAAGATTTTCACCAAGGCAGGACTTATCTTCGGACTGGGCTGCAGTGAAGACATGATGAAAGAGTGCATAAATATTGTCAAAGAAAAGACTTGCGTCCTATCTGAAGGAGAGTTGGTAAGGAGTCATAACTTAATTGTCGAGGGCATACAGGGCAATAGTAAGTTTGACTTACTAACCCTTTCCTCGGGTCCTGCATTCAATGCCAGGGTCTTTGACCTGAGCGGAGAAACAGAGGAGGACCTTGTGGCCGACATGCTCTTTGCATCGGTTACCGGAAACACCTGGCTGTGGAACGAGGTACGCGCAAAAGGCGGGGCCTACGGGGTGGAATCCCATGTCCACATGAGTGACAGGCTCTACGTGCTTTCCTCCTACCGCGACCCGTCTGTAAGCACTACTTACAATGTCTACGACAAGGTTGCCGGATGCAGTATAAGCCGTGCGGAACTGGACAGCACGGTGGTCACGGTGATAGGGCGCGAACTCAAGCCTCTTGCTCCTTCGGCCTTCTGCGCGGAGGCCTTCCGCAGAAGCCTCTTTGCCATCACGGATCAGAACTATCTGAGGCGCAGGAAGATCCTTCTTTCCCTCACGGTTGAGGACCTTGAAAAGGCCGGAAAAAGGCTTGGAAAACTCATGGCGGCAAAGCACGCCGATGCCTCAGTCTGCGGTGCGCTTCTTGCGGACTCCGTGGCATCTGAGGCCGGTGCCTCAAGAGTGGAACTTCCTCTCTGACAGACCTTTTGCAATCCCTTCTCTTGAGTTATAATTCATAATGCATATCTGTATGCATATGACACAGGGGGAGGGCTGCTGATGAAATACCTGGGAGCAATTGACCAGGGTACCACAAGTACCAGATTCATACTCTTTGACACAGACGGAAACATTGCCGCTTCCTGTCAGAAGGAACACAGACAGTTCTTCCCCCAGCCCGGCTGGGTTGAGCATGACCCCTATGAAATCTGGGACAACACCGCAGAGCTCATAATCAGAACCATGAGACAGGCCGGAGCCACGGCTTCGGATATTCTGGGTGTGGGAATCACGAACCAGCGTGAGACCGTAATTCCATTCAATCCCAGAACCGGAAAGCTCTGGTACAACGCCGTTGTATGGCAGGATCTCAGAGGTGCCGCCCTGATTGAAAGCATGAAGGAAAAACACTCCGCACAGTGGCTCAGGGAAAAGAGCGGCCTTGTGTTCTCCCCCTATTTCTCCGCATCAAAGATTGCATGGCTTCTGGACAATGTACAAGGCCTCAGGGAGGCCGCTGAGAACGGAGAGGCAGTCTTCGGAACAATTGACACCTGGCTTACATGGAACCTTACCGGCGGAAAGTGTCTTGTCACGGATGTTTCCAACGCCTCGCGCTACATGCTCATGGATCTGAAAACCCTCAGATGGGACAAGGATCTGCTTGAAGCTTTCAATATCCCGGAAAAAGCCCTGCCTGAGATTGTGGACTCAACAGGATGCATATACGGCTATACCGAGGATGCCGGTCCGTTCAGGGGAAAGGTCCCCGTATGCGGAATTCTGGGTGACCAGCAGGCCGCACTTTTCGGTCAGGCATGTTTCACTGCAGGTTTTGGAAAGTGCACATACGGCACAGGATGCTTCCTGCTGATGAACACCGGTACAAGATTGTGTTATTCCGAAAACGGCCTTGTATCCACTGTTGCATACAAAAAGAAGGGTCAGGATGTGGTTTA
Source organism: uncultured Spirochaetales bacterium (assembly GCA_947305945.1). Lineage (GTDB taxonomy): Bacteria > Spirochaetota > Spirochaetia > Sphaerochaetales > Sphaerochaetaceae > RUG14846. Next base: position 9,116 of record CAMZFA010000003.1, on the reverse strand, counting down.
TGCCCTTGAAGGCTCCATTGCTGTTGCCGGCTCACTGGTTCAGTGGCTGAGGGACAACCTCAAAATGGTCACCACAGCCCAGGAACTGGACAGGTTTGCAGAAGAGGTTGATGACTGCGGCGGTGTATACATAGTTCCAGCCTTTGCCGGTCTCTTTGCCCCCTACTGGCGTTCGGATGCCAGAGGCGTGATTGCAGGACTTACCGGTTACAGCAACAGAAACCACATATGCCGTGCTGCACTTGAATCCACAGCCTTTCAGGCCTTTGACATTTTCAAGGCCATTGAGAGGGACAGCCGGATAAAGATGACAACGCTCAAGGTTGACGGCGGACTTACCAACAGCCGTCCTCTCATGAAGTTCCAGGCGGACATACTTGGAATTCCGGTTGTCAGACCTGCAGTCATTGAAACCACGGCCCTGGGCGCTGCCTATGCGGCGGGAATATCGGTGAATGTATTCAAAGACCTTGATGAGCTTTCCTCAAGGTGGAAGGAAGAGTCAAGGTGGGAACCGGCCATGGGTCAAGAAGAGCGCCGGTCCAAGGTAAGTTTATGGAAGAAGGCGGTTGAGCGCACGCTCAACTGGGCCTGAGGAGATACAGATGGTTCTTCTGATTGTGAAGACGGGCGTACAGATTATTGTTCTTACCGTCCTTTATTACGTGTTTTTCACCTCGTTCACACGCAACCAGGCCGGACAGGTGGTCAGGAGCACAATTATCTATGTTGCAGCCTACCTGCTGTGCAGAATTCTGGGATTGACGGTTCTTGAGAGTTTTCTCAAGGTACTTCTTGTCCCCGCTGCAGTGTTTATGTGCATTCTGTACCAGCCTGAAATCAGGCGTGCCTTTGCACCCGGTTTCTCACGCAGAAAGAGGTTCTTCCACTCAGGTCAGACAAGTACCGAGAACATTGACAGCATTCTGAATGCCTGCCAGCGCCTTTCACAGGTAAAGCGCGGTGCTCTGATAGTCTTCCCCCGTAACGTATCCATAAAGAACATCATCGATACCGGAACAAAACTCAATGCGGACATTTCAACCGCACTGATCGTCACAATCTTTGACCACGACACTCCTCTGCATGACGGAGCCGTTGTCATCCAGGGCTCAAAGGTTGTGGCCGCCGGATGCTACCTCCCGCTCAGTTCACAGACAGGAATCAGGCAGGCCTTCGGAACAAGGCACAGGGCGGCCCTGGGACTTTCCGAAGAATCAGATGCGGCTGTAATCATCGTTTCCGAGGAAACAAAGGCCATTTCCCTTGCCTACAACGGAAACATCTACTATCAGCTCAGCCTTCCCGAGATGAAGAACGCGCTGCTTGCACTGTTCAACAACTCGGACATTAACATCAGAAATGAAAGGGGGAACAGGGAATGAAAAAGAAACTTACAGGCTTTTTTGCAGACTTCCACATCAAACTCCTGTGCTTCCTCTTTGCGGTGGCCACGGTTTTCATCCTCTCCTACGGCATCCAGTCCAAACGCGTCATAACACTGCCGCTTGAGGTGGTCATGCCGGTGGGATACAGGGCCACAAGCTACATACCGGACAGTGCCGATGTCATCATCCAGGGAACGGAGGACCGCATTTATATGGTGAATGCGGAAAAGTTCTCCGTCATGGCGGATTTCTCCGGTGTGGACAGGACAGGTGTGTCCGCAGTACCCGTGACGATCAACTACGAAGGGACGGAGGACAGTCTGAACTTCTCTGCAATTACAATCTATTCAGTTCCTTCCAGGATAAGGGTTTACTTTGAGGCTTTATGATAACGGGTCTGGGAATTGACGCAACATCGGTAGAGCGCTGTCTTGATAAGGGAGAGCACTTTGTAAAAAAATACTTCCACCCGGACGAGTATGAGCGCTGGAAGAGCCTGGAGACGGCAGCACCCGGAATCAGGGCGCAGTTTCTAGCCTCCAGGTTTGCCGTCAAGGAGGCCTACGCCAAGGCCCGCGGTACGGGATTCTGTGAGAGCGTTGTTCCCTGTGAGATAAATACCGTGACGGACAGTCTTGGAAAGCCCCGGATCGAGCTCTGCGGAGCCACCCTTGAGGGCCACCCTGAGGGCTGTACCGTTCATGTTTCATTAACACACGAAAAGCCGCTTGCAATTGCGGTTGTGATTCTTGAGAAGGAGGGTTGAATGGCAAGAAGCGACTGGCACAGACCCTCCGAATTCAGCGCCCCTGAGAACATGAGGCGCGTAGCTCTTACACTGTGTTACAACGGCAGTCTTTTTCACGGCTGGCAGAGCCAGACTGACAGCATGGGTGTTCAGGATGAGCTTGAAAAGGCCGTTCTGAAACTTACCGGACTTGATGAGGTTACCGTTGTGGGCAGCGGCAGAACGGACAGCGGTGTTCATGCCGTGGGCCAGGTTGCCCATATTGAGATTCCCGCTGCCTGTACCATCCCGGACAGGGCGTTCTGTCACGGTCTGAACAGTTTCCTCCCGCAGGGTGTGCGTGTTACTGAGGCGCACAGCGTGGAAAACTCATTTCATGCCCGCTACAGTGCAATGGCCAGGGAGTACAGGTATTTCTGGGCTGTTGTTCCGGACCACGACCCGTTCACGGAGAGTTTTGTCACCCGCCTGAGGGAGTTCCCGGACCGCACTCTGCTGGACTCCTATGCCCGCATAATTGCCGGCACCCACGATTTTTCCACATTCTGCGGAGCCGGGGACCAGAGTCCCAGCAAGTTCCGTGACATTTATATCTCGGAGTTCTCCGTAATCCCGTCAATGTACGGTTATCCCGTGCTCTGCTACAGAATCTGCGGCAACGCATTTTTGTACCACATGGTGAGATCTCTTGCAGGTACCATGATCCAGATGGCCTCGGAGGGCAGAAGCGCACGGGATTTTGAGCAGGTACTGTCTTCATGTGACAGGAGCAGATGCGGAAAGACCGCACCGTCTGCAGGTCTTTATCTGTGGCGCATAAGTTATGACCCTGAGGAATTCAGGTGGTTTGAGGAAGAACATGCAGGAAGATAAGAAGAAGGCCCTTGAGACGGCTCTGGGCAAAACCGGGGACCTGATGAACATGTTTGAGAAGACCGTGCGCAAGAACTGGGACATGGAGTTTGAACAGCCTGATTACTCACGTACCGCGGAAATGATTCTCAGGAATCTTGAAGGTGAAGACGAAAAGCAAGAGGAAAAGCCTGCATTCATTCCCCCGCGGGAGAGTGCGGATATAAGACTTTCACTGGACCTGGGCGGTCTTGCCGCCGACTGTGCAAAATGCACGAGATGCCGCCTGGCGTCTACACGCACAAAGACCGTCTTCGGTGACGGCTGCATAGCAAGGCCCGATGTGCTTGTTGTAGGTGAGGGTCCCGGTGAGACCGAGGACAAGACAGGTCTGCCTTTTGTGGGCAGGGCGGGTGAACTTCTGACAAAGATGCTTTCTTCTATATCTCTTTACAGAGAAAGCAACTGTTATATTACAAACACAGTAAAGTGCAGACCGCCAGAGAACAGGGATCCGCTTCCTGATGAGAAGCAGGCCTGCGGCCTTTATGTCAGACAGCAGATTGCCCTGATCAGGCCCAAGGCCATACTCTGTCTGGGCAGGGGTGCCTCATGCATGCTCACAGGTCAGGAAGATTGCTCAATGGCCCAGCTGCGCGGAAGATTCTTCTTCTATGACGGCAGCATTCCCATGATCTGCACCTACCACCCTGCTGCGGTTCTGCGCAACACGGATCTCAAACGTCCGGTGTGGGAAGACCTTAAGAAACTGGCCCGCTTTCTCAATCTTGGCATAGCCGGGGAGAGAAAATGATAAGGTATGCAGATGTGGTTGTTCCCGTTCCGCTGAGAACGGAGTTCACCTACCGCTTTGATGACACTGTCATGGACGTCAGGCCCGGCATAAGGGTCATGGTTCCCTTCGGAGCCAGAAAGAGCCGTGCCTACGTGGTCAGGGTGCGGGACCGCATTGAGACTGCATCCTTTGAGATCAGGGACATAAGCCGGATCATAGATCCCAAACCCATCTTTTCAGAAAACGATTACAAACTAGCACTGTGGATGGAGAGTTTTTACTTCTCAAGCCGCGGCAACATACTTGATACAATGATTCCAGGCGGCAGGCGCGATGTCTCCAGTCCCGCCTTTGACGCTGACAGTGCGGACAGCCGCCCGGATGTGGTCCTTTCCCCTTCCCAGGAGCGCGCCCTGAGGCGTGTCATGGACTCGGACGGCCGCATGTTCTACCTCTTCGGCATAACCGGAAGCGGAAAGACAGAGGTCTTTCTCCGCTGCGCGGAGGAAACCATCGCCCGTGGAGGGCAGGTAATCTATCTTGTTCCAGAGATTACACTTACCCATCAGCTTTCAAGGCAGGTCACGGCACGTTTCCATGACAATGTTGCCATTTTGCACTCCGCCCTGACGGATGCCCAGCGCATTACCCAGTGGCGTAAGATCAAAAACGGCGAGGTGGGGCTGGTCATAGGGGCTCGCAGTGCGGTTTTTGCCCCGTTTGAGAACCTCAGGCTCGTCATCATTGATGAGGAGCACGAGAATTCCTACAAGAGCGGAAACGACCCGCGTTACCATGCCAGGCAGGTGGCCCAGTACCGCTGTGCCCAAAGCGGCGCAAAGCTTCTGATGGGAAGCGCAACGCCCAGTCTGGAGGCGTGGAAGCTGATGAAGGACGGCTCGAAGATGGAGCGCCTGGACTTGACCGAGCGTCTGGGAGGCGGGGCTCTGCCCACCGTGACTGTGGCCGATATGTCAAAGGAGAAGGGCATGTTCAGCACCCTTCTGACCGACATGATGAACAGCGCCCTTCTTGCCGGAAGGCAGGTGATTCTTTTTCTGAACAGGCGCGGTTTCAGTTACAGTTTCCACTGCAGGACCTGCGGCTATGAGCTGAAGTGTCCCAACTGCGATGTGGCCATGACCTACCACAAGAGGCGCGGGGAACTTGTCTGTCACTACTGCGGTCACCGTCAGAAACCCATAACCGTATGCCCCCAATGCGGCTCCCTTGATGTTATGTACGCAGGTTTCGGAACCGAGCAGGTTGAGGCCGGGATAAGACGCCTTTTCCCGGAGTACACCGTGGCAAGGCTTGATACTGATGTTGTCTCTTCTGACAGGAACATAATCCCGCAGACCCTGGAGAAATTCCGCAACAATGAAATTCAGATACTTCTTGGAACCCAGATGGTTGCCAAGGGCCTTAACTTCCCAAATGTCTCGCTTGTGGGCATTGTCCTTGCGGACAGCGGTCTGCTTGTCCCGGATTTCAGGGCCGAGGAAAGAACCTTTGATCTTCTGGTGCAGGTGAGCGGACGAAGCGGAAGGGCTGACTCGGAAGGTAAGGTTGTCATACAGACAAGGATGAAGAACAGCAGCGCAATCGAGTACTCCACCGCCATGGATGTTGAAGGTTTTCTAGACAGGGAACTTGCAGTGAGAAAGGAAACGGGCTTCCCGCCGTATTCAAGAATGATCAACCTTGTCTTTAGGTCCCTCAACAGGAAGGCAGCTTCCGACTGCGCCTCCGTTTTTGCGGAAAAACTTAGAAAATTTGAGGGTTTTGAGGTTTTCGGAGCCCAGGAATGTGCACTTGAGAGGGTGAGGAACCAGTGGCGTTTCCAGGTTCTTCTCAGGTCGGTTCACCCGGGAAAGATGATGGACAGTCTGGCTGCGGTGCTCAGGGAAGTGAAGGTTCCCGCTTCTGTTACGCTTGAAACTGATGTTGACCCTCTGGACATACTCTAGATATTATTCTAATCATGCTTGATATTTATAAACTCGGGGACTCCGTTCTCCGCGAGAAATGTGAAAAGATAACGGTATTCGACAACTCTCTCAGACTTCTTGAGGAGGCCATGTATGAAACCATGGCGGAGGCTGACGGTGTTGGCCTTGCAGGTCCCCAGGTCGGTGTGACAAAACGCATCTTCGTAATTGAGATCCCCTCCGAGGGTATTAAGAAGACCTTCATCAACCCGGAGATCATTGAAACCTCCGTTGATACGGTAACCGCTCCCGAGGGCTGTCTGAGTCTTCCCGGCCTTGAACACGAGGTCACCAGAAACTCAAGTGTCACCGTCTATGCCCAGGACGTGAACGGAAAGGCCTTCACCCTGAAGGCCGACGGTCTTTTTGCACGTGCCATCCAGCATGAGAATGACCATCTGAACGGAGTTCTCTACATAGACCATCTCGATGAATCCGAGAAGCAGCACATGGAAGCCCTCTATGCCAAAAAGCAGAAGGCAAGAAGAAAGGCTGCAAGGCGGGGCTGATTTGAAGATTCTTTTTGCGGGAACACCTGAAATTGCAGTACCTCTTCTCAGAGAACTTTCCTCACGCTTTGAGGTCTGCGGTGTTCTCACCTCCACAGACAAGGCCGAGGGAAGGTCAAAGGCCCTGCGCCCGTCTCCGGTCAAGGAGGCGGCTCTTGAACTGGGTCTGCCTGTTCTCCAGTTTGATACGATCAGGACCGAGGCAAGGGAGGCCGTTGCCCTTACCGGGGCAGACACACTTGTCACCTTTGCCTTCGGAAGAATTTTCGGGCCTAAATTTCTTGCCCTGTTTGAAAGAACATTCAACGTACACCCCTCGGCTCTGCCCCATCTCAGGGGACCTGCCCCGGTTCAGGGTCAGATTCTTGAAGGTCTGAGAGAGTGCACCATCAGTCTTCAGAGCCTTTCCGAGAAGATGGATGAGGGTGATATCTGGGCAACCGACACTTTCCCGCTTGACGGAACGGAGAACACGAAAAGCCTCTCAGATAAGGTGGCTGTCCGGGCCTCGGTTTTTGTCCCGGATGCACTTTCAGATATTGAAAACGGCAGAATCTGTTGTAAAGCCCAGGAAGGGGAGGCTACCTACTGTACCAAAATTGACAGGGAAATGGCCTTTCTGGATTTCAACAGAAAAGCTTGTGAGCTTCATGCACTTGTCAGAGCAATGCTTCCCTGGCCCAAGGCCTGGGCCAATATCCACGGAACCACGGTTTCGGTCACCTCTGTCTGGGGCGGTTTTGCCGAACTTGAGGCTGAGCCTCCCGTGCAGGCTGAGCCCGGCACTGTTGTGGGTATGCGCAAGGACAGGGGAATAGGGGTTGCCTGTGCGGACAAGGTACTCTGGATAAACGGACTTCAACTTCCCACAAAGAAGGAACTTGACCACAGGGCCTTTGTAAACGGCAATCCGTGGATTCTTCAGGAAAAGTTCAATGCCTGAGTCCCTGCCCTGGAATTCATACTCATCCTACCTTGAAGAAAAATACGGATACAGAATCTGGCGCGTAGGCGTGGACGCGGGCTTTTCTTGTCCCAACAGGAATGCTCAGAGACACGGAGGCTGCGTTTTCTGCGATGCCCTCGGCGCCGCAGCAGCCTACCAGAGATCCTTTGACGGTTCATCCGTCAGGTTCCAAAGCATAAAAGACCAGATTGAGCGCGGACGTACATTCATGAAAAGAAGGTACGGCGCAGAGCATTTTGCCCTCTACTTCCAGGCCTTTTCCAATACTTTTGCCCCGGTGGACAATCTGAGGGAAATCTATGATGCAGGTCTTGAGGGTAATGTCTGGGACGCACTGATTGTCTCCACAAGACCTGACTGCATTGATGAAAATAAGGTTGCATTACTTTCCTCCTACAGGGACAGGGGCCTTGAGGTCTGTGTTGAGCTGGGACTTCAGAGCGGAAGCGATGAGATTCTCAAGGCCATGAACCGCGGTCACGATGTTTCCTGTTTCCTGCGCTCGGCACAGCTTGTGAGAAACGCAGGCCTTGAGCTTTCCGTTCATACAATTCTGGGTTTCCCCGGAGAAGGAGAGGAGGAACTGGCCCTCACGGCAGATGTTGTAAACCGCAGCGGTGCGCAGTTCATCAAGCTTCACAATCTCAACATTGTTGAGGGCACGGCCCTTCATGCACAATATCTGAAAGGCGAGGCACAGGCTCCTGATTTGCAGGAATATGTTGCAAAGGCATGTTTTCTCCTGCGCAGGATCAGAGCGGACATTGTTGTCGAGCGCCTTATCTGTGAGACCCCTGACGGCAAACTTGTTGCCCCCAGGGACTTTCCTGACAAGAACACTTTCGTTAAGGTTCTTTCCGGCTACATGATGTCAAAGGGTTTCCACCAGGGAGACCTTTGCATATAATACGGTGTAAATTCATCAAAGAGGAATTTGTTATGAAAAACGTTTTCAGACTTATCTGTAATATCCTTCTAGGTACTGCATTTGCGGTTCTGGGAATTCTCATTCTTGCAAACAAGGATTCTTTTATAAAAATTGCCATGGTCGGTGCCGGTGTTGTTGCCGTAATCGAGGGCCTTTCTGGTTTCTTCAACGTAGGAAAATGGCAGTTTGAGGGCGCCACGAAGGTGCTTTCCGTTGTCAGAGCCTCACTGATGCTCCTGCTCGGTCTTCTTGCCGTCTACGCTCCCTTCTCAACTGCAACCTTCCTGGTGACCACCTATGTCTACATCTTTGCAGTCGGTCTTCTGTTCTCAGCTGTTGTTGACATTCAGAATCTGGTGGTGCTCAGGCGCATTGCTCCCGATCTTCCCGTTGTAAATCTGATCTGGGATGCTCTGATTGATTTTGTTCTTGCAGTAATCCTTTTCGTGAACCCCACCATTGTCATGGGTGTGGCTGTCACTGTCATTGGAGTTGTTGCCATAATCATTGGCCTGGTCTACGTTATCTACTCCGTCAAACTTTACAGGTTTGAGAAATAATTCAAGCAGTATTTATTCATGCGGGCTGTGACAATAGTTGCAGCCCTTTTTTTCTCGGATTGACCGCACATGAGCGCCTCTGAGTGAGCGATAGCGAGCCTTTGCGCATAGCCGACACTAGAGAACCCGGTTTTGGGGCAAAAAACGCTGTTAATATCGACGTTTTCAAGCCATTTCCCCTGAAAAACGTATACACAATTGAAGAGACACCTTTCTGTTTTGCTCTTCTTTGTTGAGCCTGCTGAACATGCTGAGTTTGGTGTTCCTGGTGTTCTTGGTGTTCTTGCTGTCCCTCCAGCCCGCACTACTTAATCCACCCCGCTCATGTTGAAAACCTGGATGCAAAACCTGGATGCAGAGCCAACGCCTGCACTCTG
>CAMZFA010000002.1 GCA_947305945.1 uncultured Spirochaetales bacterium | reverse complement strand
GCTGTCGTTGTGAGAGGAAATGATCTCTGCGTACAACTCCGGGTTGTATTCCTCTGAATCCGGGTCCAACAGTGCGTCAAGATAGTCCTCCGAGAACTTCAGGTCCGTCCTCTCAATCATGAAGGCTGCATCGTAGGCTGAAATGTCACCGGTCTTGACTGCATTGACAAAGCCCTGATTGGCAGCCTTGACAGCCTTGTTGTTTGCCTTGACTGCATCAATGTTACCGATAAGGGCTTCTGCCGCCGGTTCTCCCACAAGGTCTTTGAGCTGCTTGCTCACCTGAGAAACCGCTTTATCGAACACCGCTTCAGCTCCGCCCTTGTAGTATGCGCTGCGCTCCGAGAGGTCTGAGAGCATCTGTGTAAGACTTGCCTCGTCAACTGAAGAATAGCCTGATATGATCGCGCTGACATCTGCCGTGGCCCAAGTGACATGAGCGTTCATTGCGGCCTGCATCGCCTCGTTCTTATGTTCTTCGGATTCACCCTCAAGCTGAGAGACTATGTTTCTGTAAATCTCGTCCGGAAGAACACCGCTCTTCAGGCCTGTTGTCATTGCCTCTGACATCTGAGTTGAGAGAGCATCGACATACTGGCCTTCAACGGTGTTCGCATACTTCAGAAGGTTTGTGACCGTGGCATCGTCAAGGTTGAGATAATCCCTGAGCTGTTCGGCTCTTGTGTATGCTGCGACCTTGCCGCCGGTCTTTGCGGCCTCCGCAACATAGTATTGCGCTCTCTGCTCGTCACTCTTCAGGCGGTAGTTCTCCTTCGCCGTTTTCTTCTCTGAATCGGAATAGTAGTTTCTGCCGTCAATGAGAGCGAACCCTGAGGCGTATTTCTGTGAATCATCAATATCGGGATTGATGAAATCGTCAAAGGAAATGCTGTAGAGGTCCTGACCTAAAGCCCTTTCCTCTAACAGAAGGTTGTATTCCTGAAGTCCCTGAGCCGCATCCTTTGCCATGCCCTCAAGAATTGTGCTTTTCGTGTTGCCGAAAGCTTCCTGAAGGGTTGCCATTGCGGATTTCTCAACCTCGGTTGTGAGGCCCATAGACTTGATTTTCTCATACTGTGAGTTCTGCCATTCGGTAAGCTCGGAATCAATGACAGCCTTCATTTCCCCGGTCTCCGGGTCCGTGATGAATTTGTTTTTCTGATTGACTACCGATGTTGTTGCGCGTTCATCGTTCTCGCTTAGGATGTCCATTATGGCACTTTTGGCCTTGCTTTCATCCCTTGCCTGAACGATTGAGTATACGCTGCTCACGATCTTCTGTGTCGCATCCACGGCGAAAGCCCATTTGTCGAGCCTCGCCATAGACTGATAGTATTCCTGCTGAGCCAAAGCCAAAGTCTGCTGATTGTCCAAGCTCTTCTTTGAAAGCTCCAAGCTCTTGCCTGAGAGCTGAAGAGACTTCTGAGCCACCTTTGCATTGGAGGTGTTTATGTTTATCTGCTGAGCGAGATACTTGCCTGATTTGGCCTGATATTTATTGGCAATGGCGTTTTGCTGAGTAGTATAATCTGCTGTTGGAACTCTCATGTTTATCTCCTTGCCCTCGGTGTGCTGCTTGAGCCGGCAGCTACGACATAGCCGTATTCGTCAACCTTATACTTTCCGCTATTCAAACCTTCCTGAACCGCCGGCGAATAGCTGCTTGAAGAAGAACTGGACGATGAACTGGAAGAAGCTTTTGCAGCTTCCACCTGAGCCTGTTCCTTCTCAACACGGTCCTCAAATGAAGAGTAGCTTCCTCCGGTTCCACCTCCGGTTGTGCGCGGCTTGGGTTCCGGTTCCGACTGACTTTGTGTGCTTGAAGAGGATGAAGAACCAAAGAACTTTGAGAATAAACTTCTGAATTTTGAAAGTAGGCTTTGAATTGATTCCTCTTGGGCTTTCTTGGCTGCCTCTGCCTCGGCCTCGGCTTTCGCCTGAGCTTCTGCGGCTGCTTTTGCCTCTGCCTCTGCTTTTGCTTTTGCCTCTTCAGCTTCCTTCGCCTTCTTTCTTGCCTCTTCCTTTGCTCTTTCAGCTTCTTCGGCCTGCCTCTGCTCTTCAGCTTTGCGAGCTTCCTCGGCTTCCTTTTCTGCCTTGATTCTCGCTTCCTCGGCGGCCTTTGCAGCTTCTTCGGCCTCACGCTGAGCCTTTTCTGCTGCTGCTTTTGCCTCAGCTTCCGCTTTTGCCTGAGCCTTTGCCTCTGCTTCGGCTTTTTCCTTTGCAGCCCTTGCTTCTTCTTCTGCCTTTGCTGCTGCTTCAGCTTCAGCTTTAGCCTTCTCGATTTCGGCCTGTTCTGCTGCAACCCTTTCTTCAAGAGAAGAGTAACTACCGCCAGTGCCGCCGCCCGAAGTGCGGGGCCTCGGTTCTGTCTGCGATCCCGGAGCCGTCTGAATTACGGGGGCCGGTTCTTCTTCGGGTTCTTCAACGGTTTCAGGCTCTTCCGGGCTTCCGTAGAGGTTTGCGCTGCTCTGATCTATCATTTCATTGACGCGGTTTGAAGTCTTGTCTGCCTCGATGTTGGCCTCAACGCGCTCTTCAACGGTGGGCTGCCATTCAACCTGAGCCTGCTCTGCGGCAACGCGCTCTTCAAGAGAGGAATAGCTTCCGCCAGTGCCGCCGCCTGAAGTCCTCGGACCCGGCTGCTCCGTTGATGTGCCGCCTACAACAGCACCGGTTGAATCGTATTTGTATTCGCCGCTATCCAAACCCTGCTGAATAGCCGGGGTTTCCTCATGGGCTTCTCCGGTCTCTGTGTCATACTTCTGACCGTCATACATGTATGTGGGTGAACCGGCTTCCTCTGCCGCCTGTCTGACCTCTTCCTCTGTCTGTTCGTTGTACCAGTTGCCGGAATACTGGTCGATAAGCTGCTGAGCCGCCTGCTGCTGAGCGGCCTTGTATACAGCATCATAAGAAGACTGCCTGCTCTTGTTGTCAAGCCAAGCCACACCGGAATAGATTGCATCGACAAGGCCGATTCCGATTCCCACCGGACCACCGAGTAATCCCGCTCCGAGAGCAACACCGCCATGTGCGAGGTCTCCGAGTTCATCCAGTTTGTCAAGCTCCTTGATTGCGTCTTCAAGATCATCTGCCTTGTAGGTTTTCCAATCGCCATCATCGGTGACAAGCCTGTATGTCTTGTTGCCGTTCTCGTCTGTGCCGTACTGGATCATCCGTCCGTCTGCATCACGGTATACCTCGACAACCTTTCCGCTTTCATCCGTAGCCCGGAAAGCGGTCCAACCGTTGCCGAGATTGGAAGCATCCAACACTTCAAGCGTGACCTTATCGGGATTTGCCTTTATAAAGGCCAAGTTCGATGAAATGTCATTGTTTTTGAGGGTATAACCGCTCCAATCCCTTACGGATGTTCCCACATGGTCAACCTCGGGAGTAGAGGAATCATCGTCACCGTTGACAATGGAATCCATGATTCTGTTGTTTCGCTCGGTATCTTCCGTGACAGGATCAGGTGTAGCGGTAGAGGTATTTGTAGTGTCTGTTGTTCCGGGTGTATCGTCTTCTCCGGGTTCAAGTCCGCTCATGGCGTTCTCGATGTCCTGATCAAAGGCACTGCTTTCTCCCGTGAGAATATCTTCATAAGCCTTTATCTGAGCATCGTATTTGGAGATTTCATTGTCTATGTCCGCAAGGTTCGTCCTGTAGTCCTTCAGATTCTCCCTTTCCTGCACAAGGCTCTTACCCAATATTCCGAGTTGGGTCATGTATGTGTGTTTATCAGAAGAAAGGTCCTTTGTAAGCTCTGTGAGCGTCTGACTGTATATGCCTCCGATGGCATCAAGCTTCATGTCCTTGCCGACAAAAGCCTCAACGTCCTGTTTTCTCTGCTGTTCAAGAAGCTCTGCTGTCTTTCCGGAGCGTCCTGCCTCAGCATGCATGACCTCGGTTCCGGTGTAGTTCGCCATCAGGGAATCGTATGCTGCCTTGCCTTCCCTGCGGGTTGTGGCAACCTGATAATCGTAATCATCCTGCCACCGGGAAAGAAGGGCGTTGTAATACTCGATTCCGCCCTGTCCCTTGATCAGGTTCTCAATGGTGAGTCCCGTCTGATCCATGCTTGCCGCATAGGAATCACGCTGCTGCATGACGGACAACCGATTTGTCCTGAAGTCATTCAACGTCTGCTCATAGCTGTTGCGGAGGTTTTCATACTGAAGCTTCAGGCTCTCCTTGCTGATATTCAGCGATTCAGCCGTGGAATCCATCTGTGCTTCGTAGTATTCTTCTGAGATTTTATTTGATTTATATTGGTTTGAGATACTGAATCCCAAAGAGAACCAATCGACAAATGTCTTTAAGCCGCTAAGCAAATCTGCCATTTCAAGCCTCCCTCACTTCGTATTTGGTTATGAGGCTCAGAAGGTTGAAGGGAACCGGCTCCTCATGGATGATGTAAACGGAGCCGTCTCTTGTGTTCTTTGAGTTGATGTCAATGTCAATGTCCTCAGACACAAGCGTTATCGGATCGCCGTAGCTGTATGCGCCGTATCTGCGGAGAAGGATAGGTTCTGCCGCCTCAACGGTCTGTCCGAGCTTTCCGCCGTATGATTCATAGAGCCTTACCAGTATGTTCTTTATGTTCCTGAATTTTCCCTGAGAGGTTCCGTTTGCAGGAATCTCCGGGGAGAAGGTGTGTACTTTCGTTATGATCGGGAGACCTACAACGAGCTTCTTCACCGGGGTGTCGTATGTGACCTTGTTGTTCTCTACGGTCTTGACGGGCATAACGCCGTTGTCACCGAGAGCGACAACATCATGGCCTTCAAGGGCTGAGTTCAATGTGAACGTGGTCTGAGCCGTGACGTTCTCGATGATCTCTCCGCAATCAACATAGAAGGCATCGTCAATGGCCTCATGGTCCGTGATGTCAAGATACTCGCCGTGGTAGTATTCTCCATCCTTGACGGTGAGGAATATCCTGTTGTGGTTCTCTCCGGCAACCGTGATTCCAACGTATTTTCCGCAAGTCCTCGGATGTTTGGACCATGCTGCAAGACCTGTGGATGTGTCATAAGCACAAGACAGAAGCTCTCCGCTATTCGTGACGATCCATGCCGTGGGAATCGGGTCAACAACGATGTCAAAGTCCTTGATTCCTGCCCTGAGAAGGTGCGGGGAGTTCTTTGACATGTCTATTGTGACATAGCCTTCCGAATCCTCGTCCCACACCATGATGTGCAGGGATTTTCCGGTCTGACCGACCAAACAGACGTAGTTCTTGAAGACCTTCGCCTGAACCGGTGTCGTGCCGGTGTTGAGGACAACGGAGAGGTCAAACCCTTCCGGGGTGGCTGCTGCGCCTGTGTCCATGAAGATTGAGCGGTTGTTGCCGCAAATGAGCCTGTTCTGAACAACGTACCAAAGAATCTTCGTTCCGTACATATCGTTCTCTTCAAGCTCGATTGCATGTGAGTTCGTGACCTCAACGGTGCTGACGTATTCGTACCAAGTCTGAGCCGCCGGGTTCTCGCTTCCGCCCGGTGTGACCTGTTCGTATATGCCGGTTGTGAGGTACTGACACTCATACCAGTTCAACGCCTGCGGGTCTTCGGTTCCAACCGGAATGACCCTTGAATAGGCATTGCCTGACTTTGTATAGTAAATCTTTGTATTATCTACAGTTGTGTCCGTTGTCTGAACGTAGCGTTCCGTGACATAGGCATAGTATGTCTTGTTTGGGTCAACGGTTGTGTCACTGGTCCTCTGATAGTTCCAGTTGGTATCGTACAGCGTGAAATCGTTGTATCTGTCCTGACCGTTTGAAGGTGTCCTTGAACCGTAGGTGGTTATAAGGTGGTTATCGGTTGCTCCCAAGAAGAGCCTTCCTCCCTTGAAGCAGATTGCCGATGGATAATTGCCTGTTCCGGAGAAGGTGATGCACCTGTCCGGGTCTGAATCGGAAACGAATGTGATTGTAGAGAGGGTGGCTGTGTATACGCCTCCGCTCTCGGTTATCTCAAGTTTCTGTACTGCGTGTTTGTGGTGGACGATGTAAAGCACACCCTTGTTGGCCCTGTACTGGATACTCTCGATGTCCGTTCCGTAGGAATGGGAACACTCGCAAAGCACCGTTGAAGGATCGTCTGAATCAAAGACGTAGAATTTGCTTGCATCGGCCTGTATAGCGTAGCTCTTGTAGCTTGTGTAAAGCTCAATCGGTCTGATGAAAGAGTTGTGCAGCGAACCGAAAAAGTGTGTTCCGTTGCGCTTGCGGAATCCTCCGAGAAGGTGGGGAATGGCGTTCTCCATCAATGCAACGCCTGTGGCATAGATGTCGCTGTCCGTCCTTCCCGCATAGTAGACCGAGACTTCACCTGACTGGAATAGAGCCTTTAGCGTGGTGTAGCTTGCCATTACCTGTTCTCCGTCCACCACTCTTCATACATATCCTGCCTCTTGCCTTCATCGTCATGCTTGATCGCCTGAGCGAGAAGGGCCGTATACTGCTGATAGAGAATCACTGCAAGATTGTCGTTTGTGGTTGTGGTCCTTGCAAGGGTATGTGCAAGAAGATACACGATGCACTCCTGAATGGCGGGCGTGAGCGTCTGAGGTGTCTCCGGGAGCGCGATGTATGTGATGAATATGCCTGTGTCGTTTGAAAGCAGCTTGTCTCCCTCGATTGAGAAGTCTTCCGTGCCGTTGACCTCAACGATCCGGCAGTAGTCCGATGGGAGCTGATACGCATACCTGTACCCATAGGCAGGCGCATCAAGGACCGCCGCAAGAGAAGTCCTTTTCCTTGCACATCTGAAGGTGTGCTGAGAGAGAACGGACTGCACGACAGACGGCAGTTGTATCGTGATGTTCTGAGTTGATTCGCTTGTTCCTGTGAAGTCCTGAAGCGCGGTTTCTCCGATCAGGTTCAAAGCTCTGTTGGCTATGACGAGCCATTCACGGGGATATGCAAGGTTCATGCTTCAGCCTCATTTGCTTCTTCTAAATTCGTGATTTCCGAGGTAATAGGCTCCTTTTTGGCCTTTTTGCTTGTTTTCGGCTTCATTGCTTCGGATTTTGCCTTGTAAGCGTCCTCTGCTCCGTTGAAGCGTTTGAGTGTGTCGAGCTTTGCCATGTAGTCAAGGTCGATGTCGTATTCAACGCCTTCCTCATAGAATTTGACAGCACTTGAATCGAACCAGTTTGTATTGCATTTGAATGTCATTGCCATTTGAAGCCTCCGGAAAAAATAAAGGATGGGGGAGTTGCCTCCCCCGAAGTCCTTAACGGAACTCAAGCCAAGATTCAACATCCTGAGCCGTGAGGGTACCTGTTGATGCAGGATAGCAACCTGTCTTCAGGTATCTCCTTACGCTCTTCGGGATGGGGACCTCGATAATGTCTCCCTTTGCTCCTGAAGTGATTTCCTTTCCGGCTACGGCAAGAGCATAGGTGCTGTTGTCTGCGGAATCGTAAATCTCAAAAGTAAAGGAATCTCCCGATGTGACGGCCTTGCCCAACTGGAAGCAGGCATAGAGGTTCTTCACATCACCGAGGTTCTGCTTGACCGCACCGAGATCGAGCTGATTTGCTGAGTATACACGGGTGGCCTTTGTTGCAGGCTGAAGCTTTCCGAAATTAAGTAGTGCGTCTCTCATTTCGCTTCCTCCTTAGCTGACTGCTGTCTCTGTGTCTGTGATTACTTCGGCGATCATGATAGGAACACCGACAACGCGTGTGACCGGTCCGAAACCTTCAATATCGACAAGGCTGTAGGCAGCGTTTGTCTTGTTGTAGGCGGCGGTCTCGACCTCTGCGTGGAGTGTTCTGTTGCCGAATCCCATTGCTCCGCGGCCCATCTCAGGCAGCTTGTTCTTCATCTTGATGAAGATATCCGGGTCAAACAGATTGCTTGCTCCTGCTGTCTCGATGTTTGCAAGTCTCTGCACGGAGTGCTTCTTCTTGATCTGAAGACCGGCAAGAATCTCAAAGTGTCTTACCCAAGCCCAATAGTTGCCTGTTCCGTCCGGGGCGGCAACATACTGAAGGCCTTTGTCTTCGTTGGAGAAACCGGGCTGTGCACCGACTGCGTATCTCATGTTGAAACCGTTCTCACCGAGTTCAAAGAGCCACAGTGAGGTGAGGTCTGAACCGGAGCCACCGCAACTGAAGACAACATCGGAATCAACTGCGCTTCTGCGGGCTGCAAGTCCCTTGAAGCCGTCCGGGTCTGATCCGTCGGCATAGAAGAGCTTTGTGAACCAGTCCTGCATGAAGCCTTCTGCGTTTGCAGCATCCTCGGAATCGCGGACTGCGATCTTGTTGGGTGCCGTCTTGAGGATTCTATCGTCAACGAGAGAATCAGCCTCATAGGTGAAGATTCCTTCTGTCTGAAGGTCTGAGGTTGATGCAATCTTTGCGATACCGGAGTTGGCCTTTCCCCATGAGCCTTTGCCGAGCTTTGCTGCTTCAAGCCACTGGTGATAGATGCCATGAGAAGCAGGCAGGAACGGCAGGAAATTCAACAGGTCGTTCTTGATTGCCAGTTCTCCGAGAAATTCAGCAGCGTTCTTGTAGCCGGCGCGTCTCTGTGCTTCTACGATGTTCACATGCTGATAGGGTGTAAGAAGTGACATTTTCTTTCCTCTCAATTATTTACGACTAGCTTACTGTCCCTCTTATTCCTTCGGAACTCCCAATCAAGGTTCGTTCCTATTCTTTACAAGTCCGTTTTCACTCGCCTTCTTTCTCTCCGCCAACGGCGGTGTTATTCTTTTCAGCGTATTCCTTGAATTTGTCGGAATACTCAAACATTCCCTTCGCCTCGGGCTTCTGCTCGGGCTGCTCTTCGTCTTTCAACAGTTCGTCCAACAGTCCGCTCATTTGCCCGCCGCCTTCAGGAATTGCTCAGAATAGTTTCCCATCACTCCAACCGGTTTCTGTTCGGGTTCGCCGCCCTGAGAATCGACAAACCTTCCGGCTGTGTTCTGTTTGATGTACCCCGCAAGTTCGTGCATGACCTCTGCGTTGTACACAAGTCCGGAGGTCTTGAAGGCCTTTGCAATAGCCGGGTTCTTTGAGAACATGCCCTGAATCAGGCTTATCTCTCCCTTGATTGCCTTTGTCCTCTCGGCCTCAACCGGATATGCGCTCTCCATGAGCTTGTGATAGCTTGGCTCAAAGGAATCCTCATACTTCTTCTGAGAATTCTCCGAGAGCTTCTGAGCTGCTTTGGAGAGAGCCATTTCATGCCGCCACATTGCCTTTGCCTGTCCCTTTGTAAGGGAAGCCGAATGTGCCGCCTTCCTGAAAATCTCCTTTGCATCTGCAAGGTCCTCTTCCTTCATGTCGTAGTTGTCAAGCTCATAGTCCGTTGCGTTCTCGGGCATCCCGAGCTGCATGAAGAACTTCTTGATTCCTGCGGCATCATCCTTCTTCGGGAACCTGATTGCGGTTCCGAGGTCCTTCTCGTTCTGCAAATATGCCATAGCAAGGTCGCTCAGGTTCTTGTGCTTACCCAAGACAGCCTTGTTCTCTGCGTTCTCCCTGATCTCCTTCGGAAGTTGGGAAAACCATGCAGGGTCTTTGTCTCCCTGTCCGTCTTTACCGTCCTTTCCTCCCTGATCTGCGGGCGGGGTCTCTCCGCCTTCCTCAGCAGGGGGGAGGAAATCGTCAATCCCTGAACCGCCGGTTGCGCCTTCGTCCGGGGAAAGCTTAGGCATGAAGTCAATTTTCATGTTTTACCTCCTGTACAACGTCTATATCCGTTGCGGCATCTACAATGCTGCGAATGTAGTTGCCGATATTCTCATAAATGTTGATTCCGCAATTCTGAAGAATCCTGTTGCAGATTGCGGTCTGCTCAGGGCTGATCAGTGCAGGGTCAACCGAGAAGAAACCGAGCATATTGAGGATGTCCGCAAGTACGCTCTGTCCCTCCGGGGTCTGACAGAAGACTTTCTGATAAGCATGTCTCTTCTGTAGGGCTTCGTTCTCTTTAGGCACTCTGTTCCTCCTGAGCCATCGCTGAGCCTGATTCCGGGGCCTTTCCAAGCTGATCGTAAATCTGAGCCTGCGCCTTTCCGGTCTCGTTCTGCATCTGCTGATCTGCCATTGCAGCCTGAATCTGAGCGCGCTTCTCTCTGATCTCTGCAACCTTGTGGTCTTCCTCAATGAGGACCTTCTTCACGTTCCAACCGTCCGCAATCACATCGGCAATGTTGTCGAAACGCAGCTTGTCAACGATCTCCGGCTTCACCTCTGCGAACTGGAGAATCTGAGCTGCTGCCTGAACGATTCCGTCAACGGTGTGTGAACGCTTCTGAATCAGGAACATCGGTGATACGAAATCAACCTTGATTTCCTCGCCTGAGAATGTTGAGTTCTCAGGAATGGCCTCAAGCCTTCCGTGTGTCATTTCATTCTCAAAGACAAACTCGATCACCGGCTCAAGGAACTCGGTTGCAAGCCTGTTGAAGAAGCTGCTCATGACGTTGCTCTGCTCGCTCATGATTCCCGCAACCTCTGTGGCGGTCTTCGTCTTGTCCAAATTCTGAGAGAGAAGCAGGAAGTAATCTGAATAGTAGGCCTGCCTGATGGACTGCCTGATGTAATTGCGCTCGTTCTCCGTGAATGTGAGGTCTCCCGTGATGTTCACCGGAGCGAAATCCTCACCGTTCTTCAGCGAGTTGAGGCCTCTCGGTCTGAAGTTGACCACAAGGCCTTCGGTTGCCTTGATAGGCGGCTCAACAATGAGCTGTGACTGCTTCTGAACATTCTCGGTGAGGTTGTTCACGGACTTCATGTTGGAAATCTGCATCAATCCGGGAGACTGTGTTCCGTAGACACAACCCTCAAGGTCGCGGTTCCAACGCCAAGCAACAAAGGGCTTGCGCGGGAAACGCTCTTCCTTCAGGGTCTTTGTGGCATCCTCGTCACTCCAATAGATGCTGATATACTCGTCCGTTCCCTTCACATTCAGCTCAAAGCGGTAGTTGGGGCCGATGTACTGATGGAAGACGAACTTCTTCGTGTAGTCCTCGTTTGTCCTGATTGTCTCGGGAAGCTTCTTCTCTCCGAACTCCTTGATCGCATCGTCCTTTGTGAGATAGATGTCCCTGATCATGGTGTCCACAACACCGAAACGGTTCTCCATGAGGACCACATCTTTCGGGTGAAGCGTCCTGAAGAAGGGCTTTCCTTCCTCCGGATGCTCCTGCATGAACATCGTTGCCGTACCGAAATCAGCTCCGAGACGGACAAAGGACCTTGCCTCGTCATAGAAGTTGCTGCGGTCAAACTGTCTGTAGACTATGCGCTCCTGATTGTAGAGCCATTCGGCAGCAGATTTGTCCTTGTTCCAATCGTTCTTCTCAAATAGAAGGGAGAACCATGCGATATTGCGTCCAAAACACGAACCCATCAGACCGTCCGCCATGAGGTTTGATGCCTGATTCGCCGTGTTGTCGAAATTCGATGCCGTATCGTCAAGGTTTTTCTGAGTATCTGCCGATTTGCCCCATGAACCGTAGGAAGAGAGCATCTGCCGTGCAATTTCCTTCCAACGGGAAATGAAAATGGCCCGGTCCGTCTCAAGGTTGGATTTTGCTCTTGTGATTCTTTCAAGCTGCTTTGCAGTTACCATTCCGTATCACCTAACGGGTTCCATGTCTTGTAGGTGTCTCCACCGCTCTTCGGAACCTTTCTTTCGTTGTCCGTCTGACCTGAGTAGTTGGCGAACCAACAGGCCATTATGAAGCAGGCAACCCAATCGTCATGTTTGGCCTCAGCGTCATTGCCGTATGAGACGTTGCCGCGCTCATTGACTTTTCCTTTGAAGTGAAGCAATTGCTTCTTGAATTCCTCCGCATTTGCCACACCTGTTGCAATTCTAATCCGGTTCTGTTCAAGAAGCACCTTTGCGGCGTGAATCATGTCCACCTTTGGGACGCAAAGTTCAGCAATTGTCCTCAAATCAAGCGTTTTCCCGAATCCTCCGAATCTTCTTGTCGCTTCGGCGTACTTCACGTTCATGGTCAACCCGGATGTGAAGACTATCGGAATCGGCTCAAGTCCATGCTCCCGCATGATGTCCACAACCGCCTGCCCGATGCCGGTTCCGTCAATGACGAGATCACAGTTGTTCTTCATGCGCTCACCGTTGAGAAGTTCCTGCACGGCCTTGCATTGCTCGGTATATGGAACACCTTCCATTTCGCGCTGATAGACCAAATCCAAGTAGTTGAACACCCGGTCTTCGGCGATCCTGTTGCCGGGTACTATTGAGGGTGTGCGCCTCCAAAGCTGAAGGGCTGTCTTGTCCTGCTTCTGAGCTACATCCCATGACAGTAGATATTCACGCATCAAATGCCTCCAAATGCCTTGCTAAAGTCAATGTCCGCCTCCGGAGCTGCGCCTATGCCTGACTGAGGCGCATCAACCGTGTTGTCGAACATCCTTGCGATTTCCTCATAGCTGAATACGGTGTCGATTGTCTCAACGAACTCGCAGCAATACTCTTGCCTGTACATCAGGGAACCCATTTCAAGAAGGTTGTCCCTTTGTTCGTCTTCCCGTCTGTGACGGGGTGAATAGCAGGCTATGATTCCGCGCTGCCGCCGTTCCTGTATGTATTGTTCTTCCGGAAGATAGGGAAGAAGGTCCATTCCGTGGTCTGTTCCCTGAGGATTCCACGGGGACCTGATCTCATACCGCTTCCATGATTTTGAACCGTTTGACCAAATCTCATAGAAGAAGCCGTCCTTGCCTGCCGGAGTGGAGAGAAGTACAAGCACCCCGTTCACGTTGTTGGTGAACATGGCCTTTACTCCTGAGGTATATACGATGTTGTCTACACGGCTTGCCTCGTCAATGAGGACCAAATCAGGGCAGGAATATCCTCTTGCTGCCTTCTCGGTTGCCGGTACGACAACGATTCTTGCGTTGTTTGAGAGCTTGATCAGGCTGTCGCTTGATCTTTTGATTTCCGGATATGTCGGGTCCGACTGAATGAAACCCTTTATCTTTTCCATGTCCTCGCCGGCCTGCTTCTCAGTGGCCGCAAGGACAATGCTCAGGCTGTCTTTCCTGTACTTGGCTATATGGCATGGCAAAGAGGAAACTATCGTTGATTTTCCGGATTGTCGGGCTGCGTTTATGATTATGCGCTTCGATTCATCCTGTAGTATCTGCCTCTGCCAATCAAACGGAGAGAAACCGAGCTGATTTACATAATCAACCCGGCTGAGCATACCGCAGAGATAATCGAATTCACTGTCTTTCAGCCTGTAGCCTTCGCAGCTCTGCAACAACGGCCTCCCTGTCTCCGGGCAAGGTGATGTTGTTGAGAACAACGCCTCCTATCTCGGAGAGTATGATTGTCGGATTGTTCTGAGCTACGATAACGTCTGAGATCGCACCTTGAAGTTTTGCTATCTGCTCAAGGTTGGCCTGAATCATCTTTGCGGTCTCAAGTAATATCTTTCTTGTGTCTTGGTTTGCAAATAATATGGTCGTGGGTGTGCGGCCTTCGTCCCTGATCTCCCGGAGAAGGCTGTCAAGATGTTCCTTCTTTCGGTGTGTCCGGCCTTCATCGTCCCACCATTCGGTTATGATAATGACCTCAGAGGCCCGGGGAGCAACGGTGTACTTGTCCGGCTCGTCCGGGTCCTGAAGCCATTCCTGACAGGCAAGAAGCTGCTTCTTCAGCATTTCGGCAACTTCCTCAAACCTCTCGATAAGGGTCTTTCCTGCCTCGGTGTTCCTCTCGTCCCAAATGTCGGCAAGCATCTTCATCAGCTTGCCGTTCTTGTATCTGTGGACACTGGATTGAATCAATCCGTATTTATCCGCAATTTTGGTCTCGGGCATGCCGGAGAGAATGTCTTTGATAATGGCCTTCTTCTGCGGATGCTTATCCACCGTGAAAGTGTTCGCCATCAGTAGGCCTCCCATTCCTTCACGCTGTCAACTTCCCTTGAAGTGGGTCTCTGTTCATGGACAATGATAGTGGGGCAAGAAGCATAGACGAACACCGGACTTCTGCCCGGTGATATGACGATCTGAGCGGGGCGGTCCCCGTTCTTTGTGTGAACGATGAACCGCCTGCTGCTGATTGCCTTCCGTGATTTGCTTGCTGCACATGCTTTCTCAATGGAGGCTGTTGTCATAAATCAATAACCTCCGAAAAGCTTCTTGGCAAGGTTTTCAGGGTTCGTGCTTCTTCTCTTGCCTTGATTATTCCAACAATAATCTGAAAAACTATATGAGCAACGATGGGTATACAAACAATCCACCACGACCATGAAATCTTGCCGCAAAGTTTAAGCACGATAAATATAATCTGTAACCATTCTAAAAAAGTCATATCTGCTACCTCCGATTACTGAATACGCTGCATTGCTGCATTTGTGTTTCCCCATTTGACAAGAAGCTTCCTACACTCGGGACACATCACACCTGAAAGCGTTCCGTGGTTTGTCTTCTTGTCTCCGATCTCGGTTACAATGACAAGAGTAGTCTTCTCATACTTACCGTCTCGGCAAGGAATGTTGTTGAGAACTGCTACAGGAATTTCGCTTCCGCAAAAATCACATGCTGCCTCAACCATTTCAATTGTCTTTTTGTGGACCATTTATAAATACCTCCCTGAAAACTCTTCGATTTTTTGCCAACCGAGAAATACTCTTGAATCAAGCCATTTGATGCTTAGGCCTGTAAAATTTGTTCCATTAAAATAGGTAAGAACGTATGAACAATCCTTTCCGGCAAACCAAGCATGAACCCCATCAGGAAAAACGTTTTGAAAGAAAAGGACATAAAGGCCTCTTTCTTTAGGAAATCCCAAATTCCACGTTACATGCTTTTCAAGCTCAAGCATTGGCATGTTCTCAATCTTGATCTCGTTCATCTTGATTAAGAATTTCAAAACAGACGGATCGCTTACATACAAAGGCTTTCCCTTGAATTCCACCACCGTGTTGTTGTAAGGGTCTTTTAGGCAATACCAATCCATTGTTACTCTCCTTTGATGTACCTGTTCTCAAATTTCTTGTAAGCATCAAAGTACCATTCGTTCTTCTGACCATTGAATGTGACTTCGTAATACATACCGTCAAGAAGAGATGTCGAAATCAGAAATTTCACGTTTCCCAAGATGTAGCACGACCAAACAACATAAACATCAAAGTCGGGTATGTTGTCTGATTTGTCGAGGTGTTCAAGAACGTAACTCTTAACGATATTCAATGCTGTTTGTGATTTTGTCATTTCTTTCTCCTTATATTCTCTTTGTTGGTTTGTGATATGGACATTTCTCACAATGAAAATTGTGGGTATCTTTCTTCTTGCAGTAGAACTTCTTTTCGTCCAATGCAAAGAAGTTGAACTTTAGGTAGTAACATGCTCCGAATCCGGTAGGTTTTTCCATTGTTCACCTCCCGATCAGGACCCAAAACAGAAGCAGCAGGATTGCTCCGATGCCTGTACCGATTAGATCAGCAACGATGTCCCACCAATCCCACTTGTTGCCGGATGCCTTTGAATCGCCGTATTCCTTTCCGAATCCCAAACCGATTGCAAGGCCGATTCCGGATGCAAGGGAAACGCCTTTTGAAATCCAACAGGTGGCAATGCCGCAACCGACAACCGCAACCATGCAGACAACCGCATGTAGAATCTTGTCTTTCCCGATCATGGCTCACCCCGTTATGATGCCGAACAGGTTTCCCTGCTCAACGATGTAAAGTGTCTTTCCGTCCATCATGACCGGAGTTGTGTCCGCGTCCTGATAGAGGACCTTATCTCCGACCTTGACCGATTCAACATTCTCTCCGATAGCCTTGATCGTTCCGATTGACAGGCCTGAATAGTTGTCGTTCTCAATCAGGATCAGGCCTGATTTCGTCTTCTTTTCCTCTTCCTTCTCAAGAAGTATGTTCGTGTCCAGTGGTCTTATCTTCATGTTTCCTCCGATGTAAACCCTTTCAAATCTTCTGACCGGTTTCTTGGGCCGGTCCCTGCGTACGATCCTGACGATCTTCTTCAAACCGCGCTTGCGGACAACCGTCTCTATCTTGGTCTCATAGATGCTTGTCCCCGGTATGTCAAAGTCCAGTCCCTTGTAAAGCTCCGGATAGTGAAGAAAGTGCTTCACCTTCGCCGGTGTCATACCCATCTTCTTCGCACATTCGGAAATGGACGGGTATTCGGCAACCTTCTTCTCATTCCGGTAGATCACAACCGGGCAATGCCGTGTGGCGTAGGTATCAATCCCTCTGCTTTTTCCTGCCATTTCCCTTTCTCCTTTTCCGGGGCCTCTCTATCGTCCTCAGCAATGTGTCAAGCACAAGTCCGACAAAGAAGACCTCGGAAATCGCAATCAGCCATTCGATGAACAACATGCAGCACCCTCCAACCGGTCCGCAAGCCTGACAAGCTTCCTGAACTTCTGCTTGCTCACCATGTATGCGGTGATGCCGTAATAGCGGGAGACCTGTTCAATCATGATCTGAACATCCGCTATTTCCTCGGCAAGCTGCTCCTTGAATTCTCCGAGCCTGCTCATGTCATTCAGTCTGAGAAGCTTGCTCGTTGCCTGAACAAGCTCTCCCGCTTCCTCGGCAAGGATCATGGACTGCGCCGCGATTCCGTGCTTCTTCATGGCTGCGTCATATATCTTCTCTTTGGTGTTAAGCTCCCGCATGTCTTTCCTCCGTGAAGAGCCAACCGACATCACAGCCCTTCTTGCCTTTCCGCTTCAGTTCCTCATACTTTTCGGAAAGCTTGTCTTTGAAGTCCTTCTCAAACTTGATCCGTGAGATCGTGGGGGAGATTCCGCAAAGAATCTCCGTGTACCACTCTGACTTGAAGAAGCCCTCGATTCTCTCCATCTTGTGCTGAGCGTCAACGGCGAAACCACGCTTGTTCATTTCCAAACTCCTGCGGTACGCGATGTAGTGGTCCCAATACTCCTGATAGGCGTTCCTCACGATTGCGGCTGCAAGGGCGCGATAACCGTAGTCACTCATAGCAATCCTCCCAAACCGGAAGGCTCGGCTGAACATCATCCTCAAGAAAGGTGTTGTAGGCCTTGATCCTGCTGAAGGTGTTCTTTCCCCGGGAAAGAGTTTCCTTGCGGCAGACCTCAACGTAGTTCTTCTCTTCAGGAAGCGGCCTGAAAACGCCGGTCCAGTGGGAAGAGAGGCAAAGCGGGTACTGAGCCGCAAGCTCCGAGAGCTGCCGTCTGACCGACCTCTCTTCCTGTGAAGTGATGCTCATAAGGGTCTCTTTGGTGATCCTGTTGTTGAATCCGTAAGGGATCATGTCGATTGTCACTCTCATGGCTGCACCTCTCAGAACGGAATGTCGGAATCGTCAAAGGCCTCGGGTCCCTTGCCGTAGTCCTGCTGTGGCGGCTGCGGAGGCGGGGTCTGCTGCGGATAGCCCTGAGGCTGTCCCTGATAACCCGGCTGCGGCTGATAACCGCCGTTCTGATATGAACCGTAGTTGCCCTGAGGCGGAGCGGGGACCGGCTGCGGTCTTGCATGGATTTTCCAGTTGTTCACCACAAAGTTGACGGAGTATTGGGTAACGCCGCTCTGATCCTGCCATCGGTTCTGCCTTGCCTCTCCCATGAGAGTGACCGGAGTACCCTTGACGAGCTTCTGCTGTATGGCCTGAGTGTTTGAATCCTGTCTGAGGAACCTCACCCAATCGAAATACGATGCAACGTCATTCCAGTTCCCGGTGTTCGGGTCCTTGACGCTTCTGTTTACGGCGATCGAAAGCTTTGCAACGCCGTTCCTGATCTCAATGTCCTTCGTGAGATTTCCTGTCATTGTCACGCTGTTAATATCTGTCATTTTCCTTTTCCTCTTGTTTCAACGGACACCACGCCGGTGATGTCTTCCATTTAGACTTCAATACCCCCCCCCGTAGGGATGGTATTCAAGGTCTTGTACAGCCTCTTGCTGCACTCAACGATCTCAAGCTCCGAAAACAGGGAAGGAACCCTTCTCATGTATTCGCACTGATTGCAGATGTGCTTCGGCATGTTGTCCTTCATAGGCTTGTCCTCATGTCCGGCTCAACCATGTAGATGGTCGCTCCCTCTCTCAGGCGGCTTATGATGTGCGGGTCGAACATGGCCTTGAAGTCCTTTGATTCAAGGTTTCCGATCAGCACCGTGCGTCTGTCGTTGGCGTAACGCTCCGTAAGGATTTTCTGAATGACATTCTTGTTGAAGTCCGTCCAGTCCTTCGGGTTAAGCTCGTCAATCACAAGCAGCTTCGCTTTGCGGGCATAGCGGTTGAACACCTGTGCTTCCGTGAATCTGCTTTCATCGTTGAATGTGTCCTTGTACTCGGTGATAAGGTCTCCCTGTGTGGTGTAGTAGGCTCCTTCCTCATAGAAGTAATGGATGTCGTTCCACTCGTTGACCGCCGCACAAGCAAGCGTTGTCTTTCCGTTTCCGACAGTTCCCAATACACTGATGGACCAGTATTTGCCCTTGATCAGTCCGTCAAGAAGGTTGGCGAAAAGCTCCTGCTCCTTGTTCCTTGTCTTTATCTGATTGAGGAAATGGTTCTTGCATTTCCCCGGGACACCTGAATACACACGGACCCTATCTGTGAAATATGTAATCATAGATCAAATCCTCCATTGGCGTTCATGTCTGAGCGCATCTTGTCCGCATCATTGCAGACTGTCTGTTTGACCGGCCTCTTGTCTCTTTCCCATACGGCGATGATCTTCTGCTTCCAGTTGCGGACCGGCTTTCCGTCCTGTCCCTTCCACTTGCCTTCGCTGTAGTAGTCAAAGACCTTCTTCGGGTCTACGTTGTTTCCTCTCTCCTTGCAGAAGGCGGCAATCTCTTCAAGGGTAGGCGGGACGAAACGCTTCTGTTTCTCTTTGGATTCCTCAACTTGCGTTGAACCTACGTTTAACTTAGGTTGAACCTCGGCTGAACGCTTTGAGGCTGAAAGCTTTCCCATTTCTGAATATCTCTGCCTGCGTTCCTCTGCAAATCCGAACTCTTTCATAACCCTGTCCGACACAACCATGTTGTCTTCGGTGAGGTGAAGCAGTCCTGAATCAATCAGGGAATCAAGGATCGCCAAAGGTGCGACACCTGAAATCTCTGCCTTCAGGTCCTCATACGGGGTGCTGCCGTTGCACATGTAGAGGATTTCCACAACATGCCAATACACCCCGTAGCCCTCATAACCATGATCCCGGATTATCCGTCTGATCTTGAGGTCCTGCTGAGCGTTAATGTCATGCCGGAAGAAGTCTATGGAACTCTTCATATCCTCTCCCTTTCTGCCAACTGATTGCAGACCTTGTTCCATTTCAGGTATTCCGAATGGTAGTATTGCGCCGTCCTCTTGCTGTAGATCAGGGCCTTGTCCTCTTCCGGAAGGCTGTTGTAGGCTTCCTCGCTGCCTCTTGCGGCATCGTGAAGATTCTCAAGTCTCTTTTCCTCGGCCTCTCCGTACTTCTCGATCAGACCCTTGCGGTAGCCGATCTGATTGCCGGCCTCAAAGCGGTTGCATTTGCGGCACTGTGCATTGACATTGGAAGGCTCAAGCTCCGTGGCCTTGAACTGCCTCGGGATGAAATGTCCGCCGTCTGCCTCGGAGACATGGATTATGGCTCCGCATGAAATGCACTTCACATAGCCGAGATCGTTTGCATCCTGAAGCTTGCGGGCCTTCTGAAAAGACTTCAACGCCTTTTCCCTCTCGGTGGAGAGCTTCAGCTTCTTAGTAATACCAGTATTCACTTTCGTTCTCCTTCAGGATTATCCCAAGCTCTGCTGCCAACCTGTGGGCGCAATCAATGAGGAAGCCGCACTGAACCGTGTCGCAATCCTTCTCGCTGATTCCAACCGGTTTTCCCCAAAGGTCATAGACCGGTATTCCTCTGCGCTGCATGATCGGATAGCCCATAGGTATTGCCATCTGCTTTACATATTTCTTCACATCGTCAAAGTCATTGCCTGTCACCTCGCAAATCTGTTGGATATGTCCGTTGAGGTGGTTTCCCTGACTTCCCGGGCCGGTTGTCCTGTGTCTTCTCGGTGGTTCGACAAGCACATGGACATATCCGGTCTTGGAGGTCTCTGCGGCCTTCTTCATTTCAGGAAGAAACGATTCAAGCTGTGTTGAGCTGATAACCCTCTCAAACTTCATTCGGCTGCTTCCTTTATGGTGATCGAAAGTGATTCGGCAACCTTGCTCTTCTTGGCGCAAGCCTCATAGACCTCGGGAAACTTCTCCTGAAGCTTCTTGCTGTCAACGGTTGTGCGCTCATACGCGCTCTTGACCGTGATCCTGATGTTGTCGGTCTCATAGGTCTTCACGCCGTTCTCGGTCATTGCCGCCTGAATCTGTGCCTTGATGTTCTTGTATTCGGTGTCTATGCGCTTCTTCTCCGCATCCAGTGAGGCTATTGCCTGCTCAAAGGCCAATGCCTTCTGAACGAGTGAAGCGTCAAGCTGTGTTGTTGTTCCGTAGATTGTTTCTTCATCGAACTCGCACCTCAGAAGCTCGTCAATCTGCTTTACCGGAATCTCTTCAACCTCATAGAACTTGCTCCCGGTCTCCTTTGCATCGAACACCGCAAGCTTGATGGGTTTTTCCGGATCATAGGGGAGATCGGCCCAATATACGCCCTGCGCCCTCATGAAGAGGAAAGCGTACTTGTACAGGGAGAGCTGCCACCTGACCGCTTCCTTATGGACCTGTCCGGTCTTGTAGTCCACGACCCAAAGGCTTCTGTCTGCGTCAACCGCAAGAAGGTCCGTGGTCCCTGCATAATCGTTTGTGAAAAGAATCTCTTCCGGACGGGCGAACTTGAACATGGGTGCGATGTTGTCCCGGAAGTATTCAAACTCGGAGGTGAATCCTTCGTCTCCACCGAAAAGCCAATCCTCGATTTCCTTGTGGATCATGGTTCCTCTCTGAGCCTTGAACTCAAGAAGGTCCTTGTTTACCTTAGAGAAATCCGGTGTTATACTGTGCTTCCTGAGAAGCTGCGTAACGGAGATCAAGGTTTTACCGTATTCATTGGTGTAGGTATGTGTAGCAGCATCGAACTTCACTGTCATACGGCGGCCTCCTGAGTGTTCTGTTTCGCGGCTTCCTTTGCTTTTCTCTTGTTGAGCTGATCTTCAAGATAATCGGTGGGGATATTGTCGATTGAACCTTTGTAGGCGGTAAGCTTCTCAACCGTGAGGCCGTACTTGGCAAGCTCTGTAAGAAGCTCCATGCGGTGCATGTCACCGGCTGCAACCTTTGCTTTGTCGGCTGCATCAACCTCAACCGTGTCTGCCTCGGCGATCTCAAATGCCGCCATGTAGAGGTAACGCCTGAGATATGTCTGCTTGGCTCCCTCGTTCTGAATGTCCGCCGCACCCTTGACAAGTGCTTTGACTGAATCACAGCAGAACTCAATGAAGGAATCCGGTTCCGTTGTGTCGTAGATTGTCAACTTGGTCTGTTCTGCCCCGAATGTGACGATGGGACAAAGACCTACTGATTTGCAGACTTCCAATATCTTCGGAAGGAAGTCCTTCAGCTCATAATAGTCATAATTGCTGAATGTGTTTCTGCCGGACTTCTTCAGTCCTGACTGACTTACTTGAACTCTTGCGTCTGATAATTTCGCAAGCGTCTTTACGTTTAATGCCATTTTGCTATCTCCTATTTGGATTTGGTGAATTTGCTGAAGTCCGGTTCATATACTTCTCAGGAAGGTTCAGATACACTTTGAATCAGCAGGGTCTTTTTCATATACCTCCTTTTTTTTGGTTTGCCGGGTAAGTTGCGTTACCCGGCTTTTTTTCGGTATTCTCAAGCCTTCATCCGGCTTAGATGCTTTGTCATGACATCCTCAAGGACAACTTCATAGCAATGTCCGGACCGTCTTGAACGGACCTTGTTTGAGGTGATCCAGTTTTGAATGTTCCTTAATTCAGCTCCCGTCCTCTCTGATGCCTGCCGGGTGGAAACCCATGTTATGCCTGCTTCGGGATCGGGAATCAGTATGCCTTTAAGCTTGTCGATGAATCTGTTCTGAGCTTCAGTGTATTCCTCAAAAGCTTCTCTGATTTTGTCTGTTGAACTACCTGTCATATTGCCTCTCATAGCGAGAAATTTTCGCTATCTGACCTTACAATAGAGGAAAATTTCTGCTATGTCAAGCATAAAACGTAAAAAATAGTTGATTTTTTTCGCTATCAGCGTAAACTATAATCCCTTCCTCTATATATGGAGAGACAGTATTATGACTGACGCAAAGACCTATTGGAAACGAATTGACTATGCCTTAGAGCAAAAGAACCTCACTGTAACTGAAATGGCAAATACCATAGGATATAAGAGGGAGACTATCTATTATCAGAAACGCAAGAATCAATTTCCAAAGGTCAAGCAGATGGAGGCAATAGAGAAATTTCTAGGGTTCAATCCTTTGGAGGAAGAAAACAAATATGCCGTCAACTCTGAGTTTGTTGAATTCATACCATATCTTGAAAAAGCTGAGGATTGGAAGATCAGGGCAATCCGGGAACTACTCGGGATGCCTGATAAAAAAACTGAAGTTGAAGTTGTTTAATAAAAATGGAGAATTGATAAGAGAGCTTGCGTTTAACATACGTTGAACTTGTGTGAAAATGACTTCATATATATGAATGAAATGAATATGTAATAATTGTAGGGTATGGTATGGTTTGGTGTTGGCTTACGTTTAACGTAAGTTGGAACGCGTGTTGAACATAGGTTGATTTCTTTGCAGAGGTGAAGGTGAAAACAAGGGATATAATATGCTTGATATTGCTGATTATCTTTGGTGGCTCTTTTATTCCTTTCTTGATAATTGATCATAAGAATAGTCACTATGTTGATTTTCTCAGAGGCAAAAGGTCATGTTTCAATGAAGGAACTCCGAAATGGTTATTCCCAACATCTATGATAAGTCTGATCTGTTTTATTATTTTTGTGGTAATTGCATACGGATAAAAAAACCGGCAGGGAGATAGCATCCTGCCGGTGGTGTCTCAAAAACACTGTCTCAAAACCAAATCCGATTATCATTATACATAGTACATGCAATAAAGAAACGATACATGTACACCAAAGCTACAAAGCCAACAGCAATTCTTCGTTGTACGCGTAAATCTCGTCCACCTTCTGCGAAACCGGCCTCAGGTGTTTCGTGATGAAGTGGGTGTATCTGTGTTGGATGTCAAGAAGCTTCCCTTGATGCTGCCATCCCAAATACTCGGCAATAAGATTGTCATTCACTCCTGAAACAAGAAGATTCGTGTTGAATGAATGTCTGAGGATATGCGGGGTGAGATCGCACCAAAAGTCTTCATGCTCCTTGTCCAAGCCGTTGAGCGTTGCCTTCAGGTTGTCAAAGACCTTCTGCACCCATGCTGATGATCTGTAGAAGTATCTCCCGTTGGAATATGGCTTCATGCTCTTGATTATCTGAAGCGTGATGTTGGAAACAGGAATGGTCCTGATGATGTCCCATTTCGGAAGACCGATCTCTGAATCTTTGCCTGTGCCCAAGAGGTTTCTGTTGATGGTGAGAACGTCACCTTTCAACTGTTCGGTGGACAATGCAAGAATCTCTGATCTTCTCATTCCGGTTGTGGCTGCAATGGAGAAGAAGGCCCATGCCTCCCGGTCCAAGAAGAGATCAGGGCTGTCTATTACCCATGCAAGCCATTCGTTGGGGACCGCATATCTTTCCTTCGGATCATACTTGATGCACTTCTGACCAAAGGCCGGGGAGACTTGAATCACCCCGTCCTGCACGGCCTCGGAGAAGATGCCCTTCATGACCTGTTGGCATATCTGTGCTGTCCTGCAATGTCCCATTGATGCGACAATGGCCTCTGTGAGCCTTTTTGCATCCCGGCGGGTAAATTCATCAAGCTTGAGCATAAACAGCTCAGGGCAGGATTCTAGGCATATCTGCTCAAGCTTCTTGGCCTTGTACGCAACGGTCTGTGCATACCGTCTTGAATAGTGGCTGCCGTCAATCTGCGCCGTCTTGAATTTCGGGTTCGTGTCGATTGACTGGTAAAGCCTCAGCTCGTCCCTGAATGTGGGGATGTCCGGAGTGACAACCTTTCCCATGAAGGCCTTCATAATCAGAAGAGCCTCGTCATAGTCATAGGTTCCTGTGCATTTCTGATTCCGATTGCCGTCTGCATCGGAGTAGCGGAAGTAATACTTTCCGTTTGGAGTGCGTTTGAATGGAAGTGATCTTTTCATGTCGTACCTCAATGTCGATTGCGAAATGGCTGCGTAAAAACAGCCATTGGTTGCTTAAAAGCATTGAGAATACCGAAACAAATCAGTTGTTTTATAGAGATAGAACGTCCGCAACAACGTTACGATCTCATTGCGGTGAAGCTATTGCCGCAATCCAATTGATTTTGACATTTACGCTGACAACGTAAAATCACTTCTCAATGTACGAGTAATATAAAGTTTTTTCGCTAGTAACGCAAGTAGTTTACGCTGATAAACAACCGTTGGTCGCTTTGAAATCGGTTGGTTGCTTAAAGAAAAATGGATTTGGTTTTGAGACTTCAGAGATATGAGAGAATGACATCCAGTTTTGCCTTCCAAAGGTCCATCTGATACTTATAGGAAGGGATATCGTTCTCACCGTAGTTCAACAGCTTGTCAACATCGGCCTCGCTCAGACAGTATAAACCGTCCCGGTATGTCCAATTCAAAGAAGGCAGGGCGGGAAGCTCCGGCATTTCCTCGATGAAGCCTTTCAGGATTTCGCTGTTGTCAAAATCCGGCTCAGCTTTGACCGTTGAACAACTTGTTAAGACGCTCAACACGGGAACCGCTATCACCATCAGCAGCAGGAGGAACAACCTCAGGCGGAGCGGTCTCCGTGTCAAGCCGTTTGATTTCTTTCTGAACATCTTCTACCTCCTGAATGTTCGTCTCGGCTTTCTTGATCGCCGCGTCTTTGGACTTGATCTCTGTCTTCTGAGAATCAATCTTCCTGTTCTTCAGGCAGATAATTCCAAAGAGAACCCCGGCGATTCCGACAAGGATAGCGATTACTGTGATGGCGTTCATTTGTCACCCTGTATCGCTTTCTTGACCGCCTCGTTTGTATCGGTGAGTGATTTGATTCCGGATTCCTTCATGGTCTTCAGAATCACATCATAGGAACCCATTGCTGCAAGGCCTGCGGCGATTCCGTGAATGAGGGCCGTGTACCATGTTCCCTTTGAGATCAGTGCGATCACAACATAGACGATTGCATCAATGACGATGGGCGAGAGCTTCCAAACAAGCTTGTACTTCTCGTCCTTGAAAATGAGTTTGACCACAAACTCAACAAATAGAACGGTGAGACCGATAATAAGGAAATCCCACCCTGTCAACTGCTCAGCCAACATATAGCCTCCTATTTAATGAATGACTTTCTGAAATAATTGTTCATCTTGACTTCTTGGGCTTCGGATTCGCCGTTGATCTTGTGGTCCCTCAAGGCCTTGAATATGACTGCATCGTTCTCTAAACCTAGCCTTATCCCTTCCTTGATTTCCTTCAGGCCTGCATCCTTCTTTGAAGCCCAACGATTAAGAACCCACATGACAACACCTCCGCTTCCGAAGAGGCAAACAATGATCGTTGCAACGATACTCAAAATCTCGACTTTCACTTGATATGCTCCTTCATCTTTTCAGCTTCCTCCTTCAAGCTGTAATAATTGTAGAGTACAAAGTCCTCTGCTTCATTCATCCCGGGGAAACTATGTACGCCAACAGGGATGTCACCTATCAGCAATACATAGTTATCCGTTCCGGGGACCGGGACAATGCCGTAGAATTCAGTAAGCTTCGCCCGTGATAAGCTCATACTCTTCGGCTGTGATCTTGCCTTTCACAACGGCGTTCCTGACCATTTCTTTGGTCCAAAGGCCCCTGTCGTAGAAGTCCTTGATTCTGTCAAACCATGTCGTTGTCATTCAGCCACCTCCTGCCTCTCTCCTTCCTCGGGAAGGTCAATGTCTGCCATCATTGCGATATACTCCTGATTCGCAACAAGCTTCTCAACTCTTGCAGCAGAAGCCTCAATCTTTTTCTCCTGCTCTCTTTTCTCTCTTACAATTTCCATAATGTAAGCCTCCGTCTTCCTGACTATGAAGTAGTTATTACCTTTGGACGCGTTTGCCGCCCAACAAGTACCTGAAATCTCAATATCCTCGGAAGGAATATTGTTGAACTGGTGTCTGCATCTGCGCCGTTGCCTGCTGACACTCTCCGCTTTGATACGCATTAAAACCTTGCCGGTCTCAGTCACGGTGAAGTTGAACCCGAGGAAGGAATACCATGCCGACAACTTGAAGATACGGGTTTTCTTCTGATTGAGAGTAAGCTTCTGTTTCACAAGCTGCTGAATCAGCATGTCTTGGACCCGGTGTACTTCCTCTTTATTGCGAAGAATGATCATGATATCGTCTTGGTATCTGACGTAGTATTTGCACCCGGCAACCGTCTTGAAGAATGTGTCAATCGGGTGGAGAGCAAGAGCTGCTTCAAACTGGTTTGTCTCAGCTCCGAGGCCTAAACCTTTGGAGCCTTTCCGAACACCCCATTGCTCCATGTATGATATAACCCATTCATCTTGAATGTACTTCTGATTGATGGCATCCAAGCAATCGCCGTCTATTGAGGCAAAGTAATGCCTAATGTCTATCTTCCAAACCACCCCGTCCGTTCCGTATCTGCGGTAATACCGCCTGAGAAGTTCCTTGAAGTAGTTTCTCGCGTCATCGGTTCCTTTTCCCTCCTGACAGGCGCAATTGCCTCTGATGAACACATACCTCAATTTCTCCTTGAGGTAGTTGTTGCAGGTGCTTGACTGCACAACCCTGTCGGTGAGGTGCGGAGCTTGAATGTTTCGCATCATCGGCTCATAGATGGTGAAGTGATAGCAAGGTTTAACGCGGTAGGTGTCTCCGTCAAGCTGAATGTGAAGAATGTAGTTGTAACGGATCATGTGAAGGTAATAGTCCATAACAGAAGGTTTCCAAAGCCTTCCTGTTTTGCAGCGCACAAACGCTTTATTGAGACTATAGATGCTTGAAATCTTTTCTCTTACCTCGTCCATATCTTTAAATAATTCGGCAGGGCTTGCACCCTGCCACGGTGCTGTTTCTCTATGTCCGTAGACCGTAGAGGCCATCCGTTACCATTTGCCCGAAGGCTTGGATAATAGTTCCTTTGTTTTGATTTTATTTTTCTGCGTTCAACCTTTCGGAATACTGGATATCAGAATAGAAAAACCTTCAAACCAAATCGGAGCCACCCCATTCGCATTGTACGCGTTGTTGTTGACTGTGCCATCGGAATTCACATTCATAGCATTGTTCGCATTGTCCGTATTCGCCGAGCGCAGCCACCAATTCGTGGCGGAACTTACAACTATTACCCATTCAAAAATCCTGAATACCTCTCCAACTCCGACTTGTGCCATTTATTGAATAGCTCAACGTTTTCATTGGCAAGGCCAATCCAAGAATTAACCACAGTTTCACCCAACGGGTAAGTCAAAGAGGCCACATTGCAGAGGATCATAAACCTCTTCAAGTGCTTTCCGGCTTCCGCATCATGCTCCAACCGCTCTTTTGCGGTCTTTGCATCACAAACCTTCACATCATTGGCAAGGTTGATGTTCACGCAATATTCCCTGACCTCATAGTAGAGGTCGCTCGGAATCGCCCACTTCTTTCTTATAGGGAAGTTGTTCTTGCTTGAACACACATCAATTGTCTTTCCCAATAACTGAACGGCAAGTACGCAAGCCTTCAAAGGTCTTGTGATTCTCTTTGACTTCACCACTGACATTGTTAAACCTCTCCTTCAGGGGACCTAACGGCCCCCTTCGGTTCTTGGGATTATTAGTAGATTACGCAAATCGGAGCCACCCCATACGCAGTGTACGCGCCGCCGCTGTTGACTGTGCCATCGGAACCCACACTCACAGCATCGCGCGCATAGCCCGTACCCGCCGAGCGCAGCCACCAATCCGTGGCGGAACTTGCGTTCTGCTTGTGCTTGAGAAGGTTTGTGTCCGCGCTTCCCCATGCACCAATCGGAGAGGCGTAATCGGAGAACTTGTCATAATACTGAAGAAGAACTCCGCCGTCCTCGTTGTATGTGCTGCAATGAACTTCCTTTGTTGTCGGCAGGAAGAAGGTATCTTCCGTCACATCGTAGGCAAGTCTTGAAGCAACTGCGTACTGGCCTGAAGCATCCGCATCAAGGTAGTAATCCGAGTTGTCCGGGTTTTTGATGGTATTCAGGATGGTTCTGATCGTGACCGGTCCGATAACGTCAAGAAGTGTGGCTGCATCACCGTCCGTGTTGTCTGCAAGCAGAGCTTGGAACGGGAGGTATGTGCCATAATCCGGCTTCTTGTCAAACGGTGTGGACTTGGCCCACCAAGCATCTGCTGCTGTGTCCGGGTCTGCATTGAGCCATTTTCTGATTCCTGAATGTCTCCAGTTGTTTGAACCGTAGGTGCTTCTCGGATATGTGGAAGTATCATTCTTCTCATAATATCCGTTTGTACTCGGGTTTCCTGTCGGGTCAACGACAACCGTTCCGGAGGTGTCCGAATAATAGGTCTTCCAAGAGACAACCGATGTATCAAGTGATACTCCGTACTGATCCTCGGCAGCATCGAACTGCATTGAATCATTCAGCAGCTCATGGAACTGAAGTGTCATTGAATAATCCGCAGTTTTCTCTCCATGCCTGATAAGGAAGTGCTTGTTGTGTCCAACCGCATCAAGATAATACTTGACCGGGGTTCCTGATTTCGTTGCGCCGTTTGCATACTTGTAAATGACAAACTTTGTTCCAACGGGATACAGGATTTCACCCAATCCGTTACGCACATTGGCGCGGATTTCCTTCCATGTCGTGATCTCAGAATCCTTTCCTGAGGCAATTGCCATCTTGACACCTCTGAGAACTTCCACCATTTCCTGTCCAGTTTCATCCAACATTACCGGTTTTGTAACTGACATCTTTTTCCTCCATTATTCTGTATAGACCGCACAAAGCTTTCCGTCTGATACGGTCAATCCGAGATCTGTTGCGATAACCTCCGATACAACGGAGGCAACATCGTCATGGTTCATGTAGCCCTGAGGCCCTGTCTCGCCCTGAGGACCCTGAGGCCCGGTAGGTCCCTGCGGTCCGGTGGCTCCGGTTGCACCGGTAGGCCCCTGAGGTCCTGTTGCACCTGTTGCACCGGTATCACCTTTGGGTCCCTTGATGTTTCCAATCAATGTTCTTGCCATGCTCTTCGCTCCTTATAAATTAAGTGTCGATATACAAATTCCCTGTATCGGAATCGTAATAGAAATCAGGCGGGTAATCCTCGTCCGCATGATAGGCATAGAGGTTTCCGTCCGCGTCAACCGCAAGGGTGAAGAATGACGCAATGGGTGTAGTGACACCGCTCTCTCCGGTGGCACCGGTTGCACCAGTATCACCCTTCGGCCCCTGAATACCCTGAGGTCCCTGCGCTCCGGTTGCACCGGTTGCGCCTGTTGCTCCGGTATCGCCTTTCTCTCCCTTCTTTCCACGCTGCACGGTATAGGAAGTGGTTGTGCCGTCTCTCTGAATGATTGAGACGGTCACATAGTCACCCGTCTCGTTGCTCACGATGTTTGAAATGCCCTCGTTGTGGGCGCGCTGATAGGAAGCTTCCGATTCAAGTGCGCTCTGAGCGGCCTCAAGTGCTGAGTTTGCGGCATCAATGATGTCCTGATCAAACTTTTTCAAGTCCCTGAGAACGATTGTACTTCCGGAGGAATCAAAGCAGATTACGGTTCCGCTTCCGGTTCCTTTTCTCGCTTCGGTGTTGGGGAACGTTATCTCCAATCCCTCTTCATCAACTGCTGTCTTCAGCGATCTCGACTGCTCTTCCTTGAGCTGCTGAATCGCTGCCATTGAATGGTCCAGTGCTGCTTCAATGGTTTCCGCATTGAGCGTCTGACCGTTTACAAGGTCTCTTTCCTGAGTGAGTGAAACCTCTCTCAGAATCGTAATCTTTGTCGCTGTACCCCAATCCGAAACCTTGACCAAAACACCATTGGTCCCATTCGGGGAAGACAGGGAATAATCCGTACCCAATGTGAGAAGGACAAGGGAATTGTCCTCTTGGGTGAGATAAACCTTGATTTCCTCCTTGTCCCAATAGCCATAGGTTATAGGGTAAGAGTTTCCTGAAACGAGATAACGAACAACATTGACGGTTTTTGTAATCATGTCGTGTTCTCCTTAATAGTCTCTTCTTCCGAGCAAAGCTCCCGGATTGAAGGTAAAGTTCAAATCTCCTTCGTTGATTGCATCAACCAAGCTCCTGTCAAAGAAGGTCTGCCAAATCTCCGAGGCTCCCGAGGTGGGAAGGCCTGTCATGATGGCAAGACCCTTTGCGATTTTTGCACTGTTGTTTGCGTTGATTCCCTTCGCCATTATCGAATCAAGACCGGACGCAATATTTGAAAGACCGGGATAAAGCTGATTGGTATTTGTTACCCATCCACCTTCGCCTGTAATTGCTCTCTTAAAGCTTGAATCAACAAGAGAGCCGAGAAGCGGAGTGCTTTGAGTAAACTGAGTTGTGGCTGCATAGGCAAGTTTTGCAGCAATGTCCTCCGGTTCATCATCTTCATCAACGCCTTCCTGTGCGAGATTCAAAAGGATGCCTGCAAGGGCATAGCCGAACACAATTCCTGCCGCTTTTGCAAACTCATGATGCTTCACGGCCTTCGGAAGATCGTAGGTGATGTTGTTCCATATCACATTCAATGAGACTTGGAACTGAGTGAAGGCCTGAGCAAAAGCGTTCTTGCTCTTGAAAAGCGGTGCAAGCTCGGTCACATCGCCGGTGGGCTGAGTGTCGCGTATGAAGTTGTCCGCATAGTGTGCTGCGGCCTTGATTCCCTCTGTGCTGTCTCCAAGCTCCTTCAGCTTCTTCTCATAGACTGCAAGCCAAGAGCCGGCAACGGCCCAACGGTCAACGGCCTCAAGTCCCTCGGTTCCGAATTCAAGGAATTTCTTGTAGGCTGCCTTCATCTTTGAATCGGTATACTGTGAGGCATATTTCCTGATCGCCTCGATTGTCGGGTTCATTGACCTGTGTTCCATGTAAGGCGAAAGCTCACAGATCTTCTTCCATGTGCTTACGGGGTGGAATGTCATTTGCAGAAGGCCCTTTGCCAAAGCTGCCGGGTTCACTTCCTGTAGGGAGGGCATCGGTGAGGTGATTCCCTGAAGGACTATGCCCGACATCTTGTAACCGAGATATGCGGTGTAAAGCTGTCCTCTGAGCAAACCAACATAACCGTTGATCTCCTGAGTGTCCGAGAACAATGCGCTGTTTGCAACCTCGTTGATGTAGTTGTCGAGGTCCGTGAGGATTGCGCTGCCGTGGGCGTTCTCAATCGCGCTCCGGAGGCCCTTGCTTCCGTGGTTCTTGTAGATTCTGTTGAGCTTCCTGATATAGGGAAGATTCGCAATCACGTTCTCCTGATCCTCAACGCTCTGAAGCCATACACGGTAGATGTCCATGTCAACCGGCTGCTGATTCATCGGGGAAATGTCGATTCTGCTCTCG
The DNA here is from genome assembly GCA_947305945.1 of uncultured Spirochaetales bacterium. GTDB lineage: Bacteria > Spirochaetota > Spirochaetia > Sphaerochaetales > Sphaerochaetaceae > RUG14846. The sequence continues at coordinate 8,123 of CAMZFA010000002.1, read as the reverse complement.
GTGAAGCCTTTGTCCGGTGTGGTCTTGCTCTTTCCGGCATTGAGGTTGTACATATCGTCCTGAAGCCTGTAGGCTGATTCCGTGCCGTCAAAGTCCTGACGGTGCATCGTCATGTAAAAACCTTCGACCTCCATCGGCTTGTTGTATTCATCAATGAGAATCTTCTGAATCCTTGCAAGGTTCTCTTCGCTGTTCCAGTCCGCAACGATGGCATCAATGACCTTCATGTATTCGGGATGCTCGTTGAAGAATTCCTCCGCCTGAGCCTTGAACGCCTGATACCTTGTGTTTCCGAGCTTCTTTATCTGATCGTTGGCCTGATCCTGCGTTCCGGTCATGGCTTCCTTCTCGGCCTGAGTGACAAGGTTTCCGTAAGAGACCGCATAAAGGTTCCTTTCGTTCTTGTCTGCGAGCATGCCATATGCAAGCCTGCCGATTGTGAAGTTCTCAACCTTGCCGTCCGGGAAGACAACCGGGACCGTCTTATAGAAGTCCTGCTCCTTCAGGCCTGTTTCCTCAAGGATGGCCTTGACCGGATTAACCCTGTCGCGTATGCCTCTGAGCATTTCGTCCTGATGCTGCCTGCGCTCTTCAACGGTGAGGTCATAGTTGAGGCCCTTGCTGTCGTTGTCTATGATCTGAGCCTTGCGGTTCCAGTTGAGCGTCTTGTAGAATCCGCCCTTCAGAAGGCCTTTCTTCTTTACGGTGTCGCTCTCAGCAGAACCCGCCAAATGGTCTTTCTCCGGGTCATAGCTCTTGGCCTTGTAGACCTGACCGAGAATCTGATTCCTGAACATTTCGGCCTCAAAGTTCCTCTGATCCACTTTGGCCTGCCACATCTGCTTTCCCATCATCTTGTAGTAGTCAACGGTGTCCTTCAGGGTTTCAAGGTCTGAAATGGTGAGGTCTGCAAGAGAGGTGTTGAGATAGCGTTTGAGCTGATAGTCCGAAAGACCTTCAATCTTTATGCTGCCATCCTCAACGCCCTTGCGGAAGTCCTCAAGCTTCATGCGCTTGCCGTCAATCATGATGGAGTTGTTCTGATAGCCCTGAATTCCCTTGATGGTGGCAATGACCTCGTTTATCTTCTGAACGTATGACCAGTCAACGTTGTTGGGTATCTTCTCGACAATGGAGTTGTAGAGTTCACGCTTGTAGCGGTGTACGGCCTCGACTGCGGCCTTGTCCCTCTGCTTCTGCCTGATGGCTTCCTTCAGCTTGTCCAGTGCCTCATGTCTCTCGATTGTGGCCTTGACCGCATCCTGCTTCCTGAGTTCCTTGATCTCTTCGTGGAGAAGATTCAGCTCGTCCTCCCAACCGTTGAGCTTCTGAAGCTGTTCGGTGGAGACGCGGCGGCCTGAATCAAGCTTCATCCTGACGTTCTGCCGCTCTCTTGCGATGGCTGATTCCATCTTCTTTATCTGCTGAGCCTTCCTGACCGCGCTCTGCTGCTCAACGCTCATTTTCAGATATGTCTTGTCGTACTGCTCCTTGAGCTTGGCGTAATCGTCCTGAAGGTCCTTCAGCTCCTTGTCGTATACAGCCATGACCTTTTCGGCTGTGCCGTCATACTTCTCGGTTCCGCGTCTGATCTCTTCCCGGAGCTGTTCACCTTCAATGCGGTTGGCAAGGTCCTTCCTCTGTGTGATTCTCATGCCGTTGGCCCTTGAATCCTTGATGTTCGGAAGGAATTCATTGTAAACGCCTGCCGCAAAGTTCTCGTCCCCGATGATTTGAGAGTAGAGGTCCCTGTAGTCTCTGAGTGAGTTGTTTATCATTCCCCGGACCTTGCTGATGGCTTCCGGGGTGATGTCCTTGTTCGATTTTGCAAGAGCTGTGATATACGGTGCAGCCTCGGTCTCAACGCGGTCCGCATTGGCGATGTCCTGCATGATGGCGTTGTAGTCCTCTTCAGTGTAAACGCCGATCTGTCCGCCGCTTCTGCGTACATCACGCCTTGCGCTGAAGGCATCCCGCAGCCTTTGGATGAAGGCCTTGATTCCCTCGTCCGTTGACATGATCACCCTGAAGGCCTCGTCCTTGTCCTCTTCGGGCATGTTCGGGTCAATCGGGGAAGTGTATTCCTCCTTCTTGACCTGATACACCCCGTGGGCCTTATCCCATATCTCGGAAAGTTCTTCGCTTGAAATGCCGTCAAGGTCAAAAGCCTTCTCAAACTCGATGAATTCATCCTTTGTCTGAAAGTCCTTTGCCTCTGCAATGAGCGAGGATTCGGTCATGTTATCAAGCTGCCATAGAACCTTCGTGTCATTCTCTGCAATCTTCTTCAAGGCTTCTTCTCTTGAATCAGACCTGACAACGGAAAGGCCCGCCTGCTGAAGAACCTGAGCAGTCTCGGCTTTGGCGTTTGTCGGGACAATTGCGTACTTGAAGTCTGAGAGTTGCATGATTCTCCGGGGCTTTGCCTCAAAGTATCTGCGGGTCATTCCCTCGATGTAATCAACGAGCTTCTGCGCCTCTGACACAAGTTCATCGGTGACATTGAAATCAAGCTTCTTCAACTGCTGTTTCAGGTTTTCAGTTGTTCGGTTGTTTGATTCAAGGTACTTGGCAATTGCTTTGTTTGAATCGTCAAGAGCATCCCATGTGTCGTTATACTTATAATTCTTTACCGCCAAATCATGGTACGAATTGAAAGCATCTTCATAGTTTTCATCTTTAACATCACCCAACAGGCCCTCTTTCTCTGCAACGGCCTGTCTTGTTCTCAAGGCTCTTGCGCCGCTTGAAGCTGCAAGGGAATTTGAGTATGTGATAGTCCCGAGGCCGTTTCCTACATACTGACTGCGCCTCATTGCCTCAAAAATGTTCTGAGCATTATAGGGAACCTTGCTTCTACCTATGGTTATCATTGGGTCTGAGAAAATGCCGGAGAACTTTTTCTCAAGTAGCCATTTCTCGACATCCGCAGCCGGAGCGACCTTATCAAGTGTATCCTTCAAAGCATAGACATCCATTTCCTTCTTGCCTTCTTCATACAGGGAAGCTTCGCTCAGAAGGTTTGAAAGCTCATGAAAGTTGTCTGTGGTAAGATTGTCCCGCACAAATTCGATAAGAGCATGACCTATATTCATTTTGAATTTTGAAGTGTTCTCTTTTGAATACTTGCGCTCATACTCTGCTTCCATTTCCGCAAGGACTTCATCTACAGCCGGCTTGATTGCCTTTTGGAATTCGGCTGTCTGTTCAAAGCTTAGATATCTTTCGTTGTGTTCTTCAGCCCAAGCCTTTGCAGCCTTCATGATTCTATCGTCATAGTTGTATCTGACAAGCCTGTATGGAATCTCAACGTCTATGCCGTTCTCTTTGCAATACTCCATCCGTATGCCGTCTTTATAGGCATAGAAGGAAGCAAGACTCTCCGGACTGTTCTTCTGATAATCCATCAAGGCATTTGTCATGTTGACATGAAGAGAGCCTTTATAAGGAAGGTCTCTGATCCAATCGTCAAATTTCTTCAGGCCCTTTTTGTCAACCTTAAATTCGGGTCTCGGAGCTGTCGGAGACCACATATCACGGTCAAAGATTTCACCGTTTCTCATGAGCTGATTTGCAAGCTGCGAATCTCCGACAAGGGTTATCGGGCCGAAACTGTCAATCTTGATGTCCGGTCTTGTAACTGCAAGAGAAGGCATCGGCATGCCGCCGATTCCCAACACGCCCTCAAGGTTTCCTTCTGTGAGATTGTGGGTAACTACAAGCGTTCCCTTATACTCTTCAATGGCTGTGCCGTCCTGCTGATAGAGCCGTTTTATGCCGCTCTTGACGGCTGAGGATTTTGCGCTATAATTGTCATTGGAGAGGGGCGCAAGTTCCGCTCCGCCAATAAAGGGGCTTTCTACAAGCCTCTTTTTTATTATCTGATATTCCTTGAAGTTTCCGGCACTATCAGAGATAACTATTCCAAACCCTTCGTGATTGTTGTTGTTTGATTTAACCTGACCAATCAAAGCGCGTGTTGCATTGCCTATGGAGATATTGTCTCCGAGTTCAATGTAAACTGCATCCGCCTGTCTGATTCCTTCTTTCATGGCGCGCTGCACCGAGTTCGGCTTGTCTGTATTGATCTGTTTGAAATCAACAAAGAATCCTTTCACAACACTGTCGGGGTTGGACTGCTTCTCAACATATATGAAACCGTCTTCGATGGTCGGAGGCAGCATGAACACCTTGCAATTGAAGTGTTCTGACAACTTATGCGCCATCATCAATTCTTTTTCATATTGGGCTTTCTCAATGCTGTTTTTGTTGCTCAGCTCTTTCCTTGCAGCATCAATGTATACGTTCCCCTCAATGTTCTCGGGAGAATAGTTTGATTCGTCCGTAAAGGAAGCGATTCTGCTTTCTCTGTCCTCTGACTGGTAAAGCGGATTACCGTATTCATCAAGGCCGTTGTCCTCGTCCTCGTCTTCAGGTGAGAATTCTTCGGATTTCACATTGTTCTGCTGATCTGTGTCGGAATTTGAGGCCTCAACGGTTTTTCTCAGCTCCGGATTCCCGGCAAGAATTTCGTCATAGGCCTTCACGATTTCGTCATTGAGAGAGTTTTCGCCTCTCAGGGCCTTATAGATTCTGTGGAACCAGTCTGCAATCTGAGTGAAGATGTTCTTCAGCTTCTCGCTGAATGTCTTTCCGTCCCGGAGATATGATTCAAAGAAGGTTGCCGCAACCTCATGCTGAGCACGGGTCCATTCAAGCGGGTTGTCACCCATGTCCTTCACGGCCTCAAGAACCTCGTCCAAGTCCATCTTTATGATCTGCTTGTGGCTGTTCACATACCTTGCGAAATCTGATGACTGTGAGGCGTTCCTGAAAGCCTCGGCAAGCTTTGATGCTGCCTGAGAGGTCCTGACAAGAACATGGAAGGTCTCATGGCTGAACGTGGAGAAGTCCGCGTTCTCTCCGGCGTAGATTATGGCCTTTATGTCCGAATCATTGAATGAGACCGCGCCTTTCTTTCCGGATTCATCAAAGGATTGAAGGTTCTGAATGTGGTCATTTATCCATGTTTTAGTGTCCACGCCCTGAGACTTTGCGGTGAATTCAAGAAGCTTTGCAGCTACGACAGACTGCTCTGTTGTGAGATTGCTGAAGGTTTTCTTTATCCATTCTCCGACCTGAATGTTGGTGTCAACGTCCTCGCCTTCGTTGAACCACTGAAGGTTTCCACGGTTGGGGTTGTTCGGGTCATTGACTATCTGTTCCTTGATGGCCTGTTGTGCTGCTGTCTCAGGGTTCCATTCGATATTCCATCCCTCATGGGACCTCTCGACCTCCATGACCGCATCGCGGGCAAGGTCCTCATAACCAAGTCTTGTTGCGACCTGATCTATGGTGACTGTCTTGTTCTGAGTATCAATCGTGTAGTCCACATAACCGTATCTTGTGGAGCTTCCCCGGGAACCGATATTCAGGGTATGGGATTCCGTTCCGTCCGAGTTCTGCGTCACCCTTTGGGATTCCTGAACACGGAGCCTGCCGTTGTCCATTCTCTTGACCGGTTCAACCGGCTGCTCCGAGGTGCGGGCCTCGTCACTGTCTGTTTCGGGGTTGAAATCGTCATTGATGTCAAAGTCCGTATCAATGGTCTTTGCCTCAGAAACGGAAACGCCTTCTTCCTGTGCGGCCTTTCTTGTGTTGTCGTAGGCTTTGCTCAGGATTTCGCTCTTGTCCTTGCGGCTTGCGGTTCCAAGTTCTTCATCATTAATATGGTTGTTTATGAATGTTTCCTTTGAGGGGTTTGCGATGGCCTCTTTCTTGAGGTTCTGCGCATAATTCACATTCATCTTGGTCTCATAGGCTGCATCACCGATACCGAGGATGATTGCCGAGGAAGCACCTCCGGCAAACGCCTTGATTGAGTTCGCAAGGATGTCCTTGAGTTCATTCGGTGCTTCCTTGCCGCTCAGGGAGAAAGCCATGTTGTCAAAGACCTCTTCGGTGATCTCCTGAAGGAATTCCTCTGTGCCTTCCGAGGCCATGTTGATTGCATACTTGGTGAAGAACATGCCGACCTTGTTCAAGGTGCCGTTCACATACATGTTCTTCAGGGTGTTTGAGGCTATGGATTTCGCTGTTCCTGAACCCAATGACTTCACAAGACCAACGTTTACATCGAGGTAGGATTCTATTGCCGCCTGTATTCCTGCGCTGACAGTCTGAACCGCGTCCGCAACCTTCGGGTCCACCCCGGCCTTGATGTTGTCGTACCAGTTGCCGTACTTGGTGAGTTGATAGCCTTCAAGGAAGCTGAACAAGGTAGCAAGTCCTGCGCTTACCGGGTTGCTTCCTGCGACAGCTCCGAGAGCCTTTCCTGCTGCGGCTGCGGCTGCAACGTTGAATGAATAGGAAAGAGTGTTGGCTGCGTTCTTGGCAATCTCCGTATACCATGCTCTCGGCATGTAGTCCTGAAGGTCTGCAATCTCGTTGTCCAACGCCTCGATTTCCTTCGCAACGTCTGAAGAGAGAATGGATGAAACGTCCATGCCGTTCTGATAGGCCCTGTAAGCCTCCTGAGCGATTCTTTGGCGTTTCACGGTGAGCTTGCCGATCTTGAAGCTGTTGATAACGGCCTTCGTTCCGGTCTGCGTGACATCGACCTTTCTTCCCAACTGATTGAGATTCAGGGCATCGAGGTTTGAGTATGCTTCCTCAAAGGTGATTCCCGAGTTATGGGAATAGGTCAAGGCCTGAGCGAACCGGTTTGCCGTCTCGTCCGGATTCTTGCTGCTCGCCATTGCGGTTGAGATCATTGAATACTCGTCCGGCGTGAGGTCAAGACCTGTCACCCCGTTGATTCTCTCAGATAAACGCTTCTGATCTGAGACCATTTCCCGGGTCTGTTTTGCGAGAATATCCGTGATGCTCGGATTATTGTTCTGTTCTGCCTGACGTTCCTGCTGCTGATAAAGGGTCATTTACCGCTCCTTGATTCCAAGTTCTCTGATAGCCTTCTTCAGGGCTTCCTCAAATGAAAGCTTTTCCTCTGCTCTGTACTTGTCTACAAGCGGAGCGAGCTGCAAGGCTTCATTGTAGTCATAGCCCTGAGCCTCAATCTCGGAGGCGTAGGCTTCCTGACTTGAAGTGAGTGTTCCTGAATTGCGGTTTGCAAATTCCTGATCCTTCTGTCTTCTTGTGTTCTCTTCTATCTGATCGTTCCATTCCCTCAATGACTGAGAGGCATCCTTGTTCTCATTGGTGCTGACTGCCGGGGTCGGAATCGTGAAAGCTCCGGGAGGGTTCTCGCTGACGGCCTTCTGCACGGCTTCCTCAGGTGTATAGCCTTCCTCAATCAGCTCCTTTATGTAGGATGCTGAAGGAATGTTCGGCTTCGGAGTGGACGGAGCCTGACTTGCAAGCTCAACGGCCTCGGCAACCGTGATTCCGGCAAAGGTTTCCGCCGTCTTTGTCTGAACCGGATCAGGTGTTTCACCGAGCTTTCCATAAGAGATAAGGTTTCCGGATGCTCCGACAACGAATACGTTGCCGTCCCCGTCAACGCGGTATTCCTTTCCGTTTGTGGATTTGAACCTTGCAACCGGGTATGCGCCCGATGCGGTCTCCTTGATGGTGATGTCCGGCTTCTCGTCAAGCTGAAGTCCGAACTGCTCTTCAAGGTCATTACGAATCTGAAGGGCTGCATTGTCGAATGTTGACTGCATCTTCTGATCAAACCATACAAGATTCCCGGAATAGTCGTTGTAGTAGACTGCATCGGGATTATCCTTGAACATCTGCATTGTCTTCAGGGCTGATTCTGTCGGGGTGGATTTTGCGGAATCCATTAGGGTTTCCGATGTCATGTCCTTCCAACAACTGCCGATTGCAATGTTCTTGATGTTCTCATATCTGTTGTAGATATCCTCTGCTGACAGCTCCTTTGATGTTGTCTCGTTCATCAGGTCAATGAGTGAGCCTGACACATAGGCCTTGAAGTGCAGATATGCTGACTTCTTGTTCTCGTCTTTTCCCGCCTGCAAATCCTTTACAGATGTCTTCCAAATGTTGAGAAGGTTTGATTCTGCGTCCTTCACCAAATCATTGAAAAGAGAATAGAGCGGATGGTCCTTGTATGATTCAAGGGCCTCATTGAGAAGCTTCAT
>CAMZFA010000001.1 GCA_947305945.1 uncultured Spirochaetales bacterium | reverse complement strand
TGTGTGTTGACCCCTGCCCTGTCAAGGACGTAGCCCTTTGAGCCGGATATTGTCAGTACCTTTGCTCCGAGCTGGGTTGCCTTCATGGCCGCACCCCAGGCCACGTTGCCGTAACCTGAGATTGAGATTGTCTTGCCTTCTATGCTGTCTCCGAAGTCACGGAGCATTTCCTGTGCATAGTAGAGGGCTCCGTAACCGGTTGCCTCAGGTCTTATCAGGGAGCCTCCCCACTGCAGGCCCTTTCCTGTGAGGACTCCGGTGTTCTCATCCCTTATCCTCTTGTACTGGCCGTAGAGGAAGCCTATCTCCCTTGCGCCAACACCCACATCTCCGGCGGGAACGTCCGTGTCAGGGCCTATGTGCTTGAAAAGCTCCGTCATGAAGGAGCGGCAGAAGCGCATTATCTCGTCATCCGATCTGCCCTTGGGAGAGAAGTCCGAGCCGCCCTTTCCGCCGCCCATGGGGAGGCTTGTGAGGGAGTTCTTGAATATCTGCTCAAAGCCAAGGAACTTGAGGGTTCCCAGTGTTACGTTGGCATGGAATCTCAGGCCGCCCTTGTAGGGTCCTATGGCGTTGTTGAACTGGACGCGGTAGCCTCTGTTGACCTGGATGACGTGGTTGTCATCCTCCCACTCAACCTTGAACTCTATCACCCTGTTGGGCTCAACTATCCTGTCCAGGATTCTGTTCTTCAGGTACATGGGATTGTTGTTGACCGTGTCTATTATTGAATGGACTATCTCGCCTGCGGCCTGAATGAACTCCGGCTGTGCGGGGTTTCTCATCTCAAGGCGGGCCATGAATTCATCGTAGTTGTATCTGTTCATTGTGCAAATGTCTCCGTTTCTTGATTTATGGAGCCTTTGATACCACTTTTCGGGCAGGAAGCACAAGAGAAAAACTCAATTTTTTGCAAAAATTTTTAGTTTTTCGTAAAAACGGTATCCGGATTGAAGAACTGCCATACCCCTTCCCCGGGCACCGGGGCTGTGAGGCAGATTTTCTCTTCTTTTCTGACGGGATGGAAGAACTCAACCTTTCTTGAGTGCAGACATATTCCGCCGTCCGGGTTGGAACGGGGGAAGCCGTATTTCAGATCCCCCTTTATGTGAACGCCGCAGGCGGCAAGCTGGGCCCTGATCTGGTGGTGCCTTCCGGTAAGAAGACGGATTTCCAGAAGTTCATACCTGTCCGAGTGTCCTATGAGCCTGTACTCGAGAATTGCCTTCTGTGAACCGGCAACCTCCCTGTCATAGGCGCGGCTTATGTTCTTCTGCTCGTTTCTCTTTATCCAGTGCTCAAGGCGGCCTTCGGTCTGACCGGGATTGCCGTCACAGACGGCCCAGTAGGTCTTGTCCACTCCGCCGTCCCTGAACATGGTGTTCATACGGGAAAGGGCCTTTTCGGTCCTGCAGAAGACCACAATTCCGCTTGTTGGTCTGTCAAGGCGGTGGGGTATGCCCAGATAGACATTTCCGGGCTTTGAATACTTCTCCCGGAGGTAATCCTTCACATCTTCTGCAAGGGTACGGTCACCCGTCTTGTCACCCTGCACTATCTCTCCGCAGAGTTTGTTCACAATTATGAGGTGGTTGTCTTCATACAGGATGCGCCCGGCCAGGTCCTGCATCAGAAAAGCTCTCCCTGGGGGTTGTTCTCGTCTTTTTTCTGTTCTACGGGAACTTCCTCAACCTGTTTCTCCTCCACCGGCTGCTTTTCCGCAGGAGCCGGTGCGGCTGTTTCCTCTTCCTTCTTCTCAACAAGCTTTGCGCTCTTGATCCTTATGGAGGCAACTTCCCTCTTTGTGAGCAGGACTCCGCCGGCCTTCACGCCCTTGACCAGATAGTCGGAGAACATGACGGTGCTTTCCCTGTACCTTGCGGAGGCACCCTTGAAGGTTATGGTCATTTCCGCATTGGGCAACGTGGAGAGTTTCTTCATCACGTTGTTCTGCGGGTCCGGAAGCAGTTCGTAGGCCTTGTTCATTATGAAGCCGGAATTGAACTTTGCCCTCTTTATGAAGACCTTCTTCGTGTCCTTCTCCTGGTAAATCACGGTAAAGACCAGGTCCTCAAGAGAGCTCTTGTCCGCAAGGCCTATGAAGGCAACGTCCTTTCCGACAAAGGTCTTGTCCAGAACCGGGTTGCAGTAGTATGTGCCGTTCTTGTTTATCACCAGAATCTTGTCAAACTCCGAGACCTTCTGGACAACCTCTCCCGTCTTGACGGCGGTTCCCAGATAACCGGTGCTCTCATCATAGCGCAGGTCAAGGTCACGCCTGGCCACTTCCTTGACGTCAACCATGTCAAAATTGCGCACCACGGTCTTTCTTCTGTGTTCCGGGGTGTCCAGGTCCTTCCTTATGTCCCGGAGGGTGCTTATTGCATAATCCGTGAGGTGGCGCAGATTGTGGTTGCAGGTCTTTATGTCCGCGTTGATCTGCTCAATCTCCTCGCGGTTCTTCTCAAGGTCAAACAGTGAGATTCTGCGGATTGGGATTTTGAGCAGGTGCTCTACATCTTCCGGGGTAATCTCCCTGACAAGCTGGTCCTCAAAGGGTTTGAAGCCGGAAAGCACGGCCTCGTTCACCGCCTCCGCGGTGCGCTTCTGCTCTATGCGCTTGTATATGCGTTCCTCTATGAAGATGCGTTCCAGGGTCCTTGTATGCAGTTTATCAGTGAGATGGCCCAGTTCAACCTCAAGCTCCGCCTTGGAGACCCTGAGCAGGTGGTCGGCATGGTAGCGCACTATGTCGGAGACCTTGATCAGGTTGGGCAGGTTGTCCTTGATGACAAGGCTGTTCACGCTTATCTTCTGCTCGCAGAGGGTATAGGCGTACAGGGCGTCCACAAGGTCCTTTGTGTATGTCCCCTTGGATAGATAGAGCTCTATGTTCACGCTGTCTGCGGTAAAATCATTTACCGTGGCAACCTTCAGTCTTCCCTTCTTGGCCGCAGCGTCTATGCTCTGGATCATCTTCTCGGAGTCCACGCCGTATGGCAGCTCCTCAATGATTATCTTCTTGGGGTTGGAGATATCCAGCTTGGCACGCACGGCCACGCTTCCCAGGCCGTCCCTGTAGTCCGAGACATCCATTATTCCGCCGCCCGGGAAATCCGGGTAGAGGGCAAACTCCTCTCCTCTGAGGGCCGCTATCTGGGCGTCAATGACCTCAAGGGCGTTGTGCGGCAGGATTTTTGTGCTCATGCCTACGGCGATTCCCTCGGTTCCCTGTATCAGAACTACGGGAATCTTTGCAGGGAAGGTCACAGGCTCCTTGCTTCTGCCGTCATAGGACTCAACGTAATCCGTGATTTCAGGGTTGTAGAGCACCTTTTTTGCAAAGGGAAGAAGGCGGCACTCAATGTATCGGGCGGCAGCCGCCTCGTCTCCGGTCATGAAGTTTCCGTAGTTTCCCTGCTTCTCAATGAAGAGGTCGCAGTTGGCCAGGTTGACCAGGGCGGTGTAGATGGAAGCATCGCCGTGGGGGTGGTAGTGCATTGTGGAGCCCACAACGTTTGCAACCTTGTGGAAGCGGCCGTCATCCATCTCAATGAGGGTGTGCAGTATTCTTCTCTGTACCGGTTTCAGGCCGTCCTCTATGTCAGGAATGGCCCTGTCCTTGATTACGTAGGAGGCGTATTCGAGGAAGTTCTGTCTGAAAATGTCTTTTGCGTATGCCATCTCCCCGCCTCCGTCAGATAAGGTTTTCCATTATGAAATCACGTCTTTCCGGCGTGTTGCTGCCCATGTAGAAGTTCATGGCCTTGCGGGTCTCGGCAAGGCTTTCAATGTTCACAGGGATGAGGCGCATGTCCTCTCCTATGAACTGTCCGAACTCCTTGGCGCTTATCTCTCCCAGGCCTTTGAACCTGGTCACCTCGGCGCCCCTGATCTGCTTCATCATGCGGTCACGCTCGTCCTCCGAGTAGCAGTAGGTGGTAACCGTCTTGTTCCTGACGCGGAAGAGCGGGGTGTCCAGTATCCAGACGCGGCCGGCGTTGATCAGTTCCTCGAAATAGCTCAGGAAGTAGGTCAGAAGCAGGATTCTGATGTGAAAGCCGTCTATATCCGCATCTGTTGCGAATATGACCTTGCCGTATCTCAGGCCTTCAATTCCGTTCTCAATGCCAAGGGCGGCCATCACGTTGTACAGCTCGGAGTTCTTGTACATCTCCGACATGGCAAGGCCGTTTGTGTTGAGCGGTTTTCCCCTGAGGCTGAAGACCGCCTGGGTCATTACGTCCCTGGCTGTGTTGAGCGTGCCGGAGGCACTGTCTCCCTCTGTGAGGAAGATCATGCTGCGCTCTCCCATGTCCGCATTCTGGCCGGTCTGTCCCAGATGGAACTTGCAGTCCTTGAGTTTGGGAATGTTCAGCGATATCTTCCTGGCATTCTCCTTGGCTATCTTCTTGACCTCAGTCAGCTTCTTTCTGATGGTTTCATTGGTCAGGATTTTCTGGTTCAGTTTCTGGGCGTCTTCCGGGTTTCTGTGAAGGAACTCGACTATGGCCTCCTTCACTTCGTCCACTATGGGCATTCTGATTTCAGTGTTGCCCAGCTTGTTCTTGGTCTGGCTCTCGAAGACGGGGGTCTGGACCTTGATGGAAATGGCACCCACTATGCCCTCTCTTACGTCCTGAGGGGCCCAGGTCTTCTTGAAGAACTCGTTTATTCCCTTCAGTATGCCTTCCTTGAATGCCGCCTGGTGCGTGCCGCCGTCCGAGGTGTACTGGCCGTTTACGTAGGAGTAATAGGTTTCTCCGGAGTACTCACGGGTATGGGTGAAGGCAAATTCCACCATTTTGGACTTGTGGTGGACCATTTTGTATATTCCGCTGTCCTGGACTTCCTTCTCCAGAAGGTCCAGAAGGCCGTGCTGGCTTTTGAAGATTCTGCGGTTGTAGTCTATGCTCAGTCCGGTGTTCAGGTAGCAGTAGTTCTCAATCCTCTTGACTATGAACTCCTCGTTGAACTTGTAAGGTCCGAACACCTCCTCATCCGGAACAAACTCGGTGAGTGTTCCGTCCGGCTCGTCCGTGGTGCCTTCCCGGCTGGACACCAGCTGTCCTTTCCTGAATGTGGCCTCAAAGAATTTTCCGTCCCTGTGGGACTTTACGTGGAAGAATGAAGACAGTGCGTTCACGGCCTTTGTACCTACGCCGTTCAGTCCTACGGAGAACTGGAATACGTCATCATTGTACTTTGCTCCGGTGTTGATTTCAGACACGCACTCTATGACCTTTCCGAGGGGGATTCCCCTTCCGTGGTCGCGTACCGAACACATGTTGTCCATGAGTCTGATTGTGATTCTGTTTCCGCAGCCCATGATGAACTCATCTATGCTGTTGTCAATCACTTCCTTCATGAGGATGTAGATTCCGTCATCAACGTGGGATCCGTTTCCCAGGCGTCCTATGTACATTCCGGGTCTGAGCCGGATATGTTCCATGGCGGAAACGTGCAGTACTGCATCTTCATCGTATACCGGTTTTTCTCTGATGGTGGCCATATTTGTAAATAATAACAAATAAACAATCAAAATACCACTACCTATTGTGTAACGCGAGGTTTCATGCCCTACGGGCCCCGGAATTTTTCTGTTTTTTCCCGTGTTTTTCAGCAGAAAAAGTGGGGAGAAAAATCCTGCGAAACGACATAAGCAGGGTATGAAGAACTTTAATTTCAGACTCAGGTCTTTCCTGCTCTGCCTTCTGTGTCTTGCAGGCCTTGGGGTAATGACCGGTTGCAGGGGAACTGAACCGGTGAGAACCGTGAGCATTGTCATTCCCGGGCACCCGTGGGAAACGGAGGGCGTGGAGAAACTGTGGTACAGTGTCAGATGGACATACGGCAGCGGAGGCGGAACTGTTTTTGTTGACAACAAAACCAGAAATGTTGAATTTGAGGTGCCTCTGGGGGCAAATCTGATTGTCTGTGCCTATCCTATGGATGATATGATTCCCTTCGGTGCACTGATAAGGCCGGAGAGCGCAGGGGCAGGCGTTGTCCTGAATCAGGACAGCGGTTTTCTTGCAGACCTGCTTCTGGGAATTGACGGCCGCATAGCCTGCTCGGTGAATTTTGAGAAACTTGAGAAATATGCTGCGGAAAGCACACCGGATTTCAGGCTGCTGGATTCCGATATTCTGGTTACTGATATCCTCAACGGAAAACTCTCTGAAAAAAGCTTCCGTGTGCTTGAAAAAGTTCTGGTCAAGGACCTTCTGTTCTACCCCGGCATATGGGAAAGCGAGAGTGTTCATGAGAATGCCCTGTCAGTCCTCTCGGACGGTGTGGCTCCGGATCTTGAACTGGCACTGGGGGTTCACAGATACCTGTGTGTGAACCGGAACCTTGAGATAAGGATTGTGGTTTCACGGGACGGGGTGTTCAAATACGAGAGGCCAGCCCTCATTTCCGGACTTACCTGAACGCCCTTTTTGTATTAGAGTGTAGGTATGGAATCTTTGAGAGAACTTTACAGGTACGGGCACGGCCCCTCCAGCAGTCACACCATGGGACCCAGGAAGGCCGCCAAGGATTTTCTTCCCAAACACGAGGATGCTCATCACTTTGAGTGTGAGCTTTTCGGCTCTCTTGCCGCAACCGGCAAGGGCCACATGACGGACTATGCCATTCAGTCGGTTTTTGAGGACAGGCCTCTTCAGATAATCTGGAGTCCGGATGTGATCAAGAAACTCCACCCAAACGCCCTGGAACTGCGTGCCTATGACAAGGACAACAGGCTTCTTGCAAGCATGGTCTACTATTCGGTAGGCGGCGGAAAGATTCTGACCGAGGAGAATTTCAACGACAGACCGGTGGAGGTGTATCCCTCTCTGTTCTCCCACATGGACAAGATTCTCAAGTACTGCGACAAGGAAGGAATGAACATCTGGGAACTTGCCGTGAAGTATGAAGGCCCATCCATCCTGGACTACATGGATGAAATCTGGACCATAATGGAAAACGCCGTCAAACGCGGCCTTGTTGCAGAGGGCGTTCTTCCCGGCGGCCTTAAATTCCCGCGCAAGGCTTCCTCCTACTACACCCAGGCAAAGGACTTTGCAGGTCCACTGGGATACACGGCAAAGGCAATGAGCTACGCACTTGCCGTTTCCGAGGAAAATGCCGCGGCCGGCAAGATAGTCACAGCCCCCACCTGCGGATCCTGCGGGGTGCTTCCCGGCGTTCTCTACTACCTCCAGGAGGTTTACAAGACCCCCAGAGTCAAGATTCTGCGTGCCCTTCTGACGGCCGGTCTTGTGGGAAACGTAATCAAGACCACAGGCTCAATCTCAGGTGCAGAGGTAGGCTGTCAGGGAGAAATAGGAAGTGCCTGCGCTATGGCAAGTGCCGCGGCAACCTACCTTCTGGGCGGTTCGAACCACCAGATTGAATACGCGGCGGAAATGGGCCTTGAACACCACCTCGGCCTTACCTGTGATCCCGTCATGGGCCTTGTCCAGATTCCGTGTATTGAACGCAACGCCCTTGCAACAATGCGCGCACTGAACCACGCAACATACGCCCTCCTCTCGGACGGCAGACACCGCGTCACTTTTGACAATGTTGTCTCGGTCATGATGGAAACCGGAGAGGCCCTGCCCTATATCTTCAAGGAAACCTCACGCGGAGGTCTGGCCACGGTAAGGTAATGCTCCTTCAGGCTTTCCGCGCATTTTCTGCGCGATGCCTTATCAGCTGAGCCGCAATGCTTATTGCAATCTCCTCGGGAGTGTCACCCAGAAGGTCTATGCCTATGGGTGAATGCAGCCTGTCTATATCTTCCTGCGTAATTCCGTTTTCCCTGAGGAACTGATGGGTGGCGGCAACCTTATTCCTGCTTCCAATGCAGCCTATGTAAGAAGGGTGCTTTCTCATGCACTGTAAAAGCACATTCCTGTCATTCTTGTGACCGTGGGTCATTACCGCAACATAGTCCTCAGGCTGTATGGAAACGTATTTTTCAATGTTTTCATAGTCACAGAGAATGCACTGCCCTGCCTTCGGATGCCTATCTGCAGAAGCGAATTCCGGCCTGTCGTCAAGGACAATGACATCAAAGCGCAGGTGCTCAAGAACCGGAACAAGCTCGGTGCCTACATGGCCGCCTCCAAAGAGGTATACCTTTATGGGCTTTTCCTCCTCTCCGAAATATGCGGAAACGGCATCCTGAGTATCCAGATATGTGAATTCTATTGTCACATCCCCTCCGCAGATCATGGACGAGCCGTCCTCAAGGGCGGATGCAAGATCAAATTCCTGAACATAGCCCTGTTTTGTTTTATGCAGCTCCAGAGCTTTCTTTATACAGAGGTTCTCAAGGGCCCCGCCGCCTACCGAGCCCCATGTTCTGCCGCTGTTGTCCACAAGCATCTGTGCTCCGGTTTTACGCGGGGAAGAGCCCTTTGCTTCCACTATTTCACAGATAACGGCGGCACTGCCGTGCATGAGGGTCTTAAGTGTCTGGGAATGTACTTCCGTCATTTGAGAATCTCCTTCATTTCAATTATGTAAATCCTGCTCTCCCGGACATGGGGAAGATACCAGGGGAAAACCGGATTATTGGTTTTTACAAGTCTGGATTGCACATTTTCAGTGTTTATAATGCTTCTGTCTTCATCCCTGCTGTATATACCGAAAAACTTCACCGCATCTTCAAGACTTCTGAAAGGCTGGCCGAATTCATGTGAAAACAAATCCCCGGTGTGTGCAATTTTTTCACGTTCCAGACATTCATCCGCTCCGTACAGTTCCTGCCCGGAAATGGGATTCTTCCCTATGGAGAACCTGTGTTGAGTATAGTTCTTCTTGATCACTATCACCCTTTTCCTGCAGTGTCTGCGGGCAATTTCCACAATCTGCTCCATACGGCCGAAGTAGTTGAAGACCATCACGTCAAATTGCGTTTTCCGGGGCATGTTGAGAAGGTCTTTGCATTCAAAACTTACGTTGGAGACATATGAAATGCGTTTTTTCTTTTCACAGAACCTTACGGCGTCCTCGGACCTGTCAATTCCCGTTACGCTTTGCGCATATGGAGAGAGGGCAAAACTCAGCTGTCCTATTCCGCAGCCTGCATCGCAGACTGCCATATCCTTGCCTATATACGGGGAAAGGGCGGCGGAAAGGGCGGCAAAATAATCACCGTATGAGGACGCATCGTCCATGAAGGCAATCATTGAGGCATTCCATTCCGACATTCTGTGCATTTTACTCTCCGAACGGGGTACAGACCCTGTATTGGTCATTACCCGCTCTGACAGTATTTACCGCAACGTCAACGCTGTAAAGTTTTTTCAGCACTTGTTCATTTATTGCGCTGTCCGCAGGCCCGTCCGCAAGGACCTGTCCGTCACTGAGGGCAAAAACCCTGTCTGCCCAGCGCAGGGCCTGATCGGGATTATGAGTTGAAAAGATTACGGTGTATCCGTCCTCACGGAGGCATGATATTTTCTGCATGACGCGGTAGCTGTTGCCGTAGTCCAGATTGGCCGTAGGCTCATCCATGATCAGGATTTTTGCATCCTGGACCAGGGCACGGGCTATGAGCATGAGCTGGCGTTCTCCGCCGGAAATCTTCATGCTTCCCCTGCCGGCAAGTTCTGCAATTCCCAGTTCTTCCAGTGCCTTCAGGGCTTTTTCCTCCTCCGTCTTTCCCGGCTGCTCGAACAAGCCCAGTGAAGATGTAAGCCCCATGAGCACGCTGTCCATTACCGTGTGGTTGAAGACAGGGTTGTAGCTCTGCGGAATGTATGCAATCTGCTTTGATAATTGGCGTTTGGTGTATGCACAAACGTCTTTTCCGTTTATTTCCACACTTCCCGATGTAGGCCTGAGAAAACCCAGGAGGCAACGGAAGAACGTGGTCTTTCCCACACCGTTGGGACCCAGAACGGAGACAAGTACTCCTTCCGGAGCCTGAAAATCCACATCCCTGAGAACTGCATTGGAGGAGTAGGAAAAACAGAGTTTGTCTGTTTTAATCATTTTTCTCACTGCCTCCCGTGATTATGAGATAGAGGAACACCGGTGCGCCTATGAAGGCTGTGAGGATTCCCAGCGGGATCTCGGATGTTGCAACTGTTCTGGCAATGTTGTCCGTAAGCAGAAGAAACAGCGCTCCCATGAGGGCGGAAGATGGAATGAGGCGTCTGTAATCCTGCCCGAAGATAAGACGGCAGAAGTGCGGTACGGCAAGTCCCACCCATCCTATCATTCCGCTTACGGATATAGCGGCACTTGTCATGAGTGTTGCGCAGATTATGACCAGAAGTCTGAGTTTTCCGGTCTCAATTCCCATGCTCTTTGCCTCTGCCTCGGAAACAGTGAGCAGGTTTATTCTCCAGCGCAGCAGGACTATGGGAACAAGGCCCAGCAGCACGGGAATTGCCGCAAATTCAACATCCTTTGCCTTGATTGAGGATAAAGAGCCCATGAGCCAGTAGGTAATGGCGGGAAGCTGACTGTCCGTATCGGCAACAAGTTTGACAAAACTTGTGCCTGCGGAGAACAGGGAGCTGACCATCACACCGGCCAGGACCATTGCAAGGGTGGTCTGTATCCGGCTGGCTTTTGAGACTATATATGCAAGCAGGACGGCTGAAAGGCCGAAAATGAATGATGAAAGGGTTATTCCCGTGTAGGAAAAACCCAGAAGAATGGCAAGGGCTGCTCCGAATCCGGCACCGGTTGAGGCGCCCAGAAGGTCAGGGCTCACCATGGGGTTTCTGAACATGCCCTGATAGGATGCTCCGGCCACAGAGAGGGCCGCCCCTATGAGAACGGCCGCCAGTATTCTGGGAAGGCGTATGTTAACTACTATTGCCTGCTGTGCGCCTGTCCAGCTGGGGACAAGGCCCAGTTTTCCGAAACTCAGGAACCTTATGAGCCTGTCCGTAAGGATTCTGACCACGGCGGGAAAGTCCAGATCATATCTTCCCAGGAAAAAAGACAGAAAGAACACGGCAAGAAAACATACTGAGAGTATTGTCATTTTGAAGCCGTATGCAGCCCTGTCTTTCATGAGTCTTATCTTGCTCCCTTGAGTAATGCCTCTGTCTGAGATGCGGAAAGGTCACAGTTCCAGAAGACCTTGTAGATTTTCTGCACCTGCAAGGCAATGTCATAATCATAATACTGAGGATAGAGAAGATTTCCCAGCCAGTAGATACCCAGGACCATGTTCAGTGAAGGCGGGTTTGAAAGCCAGTTGTAAGGGTCCGTGGGGACAAGGTAATATCTGCCCTCTCTGATTGCCCTGAGTTCCCTCCACGCAGGATCGGCGGTAGCGCTTTCATAGACTTCCTTCTCCGAGAAGATGATCACATCCGGATCTGCGGCATAGACCTGTTCAATGCTCACAAGGTTTCCGCCGCCCTTTGAAGTTACCTTTTCAACCACAATTGCGTTTTCGGCGCCCACAAGTTCAAGGACCTGTGCCTGGCTTGAGCCTTTGGCGTTTGTTCCCAGACCTTTTGACAGAGAGGAGAACATGACGGACACTCTTTCATCTTCCTTTATTTTCGCACTGCCCTCCGCAGCGGTCTTCATTGCTTCTTCAATCAGAGCGGCAAGTTCATCGCCCCTTGCCTGCTTTCCGTCAAGAATCGAACCCAGGGTTCTGAACGCAGCGGCCATATGTGAAAGATCTGCCTCAATGAAGATACAGGGAATTCCAATCTGAGCCTGGAGTGCATCAAGGTCCTCCGCTATTCCCTTTTTGTAATCTCCCAGGTCCACCAGAACCTGTGCTCCGGTAGCAATCAGCTCCTCGTAGTTTATTATGGCCTTGCTTCCGTAAAGCTGGCCTGTTGCGGGAAGATCCTTAAGGATTTGGGGAAGATATTCGGCCTGCGCATCAGAAAGTTTTGAATTCATGTTGCACATATACTCCGGCGCAATGCATGAGAACATCATGGAGGAAACAATGCCGGAGGGAGCAACCTTTGTAATCTTTGCCGGAAGCTCAACGGTCCTTCCGCAGGAATCCGTGAACTGCACGGTTTTATTCAGCTGTGCCTCACGTTCAACGGCACCCTGTGCAACCAAAACACTGCAACAAAGCATAAACACGGCAACAATTGCCGATATCTTCTTCATGGAGAACCCTCCCTGGTCTTGTTTTTGAAAACACAACCAAGGGCCATTGTATTTCATTAAGGATTATGGGTCAACAGAAAAACTCACCTTCTGTTCAGGGAGAAGGAGAAATAGAACTTTTCATACAGAAAATCCCAGCCGAGTTTGATTTCGGAAGGCAGACTTACAAGGCCCAGCAGGTCTGTGTCCGCAGTTGCAAAGATGCCCAGGATCAGATCCGTACCGCTTGTGTCTTTCTCATATGTGTAGTCGGCAAAAACTCCGCAGCGCACGTCTGTCATCAGGAGGGTTTCCGCAAAGGATGTTTCAAATTCCGGATCACGCCAAAAGAGCATTCCTCCGGCATTCAGAGTATAGTTTCCCGAGTCAAAGTTCTTTTCCGTCCCGCCGCTGACGGAGAAACCGAAGACCGTTCCCGGGAAGTTCATGCTGTATGAGGCAGAAGCCGCAAAACCGGTATCTTCACCCTTGAATACAAAGGCGGCGTAAGGTTCAAGTTCTCCCGTCTGTGCAAATGAGAAGTCTCCCTCCGCATAGATGCGGCCGCCTGCTTTTCCCGTAACATTGTTCCATGAAACAAGCTCTCCGGCACTGACTCTCATCCCGGGTCTTGTGATGAAGGCATATTCAAACAGCTCGGAAACTTCAAACTCCTTCCATGGCAGATAGGCAAGTTTTGCCTCAAACTTTGCCTTGGGAAAGGGATAAAAATCAAACACAGCCTCTGCGCGTGCTTTTATATATGAATTTCTTGAATTGAGGCTGTAAGAGAAGCCGGCTCCGGCGGAAAGAGCAATATACCTGACCGCATACTTCCAGCCGGCAAGAAAGCCTGACGGATCGGACAGGAACCAAAGGGAAGGATAGGAAGCACTCCTGTGCAGGGTCAGGTGTTTCTGTCCCCTGTAGTTCTCAAGTGTTCTATCTATTCTCTCTTCCATGATTCTGCGCTTTTCAAGCAATGAGGCAGAAACTCCTGCCCCCTTCTTTGCAAGCGCATTTATCTGCTCCTCATGTTCTGAGGCGGACCTGTACCCGTGCTCGGCCATCTTTGCTCCGGCGGAGAACTCCATGAAACTGAAATCCTCAACATCACACCTGATCCAGATTGCATCAGGATGGGCCTGGATGTTCTCCATTCCCTCACGTCTCTTGCCAATGTCCATGGCAACGTTCAGCACGGTGATGGGGTTTTTTAAATTGGTATCCGCTCCGCTGTAGAAGGTGGTTGAGACAATGTTGCTGTCAGTATAGTCATAGGCTGCATTCAGCGGGGCAATGTTTGCAACTCCGCCGTCCGTCAGAAGGTATTTGTCAAATCTGACCGGTGAGAAGAACACAGGCAAGGCATAACTGGCGGTGAAAGCAGTGTAGAAATCACCGCTGCAGATTCTGATCTGACGCTTTGACAGAAGGTCCTCGGAAACAACCATAACCGGTATTTCAAGGTCCTCCAGTTGAAGATTTTCACCCAGAAGAGAGGCCATGAGACTCTCAAATCCATGTGTTGTCAAAAGACCTCTTCCGAAAGGAAGGGAAAGATCGAAAAGAGAACCCAGATCAACGGAAGTACAGACTCTGAGAATCTGCTGCGGGGACATTCCCGCAGCATAGGAGGTGGCAATTATGCAGCCCATTGAGTTTGCAATGATGAAATCCGGGACTATGTTATGCTCTTCCAGATATTGCAGGACCCCTATGTGGGCAAGAGCCCTTGCGCTGCCTCCGGTCAGAACAAGACCCACGGGCTCACGCCCCTGACAGCGCTGCTGTATACGGGCTATGAAATCTTCCTCCCCGTAAACTACAGGAACCGTGGCCAGTTCCAGTTCCTTGTCTTCGGCAAAGACGGGAGACAGAAGAATTGACAGCAGCAGAACGGTTAAAATGAGTTTTTTCATGCGCTCCTCAGGACGGGAAATTCAGAAGTACCTTTTTGCGAGCAAAATCTGAAACCTGTTTTTCGGTCTTCCGGAACGCCTTTATCAATGCCAGTCCCTCGGGTGTGACCTGCGCACTTCCGCCGCCCGTTCCTCCGCTTTTGCGCAAAACAAGTTTCTTTCCCAGGTTTTCCTCGGCCTGTCTGATTATCTTCCAGGCCTTTGAATATGAGACATCCATCTTTTCGGCGGCTTCCATAACGCTGGAGCTTTCCCTTATCAGCTCAAGAAGGGAAATCAGGCCGGGACCCACGGAGGGTTGGTTTTCACCTATAATCAGTTTTACAGCACAGTTCACGGATCAGCCTCTCGGATATTTCATTGACAAGGGCGTTTCTGTTGTCCTCAGTAACAGTATACATCAGGATACCGGCATTTCCCCTTATTTTTGCGGCAAGTTCCGATGATGCTCTTTTCTGGATTACTCCCAGTACCGTTTTTCCGGCGTCCTCAAGAAGGTTCTCCACCGTGCGGCTGTAAACGGCAGCCGTGCTTTCCATGTTTCCTATCTCGTCAATGACTATCAGGCTGTTTCTCCGGGCGGCTTTTTCAAGAAGGCGCACGCCTTCGGTATCAAAGACCTCCGGCCTCCTTTCCGTCACATGCTGACTTGAACATATTCCGCAGAGTTTCCTTTCAGACCCGCTTTCATCCGTCAGATAGACAAGCCTGTCCGGGCCCTGAAATTCGGAGACGGAAAAAAGACCTCCGTATTTGAGAGAGGTCTCTTCAAGCACTTTTCTTATCACAGTACTTTTGCCAACGTGCTTTTCACCTGTAATGAAAATGTGCATCAAACGTACTCCATGAGGTATTTTCCCTGTTTGTAAGTTGTCCCTATTATCCTGCAGCAGTCCATATCCATCTCTTTTACATAAGAGCGGGCATCCCCGGGGCTCATGAAGAGAAGAAGTCCGCCGCTTGTCTGCGGATCAAAGCACAGGTCTCTCATTTCAAGTTTGATATTCTCTGCAAAACTGACCTTGTCCCTGAGGAACTCCTCATTGGCATAACGACCCTCCGGCAGGAAGCCGAAACGGGCAAGCTCAAGGGCTCCGTCAATAACAGGAAGGTCTGCGGTGTTGATTTTCAATGTAAGACCGGAGGCTGCGGCAACCTCGCTTCCGTGGCCGGAAAGGCTGAAGCCGGTTACGTCCGTTGCACCGTGAATCCTGTATTTACGTGCAATATCGCGTGCTTTTCTGTTAAGACGGGTCATTGAATCCTGTGCCTGTCTTACACTCTCCTCCGGAGCCTCGTCCACCTTGGCGGCGGTGTTGACTATACCTACGCCCAGGGCCTTGGTGAGCACTACGGCATCGCCCGGGAGGGCTGTTCTGTTTGACCAGACCTCGTCCTCATTCATGAAGGAAGTGACGCAAAGGCCGTACTTGGGCGTGGGGTCGGAAATGGTGTGGCCTCCGGCTATGACCGCGCCGGCCTCCTTTGCCTTGTCCAGGCCGCCCAGAAGGATTCTGCGCATGACATCCAGCGTGAGGCAGGCGGGGAAGCACATGAGATTCAGGCAAACCGAGGGCTCTCCGCCCATTGCGTAGACATCCGAGAGGGCGTTGGCCGCGGCAATCTGGCCGAAGGTATACGGATCATCGACCATAGGCGGGAAGAAATCCACCGTCTGTACGCAGACGCGGTTTTCACCCACACGCCAGACAAGCGCGTCATCCGCGGTTTCAAAGCCCTCCACGAGATCCGGGCTTGAAAGAACCGGCAGGCTGTCTATTACGGCGTGCAGATCCGAAGGCGGCAGTTTTGCGGCGCATCCGCTTGTTTTAACAAGACTGGTCAGACGGATTGAACTCATATATCTTCTCGTACCTTCCTTTATTTTCAATGTAGACGGCCTCAAGGTATTCCCCTGAACTTTCCTTTATCTCCTCAAGGCTATGGCCGTCTATGACGGCGCAGGTGCCGCAGGACGCAGAAAGAGACCGGGGGATGGGCCTCAAGGTACACCCTGCCCCCAGTCTTTTCTTTGTGAGCATTGCGCCGTAGTGACTGCTGAATGTTGCAGTCATTATCTGCTTATTTCTATCTTCCATTCTCCGTTTGCCTCTGTTGCCTTGGCATTATAACCCATTGCTGAGGCAAAACGGGAAACATTTTCAACACAAACCTTGGCATCCACAAGCACACACACTCCTTCCGGGTGGGCCTTGAGGGCCTTTTTGGTTTCAACTACGGGAATGGGACAGCTGAGTCCTCTTGCATCAACTTCCGTCATTTTGCCACCTTCTTTTTGAATGTGTAGTACCAGCCTATTACCAGCAGAACAGCAATACCGAGAATTACAGCGGCCTTTCCGTAGGTGTTGGGACCTGCTTCCGTTGCGTTTCCGACAAGCTTGAAGTTGTGTGCAAAAGCTGCTCCGACAAACATTCCGAGTACGCTTACTGCGCTGTCTGAATTTCCCTCACCTGCAAGAATGAGCTGTCTGAGGGGGCATCCGCCGAGCAGTGCTCCGCCGAGACCTACTGTGAACATGCCCAGGAAGTTGAATACCTGGTTGGGCTGTGAAACGGGCTGACCTGCAAAACCGAGGTTGAAGTTGCCTGTAACAAGGTTCATGACAAGGGCTGCTGCAAAGATTGCAATGAAACCGACAAGCAGTGTTGTGTCCTTGAGCAGGATGGTGTCTCTGATTCCGCCTACCATGCAGAGCCTTGTCTTCTGGGCAAGAATACCTACTGCAAGACCTGCAGCAAGTGAAAGGATGACGGGAGCGTGCATTGAACCCGGGCCCTTCTCCGAGAAGGCGAACAGTGCGGGAACTGCAAGAACAAGAATCAGAAGAAGAACATTGACTGCAGGAAGAGCTGCACCTTCAAGGGTTCTCTGTTCACTTGTACGACCCAGATTGAAACCCTTGGAAAGGAAAAATGCTCCGCATCCTATTCCGCAGGCAAAACCGAACAGACCGACAAGGGCATTGAGGTCTCCGCCGGAGAGTCTGAGAATCATTCTGAACGGGCAGCCAAGGAATGTAAGGGCGCCGATCATTACTATAAAGGAAATGACAAACCTTGTTACGGGTGCCGAGCCTCCGCGGGGTTTGAACTCTCCGAAGCACAGAGAAATAAGGAATGATCCAATTACAAGACCCAGAATTTCAGGTCTTACATACTGGACAACTGCTGCTGTGTGGAGCTTTGTTGCTCCTGCAATATCGCGAATAAAACAGGCTATACAGAAACCCATGTTCTTGGGGTTTCCCTGCAGAACCAGAAATACCGAAATAACACCGATAACCAGGCCTGCAATAAGTAGATTGCGTTTTTCTTTCATTTGGAATTAACCTCTCTTTTTTGTTTTTCCAAGGAAGAATACTACCATTGTTTTTTTCAGAATACAACGGTTTTTTGCGTCTTTTTTCCATGTAAAAACCGGTATGAAAGTTATCTGTTTTGAGACAAGATTTTACATCTGATTTTCAAGATGATTTCCGAGAAGTTTTTTTGACGGTATTCTATTCAGTTTCTTCAGGCAGGGTTCTCTGCCAGAATCTTTACGGCAAAATCAATTTCATCTTTTGAGGTAAAAGGTCCGGCACTGAGGCGCAGAGTTCCCCCGGGGAAGGTTCCCATGGCCTTATGGGCAGCAGGGGCACAGTGCATTCCAACCCTTGTCTCAACTCCGTTTTCCGCAAGAACGGCAGAAAGAGCGGCAATGTCCGCCCTGTCGGAGACTATTGAGATTGCGGGTGTTCTGCTCATGTCCGGGCCGGGTCCCACAATCCTTATTCCCTCAATCTGTGAAAGCTTCTCATAGAGGTACCTTGTGTTTTCCCTTGTGGTCTCTTCAAGATTTTCAAGGTTGTTCAGAACATATTCAACGCTGTGGGCAAGACCTCTCAGCCCCGGAAGATTCTCTGTTCCCGGGGAAAAGCGGTCCGGAAGCATGTCCGGTATTTCCTCGCTGTCACTCCTGCTTCCGGTGCCTCCTGCAATCAGGGGGACAAGCCGAGAGGCCAGGTCTTTGCGGATTATGAAGCCTCCCGTTCCCTGTGGGCCAAGAAGACCTTTGTGGCCGGCAAAACATACTGCTGCGGCCCCCAGATCCATCATGTCCGTCTTCACATGGGGACAGGACTGTGCGGTATCGACAATGAACAGAAGATTGTGTCTTTTAGCAACCTGTGAAAGAGCCTTCAGGTCCTGAACTGTTCCGAAGACATTTGAAGCCGCATTTATTATCATGGCACGGGTCTCCGGCCTTATCAGCTTCTCTGCCTCTTCTGCGCTGCAATAACCGTAAACATTGCAGGGAATGCGTGAAAATGAAATTTTCTGTTGTACCAGAGGCCTCATTACCGCGTTGTGTTCAAGGGATGTAACAACAACATGGTCGCCCTGTTCCAGAAGCCCCTTGATTATCCAGTTCATGGACTCCGTAAGACCGGATCTGAAGATCACGCACTCCGGGTGGGGATAGTTGAAAAGACTGCACAGGTTCTCCCTCAAATCCATGAGAAAGTCAAAGCTCTTCATTGCAAGAGGGCTGTCCGTCCTGTTTATGTTCACGCAGTCTTCCTCTATGTAGGTTGATATTACCTGTCCCAGACCCGGAGCCTTGGGAAAGGAGGTTGCCGCGTTGTCCAGATATACTCTTGCGGGCATTTTCAGAAACCTCCGTACAAAAAGCCCATGACTGCCTCAAGCACCCCGCCG
This sequence comes from uncultured Spirochaetales bacterium, assembly GCA_947305945.1. Lineage (GTDB taxonomy): Bacteria > Spirochaetota > Spirochaetia > Sphaerochaetales > Sphaerochaetaceae > RUG14846. The sequence goes on along the minus strand of CAMZFA010000001.1, from coordinate 21,355 downwards.
GCTATGGCACGGGCCTTGTCTGAAACAGTTGTATGGTCAACGGAAGCCCCGCGCGGGTCCACGTCTGCAAGTTTGAAGTGCTCCGGAACATGAAGACCGCTGGACAGAAGCCCCCTCAGTTTTCCGGCAATCTCTGTTATGACGGGCACCCCGTCAACCGTTCCTATTGTCTGACCCGCTTCAACAAGAGCCCCTATTTCAAGGTCCGAGTGAAAGACTCCGCTGCACGGGGAATGCATGACCCTTTCCTTTCCGTAGCCTCCTATCACACCCGGGATTCCGGTATTGGGAACAGCAGAGCCTTCACGGATCACAGAACCCAGAGTATGGCCGCGCTTTGTCTCTATTACCGCATCCACGTCCTTTCCGGCTTCAAATCCCGGTCCCAGAGCCACGGTGAAAGGAGCCATGTTCCTGTATGTGCCAAGGTTCTTCTTGGCTATGATTGCATCTATCAGAACTGCCGGTTTCACGGTGTCCAGAATTTTTGCTCCGGGGTCAGCCACAACGGCAATAATGCCGCTGCGCGCAGTTGTTTCAGCGTTTTCCAATGTGCAGCGCAGGGCTTTCACTCCCTCAATCTCCGTTTCTCCGGAGAACAGGGCCTGTGCAAAGGAGACTGTTCTTCTTATTACTGTGGGCTTTTCAATATCAAGCATGATTACGGGAAAACCGCAGTTGTGAAGCCTGAGGGCTGTTCCCGTTGCAAGATCTCCCGCACCCCTGATAATCATCAGGCGGTCTATCATATCTCAAACTCCAAAGTGTTGTTCATAAGGCTTCCGCCCAGTACCCTTGTCCCCCTGGGCCATGAGAGGAACATGAACGGCTCTGCCTTGACGTCTCCGTCCAGTCCGTTGACCAGAACATAGTCCGGTCTGCCCTTGAGAAGTCCGTCCGGAGATGAAATGTAATGGTTGAGGAAGGTCTGGTCCACAAGGTTGTCTCCGTCATAACCGAAGGTCACCTCCCAGGCCTCCTTTCCGTATGCCCAGGCGCCCATCACTGCAATTGTGATATCCGAGAACGGGTAGATCACCGGGTCTCTGGAGGTGTGGAACTTCAGCGGAAGATGCCTGCTGCCGTCCGCCTCGCAGATTGTAACATCATATCTGCGGGACAACTGATGAACTCTTTCCTCAAAGGGTGCTTTCAGTCTCTGAACGTCATCCTGCATGTTGCTGGCATAGAGAATGCAGCACGGACCATCGGGATTGAAGGCGCATGCCTCCTCGAACATGGTGAAGTTGCGGTCCGTCCCCCAGTCGTAGAACAGATAGCTCTGAATGTGGGTGCTTGTTGTAATGAGGACCTTCTTGCCCTGTGCCTTGTAGAATGCGGCAAGATCCTTCATGAGGGAAGACTTTCCGCCGCCGCCCGTTATGGAGATGAAAACATTTTCCTTTTCAGGAACAAGTGATGCTATTTTCTCGAGAAGTTTCATGCCTCTATGATACACGCTTTTCCGTCACGGTGTTGTTTTATTTTTTTTCGGCGTTCAACCCGGCACCCCGCAGTACTGCCCCGATTGAATATTAGGATAAAAGAAATTAAGATTGATGCCATGAGTTATCCTTTTGAAAACGTTGAGACAAAATGGCAGAAATACTGGGAAGACAACGGCGTCTTCACAGTCACCGAGGACCCTTCTTTCCCCGAGGAGAAAAGGTCTTATGTCCTTGACATGTTCCCCTATCCCAGCGGAGCGGGACTTCATGTAGGACACCCCGAAGGCTACACTGCAACGGACATCTACTGCAGGTACCTCAGGATGAACGGCTACAACGTGCTTCATCCCATGGGATTTGACTCCTTCGGCCTTCCTGCGGAAAACTACGCCATCCAGACCGGAACACACCCGGCAATCACAACCGGGAGGAACATAAACAACTTCAGAAGGCAGATCAAGAGACTGGGTTTCTGCTATGACTGGACAAGAGAGGTCAGCACCTCCGATCCGGAATACTATAAATGGACTCAGTGGATTTTCAAGAAACTCTGGGAAAAGGGCCTTGCCTATGAAAGCCAGGCCCCCATCAACTGGTGTCCCCACTGCAAGACCGGCCTTGCCAATGAAGAGGTAAAGGAAGGCAAGTGCGAAAGATGCGGCACACAGGTTGAGAAGAAGAACATCAGACAGTGGGTTCTGAGGATAACGGACTACGCACAGCGCCTGCTGGACGACCTGGACCTTGTGGACTGGCCGGAAAGCGTCAAGCTCATGCAGAGAAACTGGATAGGTCGCTCCGAAGGAGCATCCGTCCTGTTCGGAGTGAAGGGCCTTGATGAAAAGCTTGAGGTCTTCACAACAAGATGTGACACCCTTTTCGGTGCAACCTACATGGTTGTGTCTCCCGAGCACCCGCTCATCTCAAAGCTCACAACCGCAGACAGAAAGGAAGAGGTTCTTGCCTATCTGGACCAGGCCTCAAAGAAGAGCGACCTTGACAGAACGGACCTTGCAAAGGAAAAGACGGGCGTCTTCTCCGGAAGCTATGCAATCAACCCGGTCAACGGAAAGGAAATTCCCATCTGGATTGCAGACTACGTACTCATTTCCTACGGCACCGGTGCAATTATGGCCGTTCCCGCCCATGACACAAGGGACTGGGAGTTTGCAAAAAAGTTCGGACTACCCATCGTTGAAGTCCTCAAGAGCGGTGTGGACGTACAGGAGCAGCCGTGGACCGAAGACGGCCTTCACGTGAACAGCGGCTTCCTGGACGGACTTAACAAGGCCGATGCAATTGAGAAGATGCTTGGCTTCCTTGAGGAGAAGCACATAGGTCACAGAACGGTCAATTTCAAGCTCAGGGACTGGATTTTCAGCCGCCAGAGATACTGGGGAGAGCCCATTCCCCTCATTCACTGCCCGGACTGCGGAACAGTCACCGTTCCTGATGAGGAGCTTCCGCTCACACTTCCGGATGTTGAAAGCTACCAGCCTTCCGGCACGGGAGAAAGCCCGCTTGCAAACATTACAGGCTGGGTGAACTGCAAGTGCCCCAGATGCGGAAAAGACGCAAAGAGGGAAACAAACACAATGCCCCAGTGGGGAGGCTCCTGCTGGTACTACCTGCGCTACATAGATCCGCACAACAACAACCGCTTTGTGGGAGAGGACAAGGAAAAATACTGGATGCCGGTAGACCTGTACATAGGCGGAACGGAACATGCGGTTCTGCACCTGCTGTATGCAAGATTCTGGCACAAGGTCCTCTTTGACCTTGGACTTGTCTCCACCCCGGAGCCCTTCATGAAACTGGTCAATCAGGGCATGATCACAGCCTACGCATACCAGAAGAAGAACAAGAGCCTTGTTCCCTCCGACCAGGTAGAAGAGAGGGACGGCAGGTTCTTTGACACTGAAAGCGGAGAGGAACTTGAGCGCGTAATTGCCAAGATGTCCAAAAGCCTGAAGAACGTCATCAACCCGGATGAGGTCATTTCCCAGTACGGTGCAGACACAATGCGCATGTATGAGATGTTCATGGGCCCGCTTCAGGTCTCAAAGCCGTGGAGCACCACCGGAATTGCCGGAGTCTGGCGCTTCATAGACAGAATCTGGAGACTCTCCGAGGAAAAACCCGTCACGGACGACAAGGCCCCGGAAGAGCTGCTCAGAACACTGCACAAGACAATAAAGAAGGTTGGAGACGACACAAGGACGCTGAACTTCAACACGGCCATCAGCCAGATGATGATCTACGTGAACGAACTTGCCAGACTGGACACACTGCCCCGCGAGGCATGGGAACCGTTCATCCTCATCCTTACCCCCTACGTGCCCCATATGTGTGAGGAACTCTGGGAGAAGGCCGGACACAGGCCCAGCGTGTGCAATGAGAACTGGCCGCAGTACAATGCCGCCCTCACCGTGGACGATACCATTCAGTTCGTTGTCCAGGTAAACGGCAAGGTCAGGGCCAGGATTGAATGTGCAAAGGGCCTGTCAAAGGAAGATGCAATGGCTCTGGCAAAGGAGAACGAGAACGTACAGCGTTACCTTGAAGGTCAGACAATTGTAAAGGAAATCTTTGTTCCCAATAAACTTGTGAGTTTTGTTGTAAAAGGCTGAAACCGGTTCAACAAGACTTGAGCATGGCGCGCAGTTCGTTCCTGAAGGACCTGAGGACTGCGCGCAATTCATCTGAAGCCCAGTCCGCATATGTCCAGGGAAGGGCCTGAAAGTCCCTGTTCTGATAAAGCAGGGTAACCTCTGCATAAATACCGTCCCTCAGCGCAACCCTGTGGCTGCGGTTCTTACAGGTTGCCAGAATGAAGTTTGACAGGGAGAGAAGACCCGGATCAAGGTTCACGCGGCGCCCCTGCCCTTCAGTTGTATTTGCATCGGAAAACAGCGTTTCAAGCTTGTTGGAACGCGTTTTCAGGTCTGCAAGGACAGACGGATCAACAAGGTTTTCAAACAGAATCACATAGCGCACAGGGCGGTGTCCCATCTCGCCGTCATAGTAATCCGTGAACGGAAAATCCATTACGGGAGAGACCGTCCTGATCTTTCCGAAGTTCTTCTCAAGAAGAGAGAAAAGCTCTTCCCTGCGCTCTTCAGCCGTAGACAAAACCCCCATCACAAGGGCCGATTTTTCAAATTTCTCCGCTTTTGCCACGCCCCAATTTTGTCTTGTTAGTAATTAATTTTCAAGATAATATTATATTCGTATGCACAGGATGATAGTCTTTCCCGGCAACCCCGGGAGTCAGTATGAGAAAACAAGGCACAACGTTGCCCGCCTTTTCTGCACATATCTGAACCCGGCAGGGCCCTGGCAGACAAAGTTCCACGGAGAGTTCTTCAAGGAGGGAGAAACGGTCTGGCTCAGACCCTCTACCTTCATGAATGAAAGCGGTCTGAGCGTCAGGGAATGCTCGGACTTCTTCGGAATCCCCGCGGACAGGATTCTTGTGGTACATGATGACATAGAGCTGGGCTTCGGCCGTGTCATCCTCAGAGCCGGAGGAGGAACGGGCGGACATAACGGACTGCGGTCCGTGAAGCAGCATCTTGGAACGGAAGGCTTTGTCAGACTCCGCATAGGAGTGGGCAGACCGGAAGGCCCCATGGAAGTTTCTTCGTTTGTCCTTGCACGTTTTTCCGAAAAAGAAGAGGCGGAACTTCCCGCCGTATTCTCCAAAGCGCAAGAGCAGCTCAGTTCATTTATCCGGAGTTAAAAATGAAGAACAGAGACTTCAGAATTTCAGACATCTCAAGAAAAACAATGTCCCTCTTCACACCTGTTTTTGAAACAGAGAAAACACCCAGGGAACTGTACAGACAGGCCCAGGACGTAGCGGCCCTCTACAACAGCAAACACGAAGAGAAGATATCGGCCGCAGGCCTGAACAGCACGGCTGTCCTTCATCTGATCTACCAGGCGGTCACCACGGAATTCCTCAAAACCAAGGAAACGGACCCGTTCAGCAGAATCAGCGTGCTTGCAGAGAAGAACACGGACTGTGCCGCCGTACTTGCCTATTACGGCCAGATGTTCCCCTCGGAACTTGAGGAAACCGACCCGGAGGAAACGGCAAGAGCTTTCTTCATCCATCAGGTTCTTCAGGCAAACCCCGCCATCCTCAAGGCAACAGCTCAGATGCTCAGCCAGAAGGGAATGAACTTCCCGGAAGGCGCAAAAGCCCTGAACGCACTGCTGGGAAGCTACCTCAAGGGCACATCAATTGCAGACTCCGGAGAGGATGACCTGTTCACATTCCTCACCATGCCCGCAAGGCTTTTCCCGGATGACCTGAAAAAGCAGATTGCATACATAATTGAACACTGGGGAGTCTACCTCCCGGATTTCCTGAAAATCCTCCTGCTCAACGCACTGGATTTCATTGCCGAGGAAGAGCGCAACCACGGCTTCGGCGGCCCGGGAGAAATCCAGCTTCCGGACTTCTCTGGAGAGCCCGACTACGAGTCATTCACCGCAGACAAGCATTGGATGCCCAACGTTGTCATGATGGCCAAGAGCACCCTTGTCTGGCTTGACCAGCTGAGCAAGAAGTACGGCAGGGACATCCACACTCTGGACGCCATTCCCGATGAGGAACTTGACTTCCTGCGCGATTGCGGTTTCACAGCCCTCTGGCTCATCGGACTCTGGGAAAGAAGCCCCGCATCAAAGAAAATCAAAACCCTCTGCGGAAACCCGGACGCCGAGTCCTCGGCCTATTCGCTCAAGGGTTACTTCATATCCAACAGAATGGGCGGCTGGAACGCCCTGAACAACCTTCGTGAACGCTGCCGCATGCGCGGAATCAGACTGGCCAGCGACATGGTTCCCAACCACACAGGCCTTGACAGCGAATGGATGTTCAACCACCCCGAATACTTCATCAGCCAGGACTATCCCCCGTTCCCCTCCTACACATACACAGGAGAGAACCTCTCGGAGAACCCCGCCGTTGAGATAAGAATTGAAGACCACTATTTCAACCGCACGGACGCAGCCGTAACCTTCCAGTTCAGAGACCACAGAACCGGAAAGACAAGCTACATCTTCCACGGAAACGACGGCACCACAATGCCCTGGAATGACACCGCCCAGCTTGACTACCTGAACCCCGTCACAAGGGAAGCGGTAATCCAGCAGATCCTTGAAGTTGCAAGAAACTTCCCCATCATCCGCTTCGACGCGGCCATGACCCTTGCCAAGAGACACATCCAGCGCCTCTGGTACCCCAAACCGGGCACCGGCGGCGATGTTGCAGGCAGGTCCGCCTACAGCATGTCGGATGAAGAGTTCAACCGCAGGATTCCCGTTGAATTCTGGCGTGAGGTTGTGGACAGAATCCAGGAAGAGCTTCCGGACACCCTGCTTCTTGCAGAGGCATTCTGGATGATGGAAAGCTACTTTGTCCGCACACTGGGAATGCACAGGGTTTACAACAGCGCCTTCATGCACATGATGAAGAACGAGGACAACCGCAAGTACAGGGATTCAATCAAGGCCACAATCGCCTTTGATCCGGAGATCCTCAAGCGCTATGTCAACTTCATGAACAACCCGGATGAAGACACCGCAATTGCACAGTTCGGAAACGGAGACAAGTACTTCGGAATCTGTACCATGCTCTCAACAATGCCCGGTCTGCCCCTGTTCGGTCACGGCCAGATTGAAGGCTTCCATGAGAAGTACGGAATGGAATACCAGAGAGCATACTGGGATGAGAAGCCCGACCAGGGCCTGATTGACAGGCACAGGGCAAAGATATTCCCGCTCCTCAAGATGCGTCACCTCTTCTCCGAATGCCGCTATTTCCAGATTTTCGATGTCAGAAACGGAGACAGCGTTGAAGAGTCCGTATATGCATTTGCAAACGGAGACGACAGACAGATGACCCTTGTCCTGTTCAACAACAGGTTCGAGCATGCACAGGGAAGAATCTACGAGTCCGCTCCCAAGCTCAACAAGGAAACACATGCCCTTGAGACAACATCCATTGCCCACGCCCTCAGACTCACAATGGGCGGCAGAAGATTTGTCATCTACAGGGATTTCAACGAGAACCTGTGGCACATCTGCCCGTCAATGCGCCTGTTCGAGGAAGGCCTCTGGGTCTCACTTGACGGCTATCAGACAAAGATTCTGATGGACATAAGGGAAATTGAGGATGTGGACGGCATTTACGAGAGCCTGTACAACCGCATAGGAGACAGGGGAATTGCGGACATTGACCTTGAAATCAGGCTCATGTACCTCCAGCCCTTCTTCGACGTTGCACAGAACATAAAGAACCCGGCCCTGAAAAAGGCCCTCAAGAGCCTGCTGTCCGGAAGGACATCGGCGGCAGCCAGAAGGGAAATCCTGCAGAACCTTGCAAACTGCTACACCTACATGGACGAGCTGAAGGACGTGTTTGCAAAGATAGGCCTTCAGACAAGAGAACTCAAACCGGCAAAGATTGTCAGCCTTGTCTCCCGCCTTGAGCAGGTGTGCAAGTGGGAGGTGTTCTCCGACGGCGGAATCATCCTGGGCGACCAGCTGGCAACCACGCTTGAGGGTGCCTTCCTCCTGCTGCCGTTTGCAAAACCCGGGGACTCCCTGCAGGACATCATGAATATTGCCCGCACTCTCATGTTCGACCGTCTGTTTGAGACAAGTCTGTCCAACATAAGCAGGAGCGCACTGCTCGTCTCATCCGATTCCAAGAAGATCAGAGATCTGCTGGACAACCACAGCTTCCTCGACCTCATGGGAAGAAACGAGTACCAGGGAATCTGCTGGTACAACGGAGAGGCCTTCCAGGAGTGCATGTTCATTGCCTGCCTTGCAGACGCTCTTCTCAACGGTGCAACCGAGGAGGAAAGCAAGGAAGCCGTGAAGACCTGGCTCAGAAAGAACGCTGCTGCAGGCTTCAAGTTGGTAGGACTTAAATGAGAAACTGGCTAACGTATTCCATTGCCTGCGCATTGGGATCGGCATTTTACTTTCTGTTCGGCGACTACGCCTGGTTTGAAATGCTGACAGTCACAGCCTCACAGGTTGTGCTGTCAGTTTCTTCCGTGTTGCTTCTGGTCGTTGTTTTCACCACTTTTGCGGCAAGCGTTGCATCCTTTGCAGGAAGGCATGACATAGGGCTCAAGACCTTCCTGCTCAGCCTTCTCTGGGGAGTGTGCACAACACTGCTTCTCTCCCTATGCGCGGCGCTGGCATTCAAAACCATGCCGGCGGGAATTCCGGCATCATTTGCTTCGGAAGACTCCGCCGCGCTTGCCCTGAACGTTCTCAATTACCGCAACATCATGGCGGCCGTGATTGCCGCTTCATTTGTCACCGGTTTTGCCGTCAGGCCCACAAGTTCCGTCTTCACGCCCATATACAACATAGCAAACTCGCTGTCCGAGGTTTCCTACCGCCTCTGTCTGGATCTGTCCAGATTCTGGTGGATTCCGCTTTTCTTCATAAGCGCCAGATGGACAGATGTCACACTTGCAACGGACCTTACAAGTTCCTGGGTCGCCACTTTTGTAATCTTTGCACTTCTGGCGGTATTCGGGCTTCTGCCGTTGTCATACTTTGTTGCAACCGGGCTCAAACACAACCCGTACAGCAGGATGTTCCGCCTTCTGCCTGCGGTTCTTCCGGCCTTCCTGTCCGGAAATTCCGCCGTGGCTGCGGTTCCCTTCTACACCTCGGTCAGAAACAACCTGGGCGTCCAGAAGAGAGTAGTATCCCTTACCGCAGTACAGTCAATGTTCTTTGCAAAGGGAGGAAGCGCAGCCTGCGCAACACTCTTCTCCTGCTTTGTGCTCTTCGGCTCGTCTTCTCTCCAGATCGGTTTGGGAAGGCTTCTTCCCGTTGTACTGAGCTGCTCGCTGTTCAGCATCATCTGCTGCATGGCACCGGGCTCTGAGATTCTGTTCATAAGCGTCTACGCCCTCAACTACATGGGAAGCGGCGCTGCAGCAGTTTCACCGGCACTTGCAGCCCTGCCCCTCTGCGCAGGAATAGCAGCCCTTGTGAACACATTGTCCGCCGGCCTTGCCGCAGACGTCTGTGCAGTCAACCTCAAAGCCGGAACCTATGTCTACAGGAAGGATATGATATGACAGGCAGAACGCTCAGAGTCATAATCATTTTCCTTGCCTCCCTGGTTCTGCTTGCCCTTATGGCTCTGTGCATCTATGTACTGGCCCGCACATCGGATATAGACCGCATAATAACCTACGCATCCTGCATAGTCAGAAGCGCGGTTTTGTTTGTATTCCTTCTTTTCTACTACAACTCGCTCTTCTCCGGCTCGGGCCTTGATACGGCGTTCCTGCCCATGTTCCTGTTGTTCTCCATGGTCTTTGAATTCCGCATCCTGCCGGATTTCACGGCCATAACCTTCATAATGCCCTACAGTCCCGTCATCCTGAACAGAATCCTTTCATTCGCTCTTCTGATGTCGGCCTTCTCCATCTTCGGTTTCAGTTTCTTCTATCAGAACAGGGAACCGTCCGCGGTAACGTACTACATTCTGCTTTCAATGGCCTTTTCACTCATCACCGCACTTATTGTCCCGGCAACACAGGAGATTGACGTTCTGGGCAAAAACCTGGGCTTCTCCCTGTTCGTCTCGGTCATTTACTCCTGTGCGGCAATACTCTTTCTGCGCCAGATCATACTGGACCCGCCGGGAAGCTACCTGATAAGACATTTCTCCGCCCTGCTTTTCATAGCGGGCAACATAATAAACTTCTACTACGATGAAAAAATAATCAACATGGCCGGAACGGCATTCACGGTTCTCTGCTACATGACCGTAATGCTAGTTTCAAAGGCCACGGATGTAAAATACTGATGTGAGGCACGCATGAGAATAGGCGAGTTTTCAGATTCGTTTCTTCCGATAATAGACGGCGTGGGAAGGGTTGTGAAAGCCTACGCGGACACCCTCTCGCTCCGCGACCAGGAGGTCTATGTAATCTGTCCCACGGACAACATGGGCTTCAGGGGAAAATACCCTTTCGAGATTGTTGACTACAACGCACTCCAGCTGTCCAAGGGCTCCCCGTGGAAGGTGGGCATAGACACATTCGACACCCACTTCACCGCCCGAATGAAACTTATTGACCTGGACATATGCCACACCCACTCCCCCGCTTTTGCTGGGCACTCGGCCGTCCACTACGCAAAAAAGCGCAACGTCCCCCTGGTGGGCACATTCCACTCCAAATACTATGATGACATCCTCATAGCAACCAAAAGCAGGATGCTTGCAAAGATAGGCTCCGAAATGGTCGCCGATTTCTACAGCCAGTGCGACGAAGTCTGGACAGTCTCCGAAAACTCCGCCGAAACGCTGCAGAGCTACGGCTACAAGGGAAAACTGATAATCGTGCCCAACGGAACCAACGTCAGGGAACTTCACACAGAAATGCTGGAAGAGGTTGCTTCCAAGTTCGGCCTGAGGAAAGACGCCCCCATCCTGCTCTATGTAGGACAGATAAACTGGAAGAAAAATCTCAGAAGAATAATAGAAGGAGCGTCCCAGCTCAAGAAGACCGGTTATGATTTCCAGCTTGTCTTTGCCGGAAAAGGCCCGGACGAGGAGGCCGTGAAGGAACTGGCACAGAAGGTGGGAATAGGGGACCGCTTTGTCATGACAGGCCACCTTCAGGACTCCAAGGTCCTGGACTGCCTGTACTATCTTTCCACCCTCTTTGTATTCCCCTCCCTCTATGACACATTCTCCCTCGTGGTCAGGGAAGCCGCCCTCATGGGCACCCCCTCCGTGGTGGTTGAAGGCTCTGCGGCAGGAGAGAGCATAAGAAACGGGGAGAACGGCCTGCTGTGCAAGGACACCACGGATGACTTTGCCGGCAAGGTTGCCTTCTTCCTCAGCCTTCCTCAGGAAAAGAGAGACCAGATAAGCGCAAAAGCAAAGGAGACCATCCCGCTCAGATGGGACGGACTCATAATGGACACGGTAATTGAAAGGTATGAAAACCTTGTCAACATATACAAATTCAGAAACAGGAAATTCGAATAACATCGAACAATACACAGGAGAACGTTATGGCAGTTGAAAAACTTCAGAAAAACGGAAAAATCAGCCGCAAGGGACCTGTTGTCCTTGTAATCATGGACGGCGTAGGCTTCGGAAAATATGAGGACGGTGACGCAGTAAAGCGCGCCATGAAGGAGAATCTTGATTCCCTTATGGCAAGCTGCCCCTGGACAAAACTCAAGGCCCACGGCACTGCAGTAGGTCTTCCCACAGATGATGACATGGGAAACAGCGAGGTGGGACACAACGCAATGGGCTGCGGCAGGGTCTTTGCACAGGGGGCAAAACTTGTTGCCTCCTCCATAGAGACCGGAGAGATGTTCCGTGGCGCAACATGGACCAAACTCATTGAAAATGTCAAAAAGAACAACTCCACGCTCCACTTTCTGGGACTTCTCAGCGACGGAAACGTTCACAGCCACATTAAGAACCTCAAGGACATGATTGTCCGGGCCAAGAAGGAAGGGGTGAAGAAGGTCCGTGTACATGCTCTTCTTGACGGAAGAGACGTAGACCCCACAAGCGCACTTGACTACTTTGACCCCTTTGCAGCTTTCCTTGCAGATCTTTCTGCAGACGGAACATTTGACGGCAGGATAGCCTCCGGCGGCGGCAGAATGGTCATAACAATGGACCGCTACAACGCCAACTGGGACATGGTCCGCAAGGGTTGGGAAACCCACGTTCTGGGCGAAGGCCGCTGTTTTGACAACGCACACGATGCAATTGAGACCCTCAGAAAGGAAACAGGCGCCATTGACCAGGACCTTCCCCCGTTTGTCATTGCAGAAAACGGCAAGCCGGTTGGAACAGTTGAGGACGGAGACTCATTCATCCTTTTCAACTTCCGCGGAGACAGAGCCCTTGAGATTTCAAAGGCCTTTGAGGCAAAGGAACTTGCGGAGTTTGACAGAAAGCGCGTTCCCGCAGTTGAGTATGCCGGAATGATGGAATATGACGGAGACCTCCACGTACCTTCACAGTATCTGGTAAGCCCGCCCGCAATCGACAGGACCATGGCAGAATATCTGTGCAAAACAGGAGTAAGACAGTTCTCAATCTCAGAGACCCAGAAGTTCGGCCACGTGACATACTTCTTCAACGGCAACAAGAGCGGCAAGTTTGACGACAAGCTTGAAGAATATGTTGAAATTCCCTCCGACAAGGTCCCGTTCGAGCAGAGACCGTGGATGAAGTGCGCGGAGATCACAGACCGCGTAATCTCAGAGATTGAAAGCGGCAAGTGGGACTTCATCAAGCTCAACTTCCCCAACGGAGACATGGTCGGTCACACAGGCGTTTTCGAGGCAGTTGTCTGCTCGGTTGAAGGAATGGATCTCCAGATAGGCAGAATCAGGGATGCCGTGGCAAAGGCCGGCGGAGTAATGATCATTACCGCAGACCACGGCAACTCGGATGACATGTACGAGCACAAGAAGGACGGCTCCCTTGCCAAGGACAGCGCAGGCCGCCCCAAGGCAAAGACCAGCCACTCCCTGAACCCCGTACCATGCATTGTCTTTGACCCGTGCTACAACGGAGAGTACTCCAAGGAGCTCAAAACAGGTCTGGGCATAAGCTCAATAGCAACAACCTGTATTGAGATGCTGGGCTACAAGGCCCCCGAGGACTACGATCCCTGCATTGTGACATTCAACTGATTATATTTAACTGATTACAGAGGGGCTGTCGCAGAACAAAACTGCACAGCCCCTTTATTATGGTTGTCGTGTTTGCGACAGACCCGTTAATCCGAAAGAACGTATGTAGTCTTGTTTCCGTTCCGTTTCTGCTGCACAATGCCTTTGTCGCAGAAGCTTTTCAGGTATTCATAGGCTTTGGTCGTACCTGAATCAAGCACCATCTCTACGTCTTTACGGCTGACCTCTCCCTTATCTCTGATAAGATCATATACAAGTTGTTTGTCGGATTCCTTTCTTCTGACAGGCGGTTTAACATTGCGGTTTCTCAGCTTTACATAAAAGACTCCTTCCGTTGCCTTGAACTCAGGAGCCGGTTCATTTTCATAAAGCCTCATAATCTTCCTTATACCGGTACCGTAACTCTCAACAAGTCCCAACCTGTAGAATACAGCAGCAAGTCCGGGGTTTCTGGACTGGGAAGCTCCGAGGAAAACTGACTCGAGGGAAAGTCCGGATACAAGACCTCCGAGAGAAATAAACTCCATGTTATCCTCATAAATATTTATGATGGTGCTGCCGGAAAACAGATAATCCCTGTGAATAATGCTGTTCAATAGCGCTTCTCTTATAGCCTGCTCGGGATAATCTCTTGTATCCTTTCTCACAAGACCGTCTATTGAGGCTTTTGTTCCGTTATGTATATCCAGAAAAGCATATACATCCTCAAGCTGTTTTAAAACAGACCCGGAAAACTCTTTTCTGTCTCTGAAAACGGAACTGTCTCTGCCCTGGAAAACCGCAATCTTGATTGTATGTTTGCATTCTTCGGACAAAAGAAGAGCAAGGTTATTATACAGTCCGTCTTTTCCGATAAGAGCCAGAGTTTTCTTCTGCTCCGGGCCGAAATCAAGATTCCTCTTTGCAAATGCTGCTTCCGCAGTATTGAAGGAAAGGCCCTGTATCAGGCTCCTGCTTTCTTCAAAGCTTTTACCCGAAGTCTCTGTAATCATCTGCCTTATGCCTGTTTCGCTTAACGGAATGCAGGCAGAACCTCTTCGGACAAAAACCCCCGCAGGACTGAGCCCTTTTGTCTTGAGATAATAGGGCCTTTCCGTTCCAACGGAAACAGTTGTTTTGACTACTGCTTTTCCTTCTTTTTCAACTGTTCTGATTTGCAGGAAGGGCATTATATCCGGAAGGATTGAATCATGAGCAACATTTGAAATTCTGGTCATAACGTCATCAGGATTGTCTACACCGACAACGGTTCTGTCATCACTGATGCCTACAAACAACTCTCCTCCCTCTGTATTTGCAAACGCAATAAGCTCTTTTGCAAAACTTTCCGGGAGTTTTCCGGTTGTTTTATCCAGTTCTTTGAACTCTATGTCTACATTTTCCAACACTGCGGCCCCTCCTTTCGCTTGTTTCTTTCGCTACTTTCGCCTCTTTCGCATTTTCATGATACTACGAAAGAAAGCCGGGGTCAACTGCGGACTGATTAAAGCGGGGCTGTGGCCTGTCTGAGATAATCCACCGCTTCCGGATTGACCAGCTTGTGAAGTTTTTCCCAGACCCACGCGTGGTAGGTGTCCACCAGTTCAATCTCTTCGGATGTGAGCATGCTCTTTTCTATCAGCTTTCTCTCATAGGGGCAGCAGGTCAGGGTCTCAAAGGTATAGAACTGACCGAACTCCGTCTTCATGGCAGGAACAACAGCAACCAGATTCTCAATTCTGATGCCATGTTTTCCCTCTTTGTATATACCCGGCTCATCAGAGAGAATCATACCCTCCTGAAGCTTCACTTCCGCGCTTGCCGGATGTATTGAGATTCTCTGCGGACCCTCGTGGACGGAAAGCCTGAAACCCACCCCGTGGCCGGTACCGTGGAAGTAGGTCATACCCTTGTTCCAGAGGAACATGTGGGCAAGAATGTCCAGCTGATGACCGTTTGTACCTTCCGGGAAGACCTGGGCAGCCAGAGCAAGGTGCCCCTTCAGAACAAGAGTGTAGTCCTCCTTCTGCTCCTTTGTGGCACGGCCGAAAAGAAGGGTTCTGGTTATGTCCGTGGTTCCCGCGGTGTACTGTCCGCCGGAGTCAAGAACAAGAAGTCCGTTACCCTTTATTTCCTTATCCGTTTCCCCGGTAGCGCTGTAGTGTATAACCGCACCGTGATCGGCAAAACCGGCAATGGTACTGAAGGACGGACCCAGATAGTCCTTCTCCAGCTCCCTCTCGTTGGCAAGAGCCCGGGCAATTGAGACCTCCGTAAAGGAGTACCTGCCCTTATCAACCATTGCAAGGAAGTTCACAAGGGCCACACCGTCCAGGATATGTGCAGTTCTCATACCCTCAAGCTCTGCCTTGTTCTTGCAGGCCTTCAGGTCTGTTGATATCTCACGGCCCTCAACAACCTTCACGGAAGAAGGAATGGCTCCGAAGAGCATGGAGTTGATGCGCTGGGGATTGAGAAGAACGGAGGTGTTCTCAAGCATTCCCAGGTGTGAAATTATTTCATTGTATTCAAAAACCTCAAAATCAAGCTCTGAAAGCAGCTTTTCCGTGAATCTGCTTCTTGGAGTGAACAGCTTCACACAGGACGGACCTATGAGCAGATGGGCAAGAAAAACAGGGGTGTCATCAATGTCACTTCCCCTGAGATTCAGCGTCCAGGCAATGTCATCCAGAGAAGAAACCAGCGTCCACTCGGCGTCTTTCCCGCTGACCCCCTTTCTTATCCTGTCCACCTTGGACTGAACGCTTTCACCGCAGAGCCTGTCACTCATCCTTACAACGGCATTTGCCGGCATGGAGGGTCTGTCGGTCCAGATTATATCAAGCAAATCATCAGAAGGTGTTATTTCAATGCCTTCCTGTGCATATTTGCGTTGTTTTTCAACCATGAGGGTATCTGCCGCAATACCTGTTTTTCCGTGAACGTTTTCCCTGATCCAGTCCACGGGACTTGAAGCACCGGGACCGTCCAGTTTCTTCATCTCAAAGCAGGTACCCTTGATCTGGTCGGCACACTGGACAAAGTAGCGGGAATCAACCCAAATGAGGGCATTCTCCCGGGTAATGACAACAAAGCCTGCGCTTCCGGTGAAACCGGAAATCCACCTGCGGGACTTCCAGCGCTCACTTACATATTCACTTTCATGCGGATCTGTTCCGTTGATAATCCAGGCGGCAAGGCCCTTTTCGTCCAAGAGCCTTCTGAGGGCCTCAACTCTCTCATTTACTGTCATTATCTCCTTCCTCCCTTCTTTTTATAAACCGTGGGCTCGAGCCTGCCGGCTCTGATCATAAGAAATGCTCCCAAAACCATCATTATGAAGCACAGAACCTGTCCCATGGATATGTTGAACAACGAGAGAAACAGGGCTGTGGGCTCACTTTCCTTTCCCAGGGCTATGACAAAGCCCAGCTGGGAATCCGGCTCTCTGAAATATTCAATAATGAAACGGACCAGTCCGTATCCCGCAAAATAAGCTCCGGTGAGAAAGCCCCTGCCCTTTTTGTATTTCCTGACCAGGGGACGGGCGACAAACCACATGACAAGAAAGAGGAAAACCCCCTCGAAAAAGGCCTCATAAAGCTGGGACGGATGTCTGGGCAGATTGACAAAAGAGCCGTTTGAGTACGCAATTCCCGCATTTTCCGCTGCTTTTCTGACCCACTCCTCGCTTGTGGAGAAAGATGGTGCGTACGGAAAAATCATTCCGTATGAAGTTCCGGTGCAGCGGCCCCAGAGCTCTCCGTTTATGAAGTTTCCCAGTCTTCCGAAAGTGTATCCAAGAGGCACGGAAACGCAGATTCCGTCGCACAGGTCCAGAATCCTGTACCCGCTCTTGCGTGCATACAGCACAACACCGAGAAAAGCCCCAAGAACACCGCCGTGGTAGCTCATTCCGGGAAGGCCGGTGAAACTTCCGTTTCTGAACGGCCAGAATATGAGCCAGGGATGGGTCAGGTAGAAGACAGAGCCCTCGTAGAGCAGGCATGAACCAATCCTGGCACCCAGAATCAGACCTATGATCGCATAGAGAAACAGGTCCGTTGATACGTCCTGATTCATCTCTCCCAGAGCACCCTCCCTGCAGTACTTCCTGAAAACAACGTAGGCTACGGAGAAGGCAACAATATACATGACGGCGTACCATCTCACAGGGAGAAACGATACTACTTCGGGTTTTATCCATCCGGGAAAATTAACGTAAGAAAACATGTCTGAATTCTACATTCTCACGCAGGGCAGGTCAACTTTCATCGCCCGGCCGGGGACCGGGCAAAACAGCGGTGTTGTTGTTCACAATCGCATAATAAGTTATATTTACGGTATGAAGAAAGCAATTACCGTTCTGGTTCTGGCCCTGCTTGCCGTCTCAATCCTGGGCGCAAACGGAGTGATGGAAAACCAGAACGCATTCTATGAGAACCTTCAGAACAGGGTTCCGGACCCCAACAGGACGCAGTCGGCAGGCGCAACAACTGTGTCGGACGACAAAAAGATAGAAGAGAACATGTCCAGGCTCACAAGGCTCTACAAATACCTTGAGCAGAACTACCTCTGGGACATTGACCACGACAAGACCTACGAGGCCATGGCGGAGGCGCTTTTCAGTTCCCTGGGAGACAAGTACACCTACTTTGTCAAAGCCGAGGACATGGATGAGTACAAAGAAAGCATGATGGGAACGTACGGAGGCCTGGGCTTCTACTTCTCAAAGACATACAAGGAATATCAGGACGAGAACGACCTGTCCACAATCTACTGCTTCCTGAACCAGATCTTCCCCAACACGCCGGCCTCACGCAGCGGCCTCATGGCGGGAGACCTGATTACCGCCATTGACGGGGAAGACACCGGAGAGCTCTCGGCAAATGACTGCGCCGCCAGGATGAAGGGAGAGGCGGGAACATCCGTAACCCTGACCATATTGAGAAACGGCGCCACATTTGACGTAACAATAACCAGAGAGAAAATATCCGTTCCCTCCGTAATCAGCGACATGCTTGAGAACAGCATAGGCTACCTTCAGATCCTGCAGTTCTACGATGCAACGGCCTCGGACATCTCAAAGGCAATCACGGACCTTATGAACAAAGGAATGCGCGGCCTGATAATAGACCTGAGGAACAACCCCGGCGGAGACGTGACGGCCGCCCTCAAAATTGCGGACATGTTCATCTCGGACGCCGACCTGCTCACCGTCAACTACAAGCACAAGGAAAACAACTCCACCTACAGGGCTGAACTGGGCGTGAAAGTGCCCACCAGAATCAGGGTAGCCATCCTTATCAACGAATACTCGGCCAGCTCCTCGGAAATCTTCTCATCAACCATGAGGGACAACGGAAGGGCCGTACTCGTAGGCACAACAACCTACGGAAAGGGCATAATGCAGGCAGTTTCCGCCTTTGGCGATGCCGAAATCTCCGTTACGGTTGCCTCCTTTGTACCGCCTTCGGGAGAGGAAATACATCAGAAGGGCGTTGAACCGGACATTCCTGTACCGGCACCCACGGTAAAAGATGAAGAAAAGGAAGCCTACAGCGCCCTCATATCCACCACCCTGGTCCGCGACTACGTTGCCGCACACCCGCAGTACACAAAGGAGAACGTGCTGAACTTCATAAAGGAGAACCCTGACACAGGAGTTTCGGATGACGTTGTGGCTCTGCTTGTCAGAAACGTCTATTTCTCCAGAATGACCTATGACGAGCTGCCCAGAGTAGACATCTGGTTCGATCCCCAGATCAGAGCTGCAATCGACTACATAGAAGAAGGACTTGTGCTCTGATGAGACTCTTCCTCCTTCCCCCCGCCTTCAGACCTCAGGAACCGCTGGTGCTCACAGGAAAGGACTACAACTACATAGTCCGCGTCCTCAGACTGAAGGAGGGACAGGAGATAACAGGAAGGGACACAGAGGGAAAAACCTGGGCCCTTAAAATAGAAAACATATCGCAAAAATCCTGCACCCTGATATCCGGAGAAAATCCCGGTGCCGGAGCCACTACGGACACCCTCCCCTCATGCAGACCGGAAAAAACCATAGTGCTCTACCAGTGCATACCCAAAGGCCGCAAGACAGATGACATAATACGCATGGCCACCGAGGCCGGGGTAACAAGAATAGTGCTGGTTCACAGCAGAAACTGCGTATCTGACTTCTCGGGCTCCGAACAGGGCAAATTCTCACGCTTTGAATCCGTGGTCAGAGAGGCCGTTCAGCAGAGCGGCTCTGTTGTACCCACCGCCGTAGAAGGCGTGACGGACATAAAGGACGTACCCGCACATTTCAGAAACCTCTGCAAAGACCTTGGCACAGAAGGAAAGGGCCTTTTCTTCCACCAGTGCCCCTTAGGAGAAAAGCAGCAGGACCTGGTGGGACTGTTAAGTGGTTTTGACGGAGCGGTGGGCATACTCATAGGCTCCGAAGGCGGTCTGACGGAGACCGAAACACAGGACCTCATTGCATCTGACTTTGCACCGGTATTGCTGAAAACAAACATTCTGAGGTGTGAAACCGCTGCAATATACGCAATAGGGGCCGTTCAGACACTGCTGGAAACAAGTTGTCAATAACTTGTGCAAAACCTTGTATAAACAACCCTAAACAGTTTCACTTAACAACTTCACACCACTTAAAAACTTATATAACTTTTGTTGAATCTTTTTTTATTTTTAATAATTATTTCTTTATACAGAAATAAAATATCCCTCGGGGCCGGTTACCCTCTGCAAACCGGTGCATAAAGCCCAAGTTCAGACTGCATATAGTTTTACACTTATACCCGACCAAGTTGTGCATAACCTGTGCAATAGTGTTGTATAAAAACTGCCTAAAATGCGTTTTTTCTTTTATTTACAAGAATTAACCGCAGAAGGAAAAAACAGATCACACACAATGAAACACAACGGATATTCCGGATGCACAATTCTTTTTCATTCTGTTGTTGAAAACACTGCAGGCAGCGGGGTAAACTGTCACCATGAAGCAGGAAACAGGAATAGTATACGGAATAGGAAACCCTCTCATTGACGTAATAGTGAACGTTTCCTTTGAGGATCTGGGCATGCTGGGCCTTCACAAAGGCACAATGAACCTTATCTCCACGGAGAAAAGAGAGGAACTTGTCTCCTTCATAAAGACCAAGAAAACCCCGTCATACTCCTGCGGCGGCTCCTGCCCCAACACGGTCATAACACTCTCGGCAATGGGAATAGAGTCCATTCTGGCCGGTAAGATAGGCCCGGATGAGTACGGAAACATATACAGAAGCCAGCTCAGCCTCCTGGGCGTGAAGGACAACCTTGCCGTATCGGCCAACCCCACCGGCTCCTCAATCATCCTGGTTTCTCCCGACTCGGACAGAACCATGAACACCTACCTGGGCGCCAACAGGGACTTCTCACCGGATGACATTGTGGAGTCAGACCTCACCCGCGCGGATTTCTTCCATTTCACCGGCTACATGTGGGACACGGACAACCAGAAGGCCACCGTGAAAAAGGCCCTGGAACTTGCACACGCTAACGGCGTCAAGGTCTCATTCGACATAGCGGACATGTTTGCGGTAGGCCGCTACCACGATTCCTTCCTGGATCTGATCAGAAACCACTGCGACATTGTCTTTGCCAACAAGGAAGAGGCCCGCAGCATGTTTGACAACTATGACGCCTATGAGTGCTGCCGCAGCATGGGCAAGCTCTGTGAAACAGCCGTGGTCAAGAACGGCAAGAAAGGCTCCTATATCAGCCACAGGGGAAAAATAACCGAGATTCCCGTCCAGGGACCGGAAACGGCAGTTGATACCACCGGAGCCGGAGACACATATGCAGCGGGCTTCCTCTACGGTCAGTGCAAGGGTTTTGACATTGAGAAGAGCGGCTTCATTGCATCCCTGCTGGCAGGTCAGATAATAAAGCAGACAGGCGCCCAGTTCTCAAAAGAAAAAGCAAACAGCCTGCGCGCACAGCTTGAAGCCCTCTGAGAAATTATTATCTGTCTTCACTTCAGCACAGTAGCTCAGTAAATCAGCAAATTACACCTTTTTGTTTCAATTCCTATAAAATAGAGACTGTCGCGAAATAGCTATGGATCCCATTTTTGTTATTATGCCTCAATTCTATGTTATCCGGCTGCAAATGAGCGCCTCGCACTGAACGACAGTGCGCTTCAG